>JBAVLE010000035.1:0-23217 GCA_049688735.1 Candidatus Angelobacter sp. | reverse complement strand
GCTTTTCCGCCTGCGTAAGCTGCGATTCCAGTTCGATGCGTTCGGTGATGTCGTCAACGATGATGAGGCGGCCGATCACGCTGAACTTGCGCGTTACCAGAGGCGCAATGGCGATATTGGCGACACGCGTATCGCCGGCCGGAGTGTGAAGCCGGAATTTGTAAAGATTGTGGATGCCCGGATTCTGGCGCACGCGGTAGAACTCTTCCATGAAAGATGGAGGAAAGACTTCGCTCAGTTTTTCGCCGAGAACAAGCGAACGTGGCTGCGCGTACATGACTTCCATCTGAGAGTTCCAGGATTCCACACGATCTTCCAGGTCAACGGCCAGCACACCCACGCTGATGGATTCAACAATGTTCTCATTGAAATCTTTCAGGCGTTCGTACTCAGAGGCCTTTTGCTCCAGTGAAGCGTAGAGGCGGGCATTCTGAATGGCGATGCCGATATATCCAGCCAGAGTTTCCAGAAGCTCAACATCTTCACTGGACAGGAAGTCACCGCTGACGGTCTTGCCAAAGCCCAGAACGGCGATGGTGCGGCCCTGCACGGTGCAGGGGATGTAGTAATTCAAGTTCAGCTTGGCAATGGTTTCACGCGCGGTCACGCTTTCCTGCAGGGCTTTGCGCGTGTTGTCAAAGAAGATGTGCCCGGCATACTGTTCCGGACGTTCCACCACCAGGAAGCTGAGATCGAGCGAACCGGAATAGCTGATGCCGAAAGACTTTTCCATTACGAATTCGTTGGCTTCGGCGTCGGTGGCCAGGAAGATGGCAATGCGATCAACCAGCAACGTGCGCGAGAGCCTGTCGATGACGGAGGCCAGCATGGCGTGCAGATCGGTTTCAGAGCTGAGCTCGCGGCCAAACTCGATCAAAGTGCGGCGATAGTCATAGCGTTTGCGGTAGAAGAAGCGGTCAACGCGAACCTGAATCCAGTTCTTGAGCGGCTCAAAAATCAGCGCAGTAATGATAATGAGCGCGATGAGGCCCGAGGTCCCAGTGCCTGGATACTTAGTGGTTATTGAGCCGGCAAGGCTGCCGATACCGACAAAGTACGCCACCACGATGGCTGCCGTGGCCAGCGTATAAGCAACGCCACGCTTAAAGACAATGTCAACGTCCATTAATCGATAGCGGACAATGGCGTAGCCCCAGGTCACAGGCAGAAAGACCAGGGATAGAACGGAAATCTTCATCCCCGGCGTAGGCAAAACTCCGGCAATGTAAGGAATAACGTAGAAAAGCGTGTAAGGCCCAATCGCCAGCACAGTGCCGCGGGAGATCCACTTGAGTTGCTGCTGTTGCAGCGGAGTGCCGGCTTTGCGGTACGTGCGCCAGAGGATCACGGCGGCAATCGCAAAATAAACCGTCTGGTAGATCATCTGCAGCCGATCCAGGTCCCAGCGCAGAGACTCAGTGAACTCAAACATCGATACGGCTACGATCTGCATCACCAGCAGGGCCGCGCCCGGCAGATAGGCAAGGGAGATCGTCCACGGATGGCTGGCCAGCAGCTTGCGCGGCTTGGGGAACGTGAGCGCAAAGTGCAGGAACAATGCCGGTTGCAACAACCACGCAACTATGCTGGACCAGTAGATCGTCTGGTCAAAGGCGTTCAGCTTTCCTGTGTAATGAAACGAATACAGGACAAACGAAATCAGGCAGAAGACATAAAAATGCGTTGATTTGGGCGCTGTCCAGCGCCGGAATAAAACATAGAGCCCAATGCCCAGATAAATGAGAGCGATGAGACGTTGACCAAGCTTGAGAGAGTTGTCAGCCGGAACAGGGATGACCGGCCCGACTTCCAGGCTGACGCCCTGCCGATCAAGCAGATACGTGGCGCGGGAATACACGCCGCTGCGATAGAGATGTTTTTCAAATTCAACCAGGTTCTTGATTGTCTGGTCTTTAGGCAGTCCGTTGACGCGCAGCAACTTGTCGCCAACCTTGATGCCTGCTTTATCACCCGGACCGCTGGGAACCACGGCTTTGGCCACCAGGAAGCCGGAATGCTCTTTCCACCAAACGCCGTCAGTAGGCGTGGTGTACTGGGATTCTTTTTGCCAATTGATGATGGCAAATACCACGCAAGCAACCGTGAGCACCGCCAGCACGATGGCAGAAAACCGAACTATGGAATCCTTTCGCATCCGGCGCTTTCCAAACCTCTCCACCCCGTGCGTGAAGCTTGAAGCGGTTGGGGCTGAACTAGATTGAAGCAACTGGGATGCCATATAATTTTCCGGCTCCGCCGATAAAACTTGTATTTACTTAAACTTACAAAATTATAAATACCTTATGGCCGAAAGGATACTGAAATTGGTATTTCCCTGTTGATTTTTGTATATGGCGGTTTTTGGTGGCAACATGTCAGAAACAACGTTCCCAAATTGGTGCAATCTCGCAACTGTTAGACATCTTCAAGTCTCAGAGGATGTGGGCTTTTGCCGTCGATGTCAGTAAAGCCGTATTCCTTCCCGAGAGTGGCGGCCACCAGCACCTTTCCGGTGTGGCGGAGCACATCAGGATCGGACGCGAGAGCAGCAATGGCTCTTCCGATAAACTCGGGGGACTCGGAATTGCTCAAGTCAAGGAACTTTGCCGCTTCCATGATCTTTTCTGTCCGGACAAGACCTGGATAGAGCGAAACCACCGTTATGCCATGCGGCTTGAGTTCGGTTGCCATGTCCTCCGTCATCTTGTCGGTCGCAGCTTTCGACACGCCATAGGCGACATTGCCGATGTGCTTCTTTGCCGCCCAAAACGAGATGTTCACGATGAGCCCCCGGCGCCGGGCAATCATTGCTGGCGCGGCAAGCTGACTGGCTTGGTAGTGCGCACGGACTCCGGCATTGAACATTGCGTCCCAACGCCAGAGGGGCTGGTCCCAGAATGGCTTCGGCCAGGTGAAATTGCCATTCTCCACCATATCCTCGTAGCCACCCCACACGTTGTTTACCAGGATGTCGATCGCGCTGGCCTCGTTGAGGATCCAATTGAACGCCGCTTGAACCTGTGTATCGACGCGATGGTCACAACGGATGGCGCTGATCCTTTCATCGAGACGCTCGCGATCCGGCGCTGACCGTCCCGTGATGAAGACGCGCGCACCCTGGCGGGCAAGTTCGCGTCCGACGCCTCGGCCAACGCCTCTGGTACCTCCAGTCACGACTGCGACACTACCATCCATGTTCATGTTCAGTAATATACGGAAACCAGGCAAGTATTTGAGTCCCCGAAACGGAAAATGGTTAACCCTAAGCTCATGAAGGTCGAGAAGCGCATTGCGGAGCTGGACAGCGGGCAAATCCACTACTCTCGCGCCGGATGTGGACGGCCGCTTCTACTGCTGCATGGATTGCTGGGCGGTTCATTCTGCTGGCGGCGAAATATGCAAGCACTCGCCCAGCGCCACACAGTTTTTGCGCTCGATTTGCCCGGCCACGGTGAAAACGATGCGCCCCGTTATCTGGACTTCTCCATGCCGGCACAGGTGGACCGCGTTTCGAGCTTTCTGAAGCTCCTAAATCTTGAAGAAGTGGATATTATGGGCTGCTCGTGGGGTGGGGCAATTGCAATGCTTTTTGCCGCCCAAAGTGCAAAAGTGCGCTCCCTGGTGCTGGTCGCTCCGGTTAATCCCTGGTCACAACTTGGCACAGGACGAATACGGTTCCTAAATGGACGTTTAGGCTCAGCTTTCTTAAGAGCGGTTTGGCCAATTTCTCATCCTCTGTATCGGATTGCGCTGGCACGCATGTATGGCGATCCCAGTCGCCTTTCAGCCGGAACAGTTGAGGGGTATCGTTCTCAGGTGATGCGGCCAGGAAGGGTAAACAATATCCTGAGCACCTTGCGCGGCTGGGAAAAAGACGTGAATGCGTTGCGATCGGCGATCCCGAAGATCAAGGCGCGGTCGCTATTGATCTGGGGGGCCCGGGATGGCGCGGTGGATGTGCGCTCTGCCGAGCCTCTCAGCCGCGCCCTCCCTCAAGGGGAACTCGCAGTTATCCAAGGCGCAGGACACTTGCCCTTTGAAGAGACGCCGGAAGAATTTAACCGGCTGGTTTTGGAATTTATAAATCGGAAAGTTCCAGCTGGTTCTGGAATTTGAAGACCTGCACGACCTACAAAGCACTTTAGGCACTACCGGGATTCCGCCGGGTTGTGCCACACTAAAGCCAGAAATGCGTCAATACTTCAAGTCGGCATTGGAGAGCGTGGATCGCGAAGCCTGGCAGCGGTTTTTTATGGCCGTGGCTGGGCTCGGGTTGGCGTTCGCCGCAGCGGTATTTTCGTCGGTGGCGCGGGAACGCGGCAATTTGCTGGCCACCGCTATTTTTGCTTTTACCGCCTTGTCGCTGGCTCTGATTGTGGGATTGCTGACTGTGCCTTTTCTTGCGCGTCGCGTGGCTGCCGCCCGCATGAAGGATGCGTTGGATTACGAACTGACGCGCGAAGGCATGGCCTACATCGGCGTTTTGGTCATCGTTGGGATTGCCGCCATCAACACGGCGAATAACCTTCTTTGGATCGTGGTGGCCGCCATGCTTGCTGCCATTGCAGGCTCCGGTCTTGCGTCAGCCGCAGATCTGCGCCGGCTGGAACTGGATGTCATTGTCCCGAAGAACGCTTTTGCCAAGGTCCCGGTACAGCTGCGGGTAAACCTGGTCAATCCGCGCCTGTGGATGCCCGCATTCTCCGTGAAAGTTTTCAGTCCAACAGACAAAAAGAAACAGCGGCGTGGCTGGGAATGGCGCAAGACCGAATTCATCTTCCCCAGGAAGAAAAGCTGGCTGCGCATGCCGGACTACACGCTCAGCCGCAAAGCCCCAACTCCGGTCCAGGCGCGCATCCTTACGCGGCCCGTTTATTTCACTTTTATAGCTGCGCAAAGCACGGCGGGCACTGAACTGGAAGTGGCTTTTCCGCGCCGCGGGCACTACAGCCAGCAGGGATTCAGCGTCGCCACACGCTTTCCGTTTTCGTTTCTGATCAAGAGCCGCAGAGTTGTTTTGGAGCGCGACCTGGTTGTCTATCCATCATTGCTTGAGCCCGACGACTTTCTTGATGTCTTACCCATGATTACCGGAGATTTTGTCTCGTTTATGCGCGGGCGCGGCACTGAACTTTACCGCATACGTGAAGCCACGCCGCAGGACCCAGGACGCTTTGTCGATTGGAAAGCCACAGCCAAAACAGGACAACTCAAAGTACGCGAGTTTACCCGCGAAGACGAACGCCGCCTGCGCCTGGTGTTTGACAACCCAGAGCCCGGACAGGTTTCATCGCCGGCTTATGAGCGCGCTGTCTCCTTGGCGGCGTCATTGGCGTGCCACTTCAATACTGAAAATATAGATCTCTCTTATGCCGGCTCCTGTTACGATGGCGGCCTGCATCTGGCGGATTTTCTGCGCTATCTCGCCACCCTCCAGCCCGATAGCCGCGATCCCCAGTTTCTTGACGCACTACCAGTTTCGCAGGACTACAACGTGATCTTGACGTCGCGCAAGCCGGGCAGCCTGCCCAGCGCGCTTTGGCACAGCTCTTACGTCATCTATATGTAACCGCGAGCGGTCAGAAAAAACCTTACCGCTGATTTCACTGGTTTAACTGATTAACACTGATTCAGGGGCGATTTCCAAAGGGCTTTTGCTGATCAGTGCCATCAGTGTTTATTAGTGGTCGGATTTACCATCTTTCCCTCTCGCCATGCTGCGGCAGATATGAAACCGAGCTTTTACCGCGGATCAACGCGGATGAGCGCGGATCAAAACCATTGTTTTTCTGACACGCGCTCGATTCAAAGGTTCTTCTCCTCCGATTTTCCTATGTTCCCTCACGTTTTAAGGTTTGTTTTTTGTAGCTAACTTGCTACTTTTTTCGGGCTGGTGGGGCCATTATCCTGCGTACAGCCTTCGTGCCCATGACGCTACAAAAGACTTTCAAGAAAAGTAACGCAGCGCTATTCTGCTTCTTGCTGGGTGTCCTGCTTTCCGGCTGCGGGAAGCCGTCGCCCACGCCTCAAAAAGATGCGTCGCCTGCCAAGTCCGCAACGCCCGCCAGCCCGGCTGCTTCCGCCGGTGATATGGAAGCTGGTGCGGCCATGCTGCGCATCCTGAACGCAGCACATCGTAGCGGCGGCATCATGCTGCGCGGCGAGTGCGGAGTGCTGGGCGTAACTGAGTCCTATCGCATGCAAATGCCGGTGACCTCTGAGCCTCTGGACAAAGCCCTGCAGGAAGTATCGGCCAAATACCAAAATATTTACTGGCGTGAGTCGCCGGCCAGCGGCGTGCGCGTGGCAGATAGCAGCATCAAAGGCAGGCTCTTGCGGGTGAAGCTCAGAGAATTTCGCGTGATTGAAGATCGCGAACCGGACGCCGTGATGGCGGCCTTATGGCGTGCGCCGGAAGTCACAACATTTTTGCGCAGGAACCACATTCACTTCTTCCATCGCATCACTACGTCCAGGAAGGTCATTTCACCGCCGATGATTGTGGAAATAAAGAACGCCACGGTGGCCGATATCCTTGACCGTATCGCAGCCGGCTATCGGTCCGACCCGCCGAGAGTCTGGCTTTACCGCGAATGCGACGATAATAAAGAGACGCTGGTGGATGTGCAGATGAAGTGAAGTAGCGAGATTGCCAAAATCGCCGAAATTGCCAAAAATGCCGAAATTTGAAGGCAAGAACTCACTGGGAAGATCACAAGTCATTCCTAAACCAGCAGTGAAACCGTGCAGATCACTCTCATCAGCGGAATCAGCGGTAAGGGGTTCGCCGTTTTCCTCGTGTTAACTACCTTGCTACTCCCCTGCTGAGACGATTCCCGCTATGCTGCGTGCAGTGGCGATGCGCATGACAGTCCTGGCGAGCGGGAGCAGAGGAAACTCTACTGTGCTTTCCAGTTCCACTGCGAGCATCCTGGTGGATGCAGGCATCTCCTGCCGCGAGACGCTGAAGCGCATGCACACCGCAGGTGAAGATCCGCAAAACCTCAAAGCGATAGTGATTTCGCACGAGCACCAGGACCACGTCGCTGGATTGCAGGTGCTGGCGCGCAAATTGAAGATTCCCGTTTACATCACTGAAGCCACCTATCACAGCTGGCGCCGATCGACAAAAGACCCTGAAGGCAAGCCCGCCAAGCTGGAGCGCCGCGAACACTTTCAGGTAGGCCGCAGTTTTGAGATCGCTGACATCACCGTGACGGCATTCACCATTCCGCATGACGCGGCTGATCCCTGTGGCTTTACCTTTAAGGCCGATGGCGTCAAGATCGGCGTGGTGACTGATCTCGGCTATCTGCCCTCCAATGTGAAAGACCATCTGAGGCGTTGCGACGGATTAATGATCGAATCGAACCATGACCTGGAAATGCTGCGCAACGGGCCGTATCCCTGGATGGTCAAGCAGCGGGTAATGAGCCGCGTAGGCCATCTTTCCAACACGGCGCTGGCTGATTTCTTTGAAAAAGACTATGACGGGCAGGCGGCTTTCCTGGTTCTGGCGCACCTTTCCGAGCATAATAACCATCCTGAAGTGGCCCGAGACACCGCCAATAAGGCCCTGGGAGGGAAGTTGAACCTTTTCCAGTCCTGTGCCCTCACCTTAGCCCAACAGGACCACCCATTGCAGCCACTCTGCCTGGGATGAGAAGATACCTGTACAAAGACCTTAATCTAGGATGAGAATAGGTTAAGAGCCACCCCGTCCCCTTTTGGGCGATCCGAGGGCTTTTGAATTTAGCAGTAAGGCAAGTTGATGAGCAATATGTGCAGTGATCGCGTGGTTGGGGACATCCTCGCCGGCTGGCGATACGATATCTCAGGCTTGGCGCCGGAGATGCGCGGCGACTATGAAGCGCATCTGGCTGAGTGCGCTCACTGCCGCTCCCGCCAGGTACTGCATCGCACTATCGACATTGGATTGATGATCGTCGCAGGCGTTTCCGCTGTGATGTTTCTGGTGGCCTTCGGCGCGGTCCGGCATTTCTCTCCGCGACATGCGCTGGTACTGGAGTTGATCGCTTTGGCGGGCTTCCTTTTCTTCAGCGTGGTATGGCTTATCGTGGCCGTGGCGACACCTGCCCCCGTAGTTGTAGCGGACGTTGCGCGCATTCAGGCCCGTCGCATCCATGACCGGCTGCCCAGCCAAATTCGCGAAAAGTTGCCGGAGATCACACAGGAATTCCTCAAGGAAAGACAGTAGCCTTTAGCCTTTAGCCTTTAGCCTTTCGCCTTTAGCCTTTCGCCTTTCGCCTTTCGCCTCTATCCCCGCTGTTTCGGCCCGGCTAGTTGCATAAAAAAGCCACCCGCGGCTGCAAGTGGCTTTTTTAACGAACAAACTGTTCTTTCAGACTTACTGCTGATAGATGTAACCTACAACGCCTTGATCCTTCCAGCCCTGGCTCTGGACTTGTGCTTTCTCGCTGCTGGAGGTGGTGTAAAGATGGGCGCTGCCATCGGCGCTTGACAGCTGATACAGCGGTTGGGTGCCGGGAGCCTGCGTAGTGGCAATATAGCCGACGATGCCGTTATCGCGGTATCCATGCGCCTGCAAGGTGCTCTGTTCGCTGCCCGCCTGTGTGAGTACCGTGTCGCCATTGCTGCCGGTCATGCGGTAGAGCGGGACCGTACCTGAGCCCTGGCCCGGCAGAAGGTATCCGGTAATTCCTTCAGCGTGGAAGCCATTCGCATTCTGCTCTGCGGCGTTGGAGGTATAGAGATGCATGTTGCCGGTGCTATTGGCGGAACGATACAACGGGACCTTGCCGTTGGAAGTGTCGGCTGAACCCGGCGCTGGCGGGGCTGGCGACGCGGGCACACTGGCATTCGTATTCACGTCAGGAGCAGTGCCACCGGACGTTGCGGCTGACGCGAACTGCCCGGATGTGCGCAGGTCGCCATCACGAGTCAGGATCTGCCATTCATAGGTCTTGCCCGGCTCCAGGCCCGTTAGCTGCAGGGAATGGTTTGTGCCGCCGCCCGATGCGTAATCCGACTTCCAGGCGCTGTTGCTTCCCGCAACGCGATAGCGAACGTGGTTCGCACCCGCGGAATTTGTTGACCAGTTTATGGTGGCGGAATTTCCGCTGATGTTGGAAATGGTTGGCCCTTGCGTGATCTGTACCGCTTTTTCACTGGCCTGATCCATCTGTTTTTGTGCAAAAGCTACTGGGGCCGACAACATCAGCCCCAACCCTAATATTGTGAGTGTGCGTTTCATACTTTTCTTCACCTCTTTAAAGAAAAAATACCTGAGTGACTTTTCGCGACGAAGCGGCACTGCTCGTGAAACCTGCACCAGCCGAAAAGGCATGAATGCGCACGATTTCCAGGCTTACTTAATTCGAAGGAGGTACGAGGGTGCGGGTTGCACCTTCAGAGCTGGATAAACAGAGCTGCTGGAAAAGACGGCTTTGCTTTGACTTGGGGCTTCGTCTTTACTGATCTTGCAGTTCCGACATTGGTATCTGCATTTTGGCAAAGGGAAGGACGGTGCAAAAAATCAGCCACCCACAAGAGGGATGGCTGAATATTCCGAAAAACGATTCTCACATCCTACTGCTGCGTCCAGATGTAACCGGCGGGTCCTAGTTCC
Source organism: Candidatus Angelobacter sp. (assembly GCA_049688735.1). Classification (GTDB taxonomy): domain Bacteria; phylum Acidobacteriota; class Terriglobia; order Terriglobales; family Acidobacteriaceae; genus Angelobacter. The sequence continues at coordinate 13,607 of JBAVLE010000035.1, read as the reverse complement.
TGCCATCCGCGGCGGAGGAACTGGCGGCGTTCGCGCTCAGAAGTGGTGAAGAAATGGAGGCTGCCATTCTGATTTACCAGCGCGAACAAAACTTGAGTACCGGGCATTTGCGTGGCTGCTACATATCCTAGAATGCCGTCATCGCGATAACCATAGCCTCGCATTTTTGCAACCTCATCCTGCTCCACGGTCAGCAGCATGTCGCGGTTAGGACCATACATACGATAAAGCGGCACGGTGCCTCGCCGCTGTGACGTCAGGATGTAACCTGTAGTGCCCTCGGCATGGAAGCCACGCGAATTCTGCTCATTGCCATTCGTCGTGTATAGATGGATGCTGCCATCGCGATTGCTGGCTCGATACAACGCTACACGATTGCCCGAATCGTTGCCGTAGCCTCTATCACCGTCCCGATCGCGGTCACGGTTCCCATCGTAATTACCATCTCGTCTGTCGCCGTCACGATAGTCGCGGCGAGTTTGAAATTGTCCTGAAGTGCGCAAGTCGCCATCGCGCGTAAGAATCTGCCACTCATAGGTCCTTCCGGGCTGCAATCCTGTGAGCTGCAGAGAATGGTTGGTGCCACCGCCCTGATTGTAGGCAGACTGCCACTGGTCATTGCTGCCCGCCACACGATAACGCACATGGTTCGCGCCGGAGGAATTGGTGGTCCAGTTGATCGTTGCCGAATTGTCAGTAACATTTAAAATGTCCGGACCGCGGACAATGCGGACGTTGCGTTCATTCTGATCATCCATGGGCCGTTGCGCGAATGCCATTAGCGCCGACAACATAAGCGACAAACCTAACAGCGTGAACCTGCGTTTCATATGTGTTCAGCCTCCTATTTAGAAAATACCTTGAGTATGTTTGTTGACGAAGCGATGGAGTGGAATATTCAACAAATCCGCCCCATTCTGTAGACCCCGAAAGCGCCTGTTTGTTGCAAGATAACTTACTTCCGTTCGCGCAAGCAAACCAAAGATTTACACGTTCAGGATTGAATTGGAAAGATGCTGAAAGGCCGCTACACTTCCAGTGTCCCGATGATGTCGGTAATCCGCTTCACGCGATTTTCAAAGCACCAGCGTTGCAGCCCGTCGACAATCTTTTCCGTAGCGCATGGGTCCCAGAAATTCGCCGTGCCCACTTCCACCGCGGCTGCGCCAGCCAGCATGAATTCAACCACATCTTCTGCCGTGGTGATTCCGCCCATGCCGATCACGGGGATTTCCACGGTGTGAGCGGCTTCATAGACCATGCGCAGGGCGATGGGCTTGATAGCGGGGCCGCTCAAGCCTGCGGTGACGTTGGAGATGCGCGGCTTGCGCGTCTTGGCGTCAATGGCCATGCCGACAAACGTGTTCACCAGCGACACGGCATCAGCGCCGGCATTCTCCGCCGACTTGGCCATCGCGGCAATGCTGGTTACGTTGGGTGAAAGCTTCACTATCAGCGGCCTTGCAGCGGCAGATTTGCAACTTGCCACCAGCTCTTCCAACAGAGTGCGGTCCGTGCCGAACACCATGCCGCCCTCGTGCGTGTTAGGACAGGAAACATTCAATTCATACGCTGCGATCCCCTCGGCTTCATTCAGAATGCGGATCGTCTCAACATAATCCTCGCGGGTGTAGCCGAAAACGTTGGCGATCACGATGACATTTTTCTTCACGGCCAGCTTGGGCAGTTTTTCTTCAATGAAAGCTCGCGCGCCGATGTTCTGCAGTCCAATGGAATTCAGCATTCCAGCGGCAGTTTCAAATAAACGCGGCGGCGGATTGCCGACCATCGGCTCACGGGAAAGCCCTTTGGTCACAAAGCCGCCCAGCTTTTCCAGCGTGACAATATCTTCAAATTCAATGCCGTATCCAAACGTGCCGGCGGCGGCGATCACCGGGTTCTTAAAGCGGATGCCGGCAAAACTCACGCTCAAATCGGGCTTGCGCGAAGTTGGTGTGTCCTGGGTTGCGGTAGCCATTGTTCTCTAGTGTAATCGCATCATACACAAGCAAGAAAATGACGGCAGGACACGGCCGATTTTATCGCCTAGCAGAAAAAGCAAAACCTTTGAAACCCAGAGGAACAGAGGGCGCGGAGGAGCAGGGAACGCAGGCTGAAGTGGACAGCGGAGATCAATTCGTATCGGAGCCGGCGTTCCATTCTCCTAACCAAAACTTCGCGGCGGCAGTCCAACGTGTTTAGAACTGATCTTGGTCCAAGCCATGGCAAAGGAGATGTATGGGCGAAAAAACCAGCTGGACATTCCTTGAAACTCTTTTGCAAGACGTCCGATACGGCGTGCGTACGCTGCGCAAGAGTCCGGGTTTTGCCCTGGTCGCCGTGCTTACTCTGGCGCTCGGTATTGGCGCGAACACCGCGATCTTTTCCGTGATCAACGCAGTCCTGCTGAAACCGCTGCCTTTCAAAGATCCGGACCGACTGGTGCAACTGTGGGAAACCGAGCCAGCGCCTGGCAATTTCCCGCTCACCGGCCCCGACTATCTCGATTGGCAGGAGCAGAACCGGACGCTGGAAGGTTCGGCGCTTTATAGCTGGCCACGTTCGTTCAATGCCAGCAATGCGGGAGAAGCGCAGCCAGTAATCGCCATCACGACGCAGGCGAATTTTTTTAGCGTGCTGGGCGTAAGCCCCGCCATGGGCCGCGCATTTGTTGCTGGAGAGGACCAGGAAGGCAAAAACAAGGTTGTTGTGATCAGCAACGGATTCTGGAAAAAATTCTTTGCCGGCCGCCCTGACGTGATCGGACAGAAGATCGCGCTGAATGGCCAGCCTTATGTGGTGGTTGGCGTGATGCCCGCCTGGTTCAACTTTCCCACGCGAACGGAAGTGTGGACACCGCAGGACATGTCACAAAAGGCGCTGGGGCCACGCGGATCACATGGCTACCGCGCGGTGGCCCGCGTGAAAGACGGATACAGCATTGAAGCCGCGCGTGCCGACCTGCTGGCCATCAGCAAGCGAATTGAAGAGCGGTTTCACAATCCAGGTATTGAAGCTGTGGTGGTCCCGCTTAAGGAACAGCTGACCGGCGACTCGCGTCCGCAATTGTTGCTGCTTTTAGCTGCGGTGGCGACGGTGTTGCTGGTGGCGTGCGTCAACGTCGCAAACCTTCTTCTAGCCCGTGCTACGGGACGCCAGCGCGAAATTGCCTTGCGCGCCGTGCTGGGCGCCAGCCGCACGCGCGTGATGCGCCAGTTGCTTACCGAAAGCGTCCTGCTTTCTCTGCTGGGAGCCATCCTGGGACTTGCCGGAGCATGGTGGGCGGTGGCCATGATCCGCTCTGCCAATGCTCTGCCGATTCCCCGCGTAAATACCATTCAGGTCGATTTTACCGTACTGGCTTTCACCGTTTTTGTGAGTATGTTTGTGGGTGTCCTGTTCGGTCTTGCACCCGCATTGCAGGCCACGGGTGTGGACCTGGGTGAAGAGTTGAAATCCAGCGCGCAGTCGGTGGTCAGCCCGCGGGGTTGGCAGCGGATTTTGCGGGACGGACTGGTCATCGTTGAAATTGGCGCATCGGTGGCATTGCTGGCCGGAGCCGGGCTGTTGCTGCGAAGCTTCAGCAACATGCGCAATGCGGATGTTGGCGTGCAGGCGCAGAATCTAATGACCATGACGGTCGTTCTTCCTCCATCCCGTTATTCGACCCCGGCTGCACGGCAAGATTTTATTGATCGCTATCTGGAACGCGTGCAACACGCTCCCGGTGTGGTGGCTGCGTCCGTCTCCACCGAACTTCCGCTGGAAGGCGGGAATAACGGTTACGTGACGGTTGACGGCGACAAAGACCCATCGCACGCCCACATGCTGGTAGAAAACAATTACATCACTCCAGAATATTTTCAGGCAATGGGAATCCCACTTTTACATGGGCAGAACTTCTCTGCCGCCGACATGGAGCAGGTAAGACAGGTCAATGCGAAGATTGATGAATTGGTGAAAAAGAATCCCGATATCAAGACGCTGCCGCCAGAACTCTATTTTGTAGCGGTGATCAACCAGACGATGGCAAAGACTTTCTGGCCCGATCAGGACGCGGTGGGAAGGGTCTTCCACTCGGACGGAACGCTGGCGATCCGTGTTGTTGGCGTGGTGGGGGACAGCAGCGTCTTCGGTATTCAGAAGAAGCATTTTCCTGAAGCTTACTTTCCCGTGGCTGCTGCTCTGGATAATGACAGCTTTTCCGCTCGCGTCGCCGTAAGGACCAGCGGCGCACCCATGAGCATGCTGCCCACTTTGCGCAGCCAGCTCAAGGAGCTTGATGCATCGCTGGCAGCTTTTGAGCCGCGCACCATGGAACAAGTGATTGTTGAGGCCACTCAAGACACGGGAATAATGACTTATCTCCTCGGCAGCTTTGCCGCACTCGCGCTCATTCTCGCCGCGATTGGTCTCTACAGCGTGCTGGCGTACCTGGTAACGCAGCGCACCCGCGAGATCGGCATCCGTATGGCCCTGGGCGCGCAGCACTCCGATGTTCTGCAAATGGTGATGGGACAGGGCAGCCGGTTGACAGCCGCCGGCGTGCTCCTGGGTGCTGCCGGCGCGTTTGCTCTTACACACTTTCTGAAGAACTTGCTCTTTGGCGTAACAACTAAAGACCCGGCCACATTCATAGGCGTGGTCCTGGTTCTAACCTTGGTGGCATTGGCTGCCTGTTATGTTCCTGCGCGACGTGCCATGAGAGTGGAGCCTATGGCGGCTTTACGGGACGAATAGAAGATAGACGAGATTTCCGTAGGACGATTGGAAGCATCGCCTAGAAGCAGGAGCTCCGTTCTGAAAGGGGCGTTTACGTTTCCAGTCTTCGGGTTGCCATTGATCGGCTTCACCAGAACCGAATCGGAGCGAAATCCCTGGACACCGATACTGCTAGTTAGTCCTTTTTTGAAACTGACCACTACGTTCCACGACGGAATCGGTGCTCAATTAGAGGCTTGCCGTGAGATAATTTGCTAATAAATCCAGCAGCATAAGTGGGTCCCACGTGAAAGCTTTGTCTCGATTGCTTCTTCTGTCGCTAGCTCTTTTGTCAGTCATTGGCCTGAATTGTGCCTCGCAGTCCAAGCCAACGGATATTGCCGCTAAGATTGAACGCCAGTTGCGCGTGCAATATAAATTGCCGCCGGAAGTTCCGGTTGTAATTGGCGCTCTTTCGCCCAGCCCTGAATGGCCCGGCTTTGACGCGTTTAGTGTGACCATCGGCGAAGGAGAGCGGAAGCAGGATTTCCCATTCCTTCTAGCCAAAGACCAGAAATCCATCGTAAGGGTGAACCGGATTGAAATCTCCGACGATCCTTATGGCGATGTGATGAAGAAGATTGACGTGCGCGGCAGGCCGGTGCGCGGAGCAAAGCAATCGAAGGTTGTGGTGGTTGCCTATGACGACCTGCAGTGCCCGTTCTGCACCATGATGCACCAGATACTGTTTCCTGAGTTGCTGAAGGAATACGGCGACCGCGTCAGCTTTGTGTATAAAGACTTTCCGATACCGAGCCATCCGTGGGCAAACCACGCGGCAGTGGACGCGAATTGCCTTGCCGCGCAAAATCCGGATGCCTACTGGAACTTTGTGGACTCCGTTCATGCAAGCCAGCAGGCAATTAATGGCAAAGGAACGCAGGAACTGCGACTGGCCGAACTGGATAAGATGGCCATGCAGCAAGGCACAGACCATAAATTGGATGCCGCGAATCTTCAAGCGTGCGTGAAGAACCAGAACGATGCAACGATCAAGGCTTCAGTGCGTGAAGGGGAATCGCTTGGCGTGGATTCCACGCCGACGTTGTTTATCAATGGCCAGGAAATGTCAGGCGGCGTGGCCCCGCTGCCGCGTCTGCGCGCAGCGTTGGATAAGGCGCTGAAAGATGCGGGACAGCCTGCCGGGCAATCACAGGCAAGCCAGACTTCATCGAAGAATTGAAGCGGTGTCTCAGAAAAGCTTGCATCGCTCAAAACGCTGAGCTTAGGAACCCCTGAAGAGGGATTGTGCCAAAAGCAGACGAGGTCATGGTGAGAACTCCCTGATGCAGTATGAATGGAAGAAAAATCCTCGTGTTCTTCAGGGTTCCCTCGACTGCGCTCGGGATTTTCGCCTGCAGGCTCAGACGCCCGCAAGCCCGGCTCAACTTCGACTCGCGCTTGTCGCTGCGCTCCTTCGCGCATCGCTCAGAATGACAGAGATAAACATTTTGTTTAAATACAAGATCCTGGTGGCGTGAAGCTATTGCTGAGAGATCATAGTAAATTGCTACCCGCGATCCAATAAAAAAGGCCGCAGAGTTTGCTGCGGCCTTCCTCGCGAAATAATTCCTACTTCAAATTCCTTATCCTGCTTTCGCCGTGACGAGCGTTGGTTCCGTCTGCTTGCTCGGCTTGGGCAGCGGCATAAAGCGCAGCACCAGAACGAGCAACGCAGAAAGCAGCGTGAGTGCCGCAGTGCTGTAAAATGCTGCGCTCCAGTTGCCGAACTTGATGAAAAGCCACGCCGCAATTCCTCCTCCACCGATGGAAGCCACGCCCTTGGCTGTGTAAAGGAAGCCATAGTTTGAGGTAGCGCACTTGGGGCCGTAGTAGTCGCCGATGATGGCCGGGAACAGAGCGAACATGCTGCCCCAGGTAAAGAAGACCAGAATCATCATGGTGATGAACCAGTTCCCTGAGAGTTTGCCAAGCGTCAGCACGCCTACCAGGCACAGTGCCTGCAAGGTGAAGGGGATGAACATGGCCATTTCTCGTCCCACAAAATCAGAGAACCAGCCCCAGAAAATTCTGCCGCCACCGTTGGCAATGCGGCTCCAGGAGACGGCGTAAACAATCGCTGCAGCGGGAATTGCCATGCTTTTACCCACAGGCGAGGCTTGCGCGGTAATCATGAGGCCGCCGACTGATGTGAGGATAAACGCGACATAGAGCACCCAGAACTGCGGAGTTACCAACATTTGCGCGCTGTTAAATTCCTGGTTATTGCGCCGGATACGTGGTGAAACTGGCTTCTTGGCCGCTGGAGAAACGTTAAAATCGGGCCCCGGATTATGCAAAACCTGTGCCGCGATAATGATCAATATCCCCTGCGCAACGCCGGTGTACAAAAAGGCTGCCTTGTAGCCTGAATGGGCAAGCAGCGGCGCGATTACCGTAGGGATAAAAAGCCCTGATCCTGCGCCGAATCCCGCGGTGATAAAGCCAGAAACAGTTCCGCGCATGTCAGGAAACCACTTCAATGCCGTTGCGACAGAACCGCTATAGATGAAGGCTGCGCCCACGCCGGACATCCCATAAAGGATGTAGAGTTCGGTCAAAGTATTCGCGTAGCCCATGCCGGTCCAGCCAATGCCGACGAGAATGCCACCTGCGGTGAGAAAGAGCCGGGCCCCAAGCCGGTCAATCAGCCAGCCTTCGACCGGGGTGATCCATGTTTCCAGGAAAATGAAAAGCGTGAACGCCCACTGAATTGAAGGCAGCGTCCAGTCTTTGTGAGCTGCCCGAATCGGTGCGACGAATAGCGTCCACGAATATTGAAGGTTAGCTATCATAATCATAGCTATGACGGCGCTTCCAAATTGAATCCAACGCTTGCTCATGCTGTTTCCCTCAAAGTTTAAGTTTTGTGCGCCGCCGCGCTACGGCGCTCGGCCAGTAATTTGGTACAAGCGTAAACACTGCGGGTATGTGGCATGGGAAGGCCGATTTTTTCTCCCACTTCCAGCACCGCGCCAACAATCGCTTCCAATTCCAGCGGACGTCCCGCCTCCAGATCCTGCAGCATCGACGTTTTATGCTCCCCAACTTTGGCTGCTCCTGCCATGCGCTGCTCGATGGAAACCTGCATCTTGACGCCCAGTTTCTCCGTCAGTGTTTCCGTCTCCTGCATAATGTTGCGGACCAGATTCGTAGTCTCAGTATTCGTAAGGATCTGGGCCAGCGTTGCTCCGGTAAGCGCGCTGATGGGATTAAACGCCACGTTGCCCAGGATCTTCACCCAGATCTCGTTGCGAAGGTGCGTTGTCACCGGCGCCCGCAGTCCCGACGCAACCAGCGCCTCTGCGATCTTCTTGATCCGCTCTGACCGGCTGCCATCGGGCTCTCCTAATGACATTCGACTGCCTTCGTTATGCTTCACCACGCCCGGTTCAACGATCTCCGTAGAGAAATAAATCAACGACCCAATCACCCGCCGCGCTTCTATCGCCTGTGAAACTATTCCGCCCGGATCAACGCGTTCCAGCCGTGTTCCAGCCAGCGGTCCGCTATCGCTTTGGAAATACCACCATGGGATTCCGTTCTGCGTGCTTACGACCGTCGTTTCGGGCCCCAGCACCGGTGCCAGTTGCGCTGCCAGCGGTGGAAGACCATGGGCCTTGACGCAAAGAAACACCACGTCCATGGGCCCGGCATCTTTCAGGTCAGCCACCAGCCGTGGGTGCGCGACGAAATCATCATCGGCGCTGATCACGCGCACGCCTTTTTCCTGCATGGCGCGCAGGTGCGGGCCACGGGCATGCAGGGTCACGTCATAGCCCTGGCGCGACATCATTGCGCCAATGTACGCGCCTACAGCTCCGGCGCCCACAATCAGGAATTTCACTTCTCGCCGCCCGCGAATGCCGCTGCCACTGCGCGACGCTGAATTTTTCCAGTTGCAGTCCGCGGAATCTTCTCGACGATGTGGACCTTCTTGGGCACTTTGAAATCCGCCAGATGCTGCTTGCAATGCTCAATCAACGCAGATTCCGCCGATGGTTCTTTCAGCACCACCGCAATGGCCACTTCTTCTCCCCACGTGGGATGCGCCATGCCAAACGACACGGCCTCAGCCACGCACGGATGCGTCATCATCACCGCGTCAATTTCCAGCGGTGCAATCTTCTCGCCGCCGCGATTGATCAGCTCTTTAATGCGCGCCGTCAGGTGCAGGTAGCCGTCGGCGTCAATCATTCCCTGATCGCCGGTACGGAACCAGCCATTGGTAAATGATTTTGCATTGGCCTCAGGATTATTTTCGTAGCCTTCAATCACGTTCGGTCCCTGGATCACCACTTCACCAAGCTCGCCACCGGGCATGAGTTTGCCACTGTCATCCATGATCCCGACCTTTACGCCTGTACCGGGACCGACAGACGTGGTTTTGCGCGGTTGCGGCGGCAGAGGATTGGAGCACATCTGGTGCGAGGCTTCTGTCATGCCATAAGCCTGCAGCACCGGAACCTGCACAACGGTTTCAATCTTTTGCATCAGCTCTGGAGAGAGAGCTGAGCTGCATGAGCGCACAAACCGCAGCTTCTCAATCCCTTCAGGCTTTGAATTCAGTCGCGCCACTGAGAGCTGATGGATCGTCGGCACGCAGGAGTACCAAGTCACGCCATAATCACGCACTGTCCGCCAGAAGCTCATGGGATTGAATTTGCTGGGCACCACTACGGTGCCGCCGGTCAGGAACGTGGAAAGCGTTGAAGCTATCAATCCATGGATATGAAACAGCGGCATCACGCAGAGAGAAACGTCCTTTGCCGTCAGGCCGTAAGTCGCCGCCACGTTCTGGCAGGAGACGGCCATATTCTTGTTCTTCAGTGGCACGCGTTTTGGCCGTCCAGTGCTCCCGCTGGTATGCAGCACCAGGGCAACATCTTCAGGGCCGGGCGGTGTATAAGGTACGCCTTTTGGAGCGCCCTCAATGCTTACATTGCCGCTTTCATCCATTTGTACGGCAAATACCGGGATGTTCAGGTGCCGCGCCGCGCGCTTGGCTTCTTCCGCGCCTTCCGGTGGAACAAGTAAAACTTTGGCTGACGTATCTTCCAGATAAAAGGTGAATTCGTCAAAACGATAAGCCGGATTCAATGGCGCAGCCGTTCCGGCAAACGCGCCCGCCAGAAAGGCGACGATCGTGGGCACGCCATTCGGCAGCACGTTGGCCACACGCTCACCGCGTTTGATTCCTATCCCGGCCAGGGCCTCCGCCATGGTCTTTACCTGGCGGCGCAGCGAGTCATAACTTATAGAGGTTCCGGTCTCAGGAATAATGAGTGCGGTGGCATTACCGGGGGCAGCGTTTAACAGCGAAGGGAGGTCATTCATTAGAGCTCAGCTCCAGTGACAAGGGGGTCTTTGCCTTCGTTCCAGTGGCGGCAAGTATATACCAGATAAAACATGATGCAAGTAGTTGCCGTGGGGTAGTCGGGAAGTCTGATCTGGAGGGCTATTTCTTTTTCTTCTGGCGGCTTTCCTCAACCATTTTCTGGGTGAACTCTTTAATGGCCTTGGATTTCCTTACCGCGCTGGCGTGATGACCGGACCGTATTTTGCCCTTTGACAACAATCTCATCCACTCTCATTTCGTGAAGGCGGGGGAGCGCAGGCGGCTTTGGCTTTTTTACCCCATTTTGGGTTGTATTTTACCCGGCATTCAAGGGCCTTAAAGCACAATCGCTTTGTAAATCCGATCATGGTGGAAGTCAGGCTGAGGAGTTGGATCAGTGCCTGCTCGTTCACACCCCTTTGGATACTTACGTGCATTACAAACAGCTTGAAAGGATGCCGCGGGCTAGGGCATAGTCAGGCACACACTGTTTGCACGCAAAAAAGCCATCCCGCCTGTCGTCTGCCATTTTCACCGCAAAAGCTGCGCTCCTTCGTGGAATGCGAGTTGTCTCCAATTTGAGGCAACCAGTGCGTCAATTACGACACGCCAATCCTGAGCTTTATCCCATGCTTCTCGCGGAATGCAGATCCCCTTTGTGGACGACTGAAAGTCTGGTGGAAAATTCTTTGCAATTCGGCAAGGTGCAAAATCTCCGTAAAGCCTGCGCGCGTTTGCACAATGTGGAAATCCCCTCGGGAGTGACGTTCAGCTTTTGGAAGCAAATCGGCAAAGCAAAGATTTCGGAGGGTTACGCTCTCGGACGGGAACTTCGGCAGGGATGTCTGATCCCCTCTGTTGGCGGCGGCCTCTGTCAGCTCTCAAATTCCCTGTATGACTTAGCGCTGCACTCTGGCTGCGAAATCATTGAACGGCACGCACATACCGCGGTTGTTCCCGCCTCCGCTGCCGAGCAGGGACGCGACGCAACCATCTTTTGGAATTATGTCGACTTCCGTTTTCAACCGAAACAGGACATCAGGATCACGGCTGTTCTTAACAAAGATGAATTAGTACTGCGTTTCTGGGGCGAGCACCGCCTGGTTTCTGTGCGCGGCCAGCAGTCGGAATCGCGTCCGTCCTCTTCAGTCCATACATGTACGGACTGTGGAGTCAGCGGGTGCTTTCGCCACGTACCCTCAGGTTTTTCCAAGTCGCCTGGGCGAGGCGCGTTCCTTATTGAAGAATGCTGGCCGGAATTTGAAGACTTTGCTGCACAAACACGGTCACAAGAGGATGATCTGTTTCTTCCATTGCATTCCAGCGTTAAAAATGTCGCGAGATACAAGTGGAGCAGTGAAGGCTATCGGCGAACGGTCGCTCCCAATTTGCCAACGATACTCGCAGCAGCAAAGGCACGCTTTCATCTAAATGGACACATGCCACCGGTGGCGGCGCAGGTTATTCGCTCACAGGCTCTTGCAGACTATTATGGCGCGCGGCTGTCAATTGATACGTCACACTTGTACGTGGCACAGTCACTGCTGCCGTTCCTTTGGCGCAGAGGAGACCTGGGCGGCCGAACTTTTTCGGTCTTCATGACACGTCTGCCATTGCGAACGCTTCATGACCATCTAGACGTCTTGGCTGCAAGATTTCCTGAGCGAAAGACTTTCCGGGAGTTCCGTGCGCCGGCTTGGATGCCGCAAGCTGAGGCCGAAGGGCTGGATCACGCGGAACAGATCATTACGCCGCATTCCATGCTTGCCTCCGTCTTCCCGCTCAAGACCATACTTCTTGAATGGGAGCAGCCCCAAGTTCAGCCTACTCAGCCAGGATCATATATTGTCTTTCCGGGTCCTTCACTTGCGCGCAAGGGAGCTTTTGAATTGCGGGATGCCGTCCAACATCTTGATTATCCTTTAATGGTGCTCAATGGAACCAGCGAATCAGAGCGGTTTTGGGATGGCGTCCGACTTATGAGTGCGCCAGGCGATTGGTTGAGCGAAGCTGCTCTAGTTGTTCAACCAGCATTCCTCGAAAACAGTCCTCGCCCGTTGTTACGGGCATTGGCCGCAGGCGTTCCAGTGATTGCAACCCCGGAATGTGGAATCGCAGAGCATCCGCTGCTGACTTTGGTGCCCGCAGGAGACGCCATAATTTTGCGGGAAGCCATCGAAACGAACATTCGAAGTTCAGCGCCGTTAGGCGCGTCGCTAAGTTAGACCACCCTGAAGGCGAGAGGATGCGAAGCCGGAAGGGTAGGTTAGATTACAACTATGAGCAAGCGCCGATAGGCCGCGGCGCAGCCGTTTAATTTTTTAGCGTGCCTTTTTGAATCATCGAGTGCGGCTAAGCAAGCGCAGTCACAAGACCCGGCTTTGGCGGTTGCCCTTTGGAGAATTATTAATCGCTGTGCTTTGCCCAAAAAAGCAAATCTCACCACGGATGAACACGGATGACGCGGAGTTACACATTCAAAGTGGCCCGATTTGAACTTTTTGATCCGTGTAAATCAGTGTTATCAGTGTTATCTGTGGTGAGGTTTGGGCGTTCTTGTGCAGCTAACTGACCTCCATGTACGACTGTATTGCACAGGCTTTTGATTTGATCTGCGCCATCTGCGCAATCTGCGGCGACCTCCTCACTAAATCCCCATCGCCCTGATCACGCTCTGCAGCTCAATCACTTCAATATGCTCCGGACACTCCGCCCAGTTATGCTGCCAGCACACAATCACGTCGCAGTCTTTCGCGTTGTGCCCATGCGCCGCAAACCTGCGGCTCTCAAATTCAAATTCAATCTTAATTCGTTGCCACCGTCCCGGTTCCACTTCGCGAAACGCTTCGCAGTCTGGAAACTCTGCCTGGATGCGCATAACCACAAATCCCAGCCGCCCTGCCAGCATCCCAAATAAAAAGATCACGCCTGATTCGTTGATCGGGCCATTCGCAATGCCCGGCCCCAGCGGAGGTCCATACACCGGACGGTCCGGCAGATATCTCGGCTTCCGCGTCAGCGGTGTTCCATCTTCGCCCCGCTCCACCCGCCCGTGTTTCACCACCACGCGGTTGCGCTCCTGCTCGGCAATGAATGGCATCAAATCGGCACACTTGCTGCCGTTTTTTTCTGCAAAGTCGCGCAGCCCTCGCGGCACGTTGCCCCATGTGCCATACCGTCGCAGCAGAGGACGCGCGCTGTATTTGCTGTGCAGTTCGTATTCTGAAAGGCTCGGCGTTTTCTTCAGGCTCCGCACAATCTCTGCCCAGTCCTTGAACAGGTGTTCCAGCCCCACCATGTGTCCGCCGCCGCGCGGTTCAATACCAGCTTCCCGCAGCGCCCTCGTGTAGGTGCCAAAGTTTTTCCGGAAATCCATGTGGGTGATGTTTTTCATTTTCTTGAGCGCCGGATAACTGGGACTGTGCCCCAGTTTCTCCGCGCACTCGCGTATCGCGGCGATGACTTCTTGTTTTGACTTTGACGGTGTGTTGAACGCGGTCTTCATAGT
>JBAVLE010000034.1:0-4418 GCA_049688735.1 Candidatus Angelobacter sp. | reverse complement strand
CCATCTGCTGGACCTGGAACTTGTCCGCACGCCCGTAACCCACCACGGCGGATTTGATCGAGAGCGGCGAGTACTCAGCGACCTGCAAGCCAGATGTAGACGCGGCCAACATGGCCACGCCCCTGACTTGCCCGAGCTTGAGCGCAGTCTTTACGTTCACGGCGTAAAACACATCTTCAATCGCCACGATCTCCGGCTGGTATTGGGCGATGATGGCCGTGAGATCAACAAAAATCTTTTCCAGCTTGGCGGCCATGGGTGTCCCCGATTTCAACTTGATTGCGCCATTCACGTGGCAAACCAGCTTTTTGTCAGCCGTTTCTTCCACCACGCCATAGCCGGTGTACTCACTGCCGCAATCGATTCCCAGGACACGCATTGAGGGTAGTTTACCGCAGTTTTGCGCTGATTGGGGTGAGATCAGCAGCACCGCGGCTTCTTCTGGATGGCCGCGTCGCGTTCGCGCGTGAATGCTCGATAGCTGGTGACCGACCGGGACGCATGTGTCCGCAGCAGGAAGCGGTCATAGGCAGATTCGTCGAAGATTTCTCGGAGCGCGGCTGTGATCGTCCGCATTGCTCGGTTCATCATCTCACGGGCTAACGACGCTTTCCGATGCCCCGATTTCGCGATCCCCCGATCACCCGATTTTCCTCCGTGTCTCCGTGCCTCCGTGGTAGGTTTTGTCATAGTGCTTCCTCCGCATACTGAGTCGCCACGAACGGCGCTTCCTGTGTAGCCGGTTTTCTGCGACCGGAGATCACACTGATCCATTGCATCGCGGACTCAATCACAATCACGCTGACCAGAACCACCAGTAGCCCGCAGACTGCAGCGTCAAGCTGGTCATTGAAGATTCTCCGTTGCAGCCCTTCCATTGCAGGCCCGGCGGCAAGCTGGCGGGCATGTGCCAGCAATCCGATCAGAGGATTGGGATCGAACACTTTGTGCCACGAAGCCGCAAACGACACAGCTACAAGCCATGCAAGCGGCGCAAGCGTCACCCATATGTAGCGTGCGCGTCCCAACTTCACGATGATCGTGGTCGCCACGCAAAGCGCCACTGCGGCCAGCAACTGGTTACAGATGCCAAAGAGCGGCCAGAGCGAATTGATTCCGCCCAGCGGATCGCGAATGCCCTGCCACAGAAAATATCCCCATGCAGCCACCGTGATAGCGCTGGTAGCAAAGATGCTGGGATACCAGCTCGTCCGGCCCAGCGGCTTCCATATATGTCCCAAAGCGTCTTGCAGCATGAAGCGCGCGACGCGCGTGCCGGCGTCGAGCACCGTCAAGATAAAGAGCGCTTCAAACATAATGGCAAAGTGATACCAGATGGCCATTACGGCTGTTCCGCCCAGGCTGTCAGAAAAAATCTTGGCCATGCCCAGCGCAAATGCCGGAGCGCCGCCGGTACGGAAGAAAAGCGTCTTCTCGCCGACGTTGTGCGCCAACAGCGCCATCTGATCAGCAGTGATGGGAAAGCCCCAGTTGCTGATGGTTGCCACGGCGGCCACAGGATTTCCGCCAACCATTCCAGCGCCGCTATTCACCGCCAGATACGTCCCCGGCTGCAGAGTGCATGCGGCGATCATCGCCATGATGCCGACAAAAGATTCACACATCATTGCGCCATAGCCGACCATGCGCGTCTGCGTTTCGCGGGCGATCATCTTGGGCGTGGTGCCGCTGGAAATTAGCGAATGAAATCCGCTGATGGCCCCGCACGCAATGGTGATAAACGCAAAAGGAAAAAGATTGCCGGCAAAAACCGGCCCGCTGCCATCGATAAAGCGCGTGAGAGCTGGCATCTGCAACGTTGGCCGCACCAAAACAATTCCCAAGGCAAGGATCGCGACGGTGCCAAGTTTTACAAACGTGCTCAGGTAATCGCGAGGCGCAAGCAGCAGCCACACCGGCAGCGCGGACGCGGCAAAGCCATAAACGATGATCAGAACCGCCAGCGTAGTCCCGGCAAACGTGAATGCCGCGGCATGCGTGGATTGTGAAATCCACTGCCCGCCAAAGATCGCTGCCACAACTAGCAGAAAACCGAGCACCGAGGCTTCCAGCACCCGTCCCGGGCGCAGGTAGCGCAGGTAAACGCCCATGAGCAGCGCGATGGGGATGGTCATCCCTATGGTGAAAGCTCCCCACGGACTGTCTTTGAGCGCGTTCACAATAATCAGCGCAACCACGGCCAAAAGGATTATCAAAATGCTGAGAACAGAAATGAATGCCACGGTGCCAGCGGTCTTGCTGATTTCTTCGCGTGCCATCTGGCCCAGTGATTTGCCGTCGCGTCTGACGGAGAAAAGCAAAATCACAAAATCCTGCACGCATCCGGCAAAGACCGCGCCGACGAGGATCCAGAGCGTCCCCGGCAGGTAACCAAACTGCGCGGCCAGCACTGGCCCAACCAGCGGCCCCGGCCCAGCAATAGCGGCAAAGTGATGTCCAAAGACGACCCATTTATTAGTGCGGACAAAGTCGCGGCCATTTTCCAGGCGTTCAGCCGGCGTGGCGCGCATCGCGTCCAGCGCCAGCACCTTAGCTGCCACGAACTTGGAATAAAACCTGTAGCCCAGCGCATAGCTGCACAACGCCGCCACCACCAGCCACATGGCGTTGATTGGCTCGTGCCGATGGAATGCGATTGTCGCCAGCGCCAGCGTGCCTGCCGCTGCTACCGCCGCCCAGATAAGGACCTTGCCAATTTTCATCCGCGTTCTCCGCCGGTTATTCTGCCTAAGGCGGCCTCAATGCGCAATGTTTGCTGGATGTTGTCAGTGCTATCCTGAACTGATCCACCGCAATCCGCGGAGGCGGGACACAAGTTTTCCAGTGGAATTTCTTTTGAACCTGATGCGAATCAGCCACGCGATTCTGGGTATCACGCCGGGCCGAACCAAAGGACGAGCGCGGTTTGCTGCTGCTATGGATCGTGTCGCTCGGGCTGATCATCGTATTCACCGTGACCGTGTTGCTTTTCCTTCTTCCTCGAATCATGCGCTGAGGCCCGATCGGCGGCGATCCTGGGAACTGACTAGGTCTGCGATTCCGGAACACCCCTTTTCCCAAAATCCTCATCTAATCGAGGCGACAAGGGAGAAACTCCGATGAACATCATTGTCACCGCACTCGGTTTAAGCCTGATTCTAGGAAGTGGACTTTTACAAATCCAGCAGGGCGCAAGCCAGACAGCTCAGTCGCCGCAGCAGGTTTCTCCCCAGTCGCCCACGGTACAGCAGATTCCGGTAAGCCCCATTGGCGTGCCGACAAATGGCGTGCAGATCACCCATGGGCCTGTGGTTGAAAACGTGACGGACACCACCGCCGAGATCGCGTGGTCCACCAACGTAAATTCTGGAACGGCTCTGCACTTCGGCACCGATCCTACGCATCTAGACCAGACCGCCGGTATGCCCTGGGGCGGCTTCACTCACAGAGTGCTCATCAAAAACTTGAAGCCGAATACCACCTACTACTTCAAGGCTGAGTCAGGACAGGCGCAGGGCACTGGAACACTGGCTGAGGCAGCGCAGGCGTCTTTCCAGACCAAACCTGCAGGCGCAACCAGCCAGATCAGGTAGGCTGTTCTCGAAGAGATTTGTGATATATATGATCGCGTGAGCTACTACCTCTCCTTAAGTTTAGTATGGACGTTCTTCGGCATGGTTCAAGTCTATCGAGCGGTCTCTGGAACCAGACCCGGGGTTGGCCTGATAACGCTTTACCGTTCTCAACCACAGGCTGCTGGCAAAAGACACCGGTGGATCAACGCTTTATTCGGTGTCTGTTATTTGGCATTCGGCCTTGTTTATCTAGTTTCTTATTTGCGGCATATCGCTTAACTTAAGCGTCGATTTGCCACAGCCTCTCCCGCCTGCATCCGCGATTTAAGCCTTCCGGTAAACATCAGCCCCAACATTCTGAAATCGCTGATCAATGACCAGAAGGGATGGCCAAAGGTCGCGGGCTTGTTGCCTTCAATCAGGAAATGCCCGATCCACGCAAACGCGTAAGATACCACAGGCCACAGCAGCGCATACCAGGGATGTCGAACCGCGAAAGCTACAATCACGGTAGCCAGCCCGAGCAAAGTTCCAACCGCGTGCATGGCCCGATTGCGCGGATCGCTGTGCTCGTGCAGGTAAAAGGTGAAGAAATCTTCATAGCTCGAGAATTCCTGTGGTGGCATATTTGTCCTTTACGGACGCAATTTTTGGAAACGCTGAGACATGGAGCTGCAATTCAGCTTCGTTGTTTGTCGCTGGAATTTTACTATGGTTTGCCGGAAAACAACCGCCATGTTGCCGCTAGGCGGCCTTCTTGGCGGGCCGAATCTGCTCCATGGTGCACTGCTCCGGCTTCTTTTCCGGACGCCAGCGGAGAAACTTTGTCCCGTGGCGGAAGCG
>JBAVLE010000033.1:0-5225 GCA_049688735.1 Candidatus Angelobacter sp. | reverse complement strand
GGGTAGCCGTTTTGCTTTTGTGTTGAACAGACAACTGTCGGCCTATAATCGCAATTATGGATGCGCCCGCAGTAGAGCAGCCGACGCCAGCCTGCCCAAAAGCCATCGCTCCCGTTTGGCATACCGCACTGTTTCTGCTTGCGGTAAGTGGGATTGGCGCGTGGGGTGCGTATCGGCAAGGCTTGCCCGCCTTTGGATCGTCTCACGCAACGACTTATCTGTTCGCTATCGCCTTGGAATGGCTCCTATTTGCACTGGCCGCATGGGGCATACGGCTGGGCGGCAGTTCGATTCAGAGCGTGATCGGCGGAAGATGGTCGACTGCAAAAGAATTTCGCCGCGACCTGGGATTAGGAGTCCTGTTTCTTGTGGGATCTAATATTGTTTTGACAGGCTTGCAGGCAGTCTTGCGCCCCGGCCCAAATGCCAACATAGGCAGGTTGCTTCCCCGGAGCGCAATCGAAATGACGCTGTGGATATTCTTATCTCTTTCCGCTGGAATCTGTGAAGAGTTTGTTTTTCGCGGATATCTGCAGCAGCAGTTGAACGGCTGGCTGAAAAACGCCACGGCGGCTGTAGTGATCCAGGGCATTATCTTTGGCGCAGCTCACGCGTACCAGGGACTGAAGCTGGTATTGACCATTGTTGTTCTGGGCAGCCTTCTAGGATGGCTGGCGCAATGGCGGAAGAGTACACGACCAGGGATGATCTCCCATTTTCTGCAGGATGCCATTGGAGGAATTGTTCTGGGAAGGCACTGAGCGGAGAGAATAAAAAAGAGCGGCGTAATGCGCGACGCCGCCCTTTTTTAAGGGGAGAAAACCTATTTTTTCTTGAGCAGAAAGCCAGCCGCGAACATGGCTACGGCACCCAGCAGCCACTCAATGCGCCAGAGCTGTACGGCTTGCCAATCGAGCAGAGTGGTAGCCGTGAAGACAAAGCCGGTAACAATCGCGGCGATTACGCACGCGAATCCCATGACCAAGGCTACCAACGAAGCGTTGCTCTGCCCCAGCGTTTCGCGCAATGAGGCAAAGTCGATCCAGGCATGCAGGCCGGTAATGGCATTGGCCCCAAGGTTGGCATGACGGTCTGCGCCGCAGACATAGCAGAAGCGCGATCCCAGAACAAAGTCCGTCCCGCACTCTTGACAGACCTGATCTGTGGTTTCAGCTGCTGGTTCCTGCCGCGAAGCTACCGCCGGTTTCCAGAACTCCTGCCGTTCCTCATAATTCGGTGCCAGATGTGCCATTTGGAAGATTCCTAAGTCTTACCAATGTAAGGGCAAATCTAGGGCCAAAGATGAGGAATTTGTAACCTTATGGCAGACATGAACTTACATGCCCATGGATGTCCAAAAGGACACTGTACCTGGAAAATCTTACGTTGTAAAAGGTTCAGGCTTCGCGCCGCCGGGGCATCCGCAGGATCTTGGGGTTATCTTTGGTCTTGCTCCAAAATCCCAACAGCACCAAGTCGGCCTCACAGAACGTAAGGTCCTGTGGGCGAGGGCTGCCGTCGTTAAAGATGTACTCGTCAAGGAGCGTATAAAGCTCGTTTAAAGGGATATTGAGGTAGCCAGCGGCCTCGGGTTCTGTATAGAACTCTTTGACTGGCTTGAGCGGTCTGGTCATAGTTTTTGGTTTCCGTATCCTTTTCGTCGGATGCGGGGGAGCAAGATGGTTGTACCGTGTCTAACCCGGCTAAGGTATCAGGTAAACTGCCGGATAAAGGGCCACATGAAACCTTACCCAGTAAGGCCTTCCTTATTACTGAGGTAACCGCTTCACCCCTTTTTGAAACAACCATAAGACAGCCTGTTAGACAGATTGCCGCCAGGGGACGAAGAACCCTGCCTGAATTTGAGAATATGTGGATCTTTGGCAGGTTTTCCAAATGCGGCCATGGGAATGGACAAGAGAGCCCCAGAAAGCAGACAAAACTGCGTCCTGTGCCCCCTGTGATTCCAATTACGGGCCTCAGATACTTGCAAAAATTGCCTTTTTTTGCGCTTTGCGTATTTTCACAAATTCGCCAATAGTTGAACTTTGCGGGCCCATCCTACGTATCATGGGATAAGACAGAGCGATTCGATCATGTGCGGCTCAGGCTTTGACTTGATGCCGTCTAAAAATCGGCCCCAGAAAAGGAAGGAAACAATGTATTGCAACTACTGCGGCAAGGTGATTGCTGACGATTCAAACGTATGTGCCTATTGCGGAAAGCGAATTGCCGGCGTGATTGCCCGCCAGCGTTTGGTGCGTCCCCGCCAAAATCGCAAGATTGCGGGCGTGTGTGCGGGCCTTGCGGAGTACCTTGACCTGGACACGACTCTGATCCGCATCGTGTGGGCGGTATGCGTGGTGTGCGGAGGAGTGGGTCTTTTGGCTTATTTCGCTGCGTGGATCATTATTCCGGAAGAGCCGTTGATGCTGGCTGCGCCGCCATCGGCTACTCAGGATCGGGTGGCAAATAGATAAAACAGCCACTCCGGAAGAAGTGGCTGTCGAATTTGCTATTTTTTAGCGGCTACGTACGCCTGCGCCTGTTCCAACATTTTGTGCGCTTGTTCGCTATTGGGGCCATGCGGATCTTTCTGCAAATAAGCCTGCAAGGCCGCCGTGGCTTCAGGAAATTGCTTCATGGCCAGAAGAGCATGGGCGCGCAGCAAGGAAATGAGCGGATAGTCCGAAGGTGCCAGGCTTTCTGCACGTTCCAACTGCCGCAATGCTGCGGGATAATCCGCCTTTCCAATATACGATTTTCCCAGTTCGAAGTATCCCTGCCAATAATTCGGCGCTAAAGACTGACCGCGCTGGAGGGTACGGATGGCATCGTCAAATTTCCCTTGCATGTTCAATGCCGAGCCCATTACCAAGTAAGCCATGGCGTAGTTTCCATCGGCCTGGAGAGCCTTATCCAGATCCGCAATGGCTGATTGAGAATCTCTCTGGTTCAGCGCCAGCACTGCCTGAAGAGTGAGAGCGTCAGCATAATTCGGGCAGAGTTCCAGCGCTTTGGCAAGGTGCTTGTGCGCATCTTCCATCTTGCCTTTTTCAAGAGCCTCATGCGCCTTTTGATAAGCTTCACGAGCTTTGGCCGGAACGCGATACTGCGCAATGGAAATTGAGTTTCCGTCAACTCCGTCAGTAGGCTTACCCGCACCTTGCATGCGAACATTTACGGAATTGGAAAAATTGGTAGCGTCCACACGCTCTGAAGCCTGCTCGAGCCCGGACGTAGCGATGACGGTATATGATCCGGGAGAGAGACGAGTGAATTCAAAACGACCTGAAGGTCCAGTATAGGCAGAACCGACGGATGTGCCATTCGCGTCTGTAAGTTCAACGCGCACATCTCTCAGCGCGTTGTTTTGATTGTCGCGGACAGTGCCGCTGACGGAGCGATTATCACCACGCACCGAGTTCATTCCTGCATTGGAGCCTGGCATCCCATTCGGATTGGGAAATGGCGATCGCGATGGGTCCATGCCCAATTGTTGTGCCGAAAGGCAAAGACTGCAGCCTAGAAAAGTAACGGAGAGAGCGATCAGTCGTTGGGTCTTCATAACAACCTGCTACATTTGAATTGTCACGAAGAGGAAATTCTGGAAAGGGGTCAGGGCCTGACCGGAGTGCCTCTTGCTGGCACCGCGCTTTCACGCGAGTGCTGACAATGAGAGTGTTTACAAAATATGGGAGTTGTATTTGAGTAAACATTCCACAAATAATATTTTCAGTGATAGCGGGCAACTCTAAAAGTTTTTTTCAAGAAGGAAAGATTTAGGTGATCATTCGTCCAGCAAAGAACATACTGGGCGCCTTGCGGCTGCTCGGCGACAAATCAATTTCGCATCGGTATGCCATGCTGGCGGCGATTGCCACAGGTACAACGCGGCTGGCAAACTTTTCTACCGGAGCTGATTGCGCCAGCACCGTGGCGTGTGTACAGCAGCTGGGCTGCTCCGTGCGAAGGAACCAGGATGGCACGCTGGAAATCGATGGACGAGAGCAGCTACAAGCGCCGGCGAGCAGCCTGGACTGCGGGAACTCTGGTTCTACCATGCGCATGCTTTCAGGCATCCTGGCAGGCCAGAATTTTAGCTGCGATCTTCACGGTGATGAATCATTAACGCGCCGCCCGATGGGTCGCATTATGACGCCTCTAAGACTGATGGGAGCGGAGATCAGCGCGGCGGCTGGCGATCGGCCTCCACTGCATATCCGCGGCGGCAAGTTGCGGGGAATTGATTACACAACGCCGATTGCCAGTGCGCAGGTGAAATCAGCAGTGCTGTTTGCAGGACTGTTTGCCGAAGGCGAAACCACTGTGGATGAGCCGCACCGCACGCGTGACCATACGGAACAGGCTTTACGCGCCTTTGGGGTGGAAATTTCACGCAGCAAGAATCGGGTAACGGTGACCGGCGGCCAGAAGCTCACGGCGATTCAGGCCGCTGTGCCAGGAGACATTTCATCTGCTGCGTTTTTTATGTGCGCTGCGGCGCTATTCCCTGACTCAAACCTTGTGATCGAAAGCCTGCTGCTCAATCCCACACGCGCTTCCCTGCTGGACGTGCTCAAGCTGCTTGGCGCTCGACTCTCGGTGATCAACTTGGAAGAGCACCACGGCGAACTGGTGGGCACGGTCAAAATCGAACACGGCAAGCTGACAGGAATTACCGTGGAAGGAGCGCAGTCAGTGGCTCTGATCGACGAGTTGCCGGTGCTCGCCGCTATTGGGCCTTACACCCGCGACGGCGTTGAAATCCGAGATGCGAAAGAGCTGCGCGTGAAAGAGTCTGACAGGATTGCGCTGGTGGCAAAGAACCTGCGCGCCATGGGAGCGAAATGCGAAGAACGCGAGGACGGACTGCGCGTCCCAGGAAACCAGAAGCTGCATGGAGCGGAAATTGATTCTGGCGGCGACCATCGGATTGCGATGGCGTTTGCTGTGGCGGCGCTGCGAGCAGAAGGAGAAAGCGTGATCCATGGAGCGGAGTCCGCGAATATTTCTTTTCCGGAGTTTTTTGAGATGCTGGAGAGTGTGGTGGAGCGATAGCTTTTCTTTCACCCGACGCACCGAGGGAACCCTATCATCGCCAAAAACTAAATGCAGGCCAGCCGCGAATGAAGGCGAAGTGCGCGAATTTTAAGAAATCATATTAATTCGCAGGTATTAATCTTTTAAGCTATGGAAGGGAATAGGGTTCCCTCGCTTCGCTT
>JBAVLE010000032.1:0-1953 GCA_049688735.1 Candidatus Angelobacter sp. | reverse complement strand
CTTTTTAGCTTCTCTGCCGTAACCGTTTCATTCGGCGTTTTTCCTGCTTCTGCCAGTTTGTTTCTCCGGGCCCTTTCGTGTTTCTGACTTTCTCAATGCCTTTCCCTGAGGTGTTTTGTGTCCCAGTCCCAATCCAAAGACCAGATCATTGCCGCTATCCAGACGTGCGCGCGCCAGCTTGGTCGCGTCCCCACGCGTGTTGAACTCAAGCAAATTGCCGGTATTTCCTACCCTACCCTGCGTTATAGTTTTGGCAACATGGCGCGGGCGGTTCGTGAAGCCGGGTTTGAACCCACCTCCCGAGGCCAATCCGTATCCGACGAAAATCTTCTCCTCGATTGGGCTCGCGTCGTCCGGGATTTAAGCCTTCTTCCCGGGGTGCACCTTTATGAAAAGGCCGGCCATTACACTCGTACGCCTTTCTTCGGTCATTTCGGCTCCTGGCGCGCCGTGCCGGACGCCTTTCGCGATTTCGTTCAACAAGGCAATCTCGCAGCGGAATGGCAGGACGTCTTGCAGCTGATCAGTTCCTCGATTACCTATCCCCGCAAAGCTTCTTCGCATTTTTGTGCAGAAGGTACGCCTTCAGTGGACGACGAGCGTAAACCTCCGCTCCTTAATTCGCCTTCAGGCCGTTCCTACCGCAAGACTTGCTTCCGTGATCGTCCCTTGGCCGGCCCGCCGATTGATCTCGATGGCGTCGCCTTTGAGCCTGTAAACGAACTCGGCGTGGTTTTCTTCTTTGGGATGTTCGCGCATCGCCTCGGCTTCCGCGTCCTTACCCTTCAACAGGATTTTCCGGACTGCGAAGCGATGTATGAAGTCCGGCCCGGCAAGTGGCAGCGCGTGCGCATTGAGTTTGAATATGAGAGCCGCAACTTCCACCGCCATCGCCATCATCCTGAAGGATGTGACGTGATCATCTGCTGGCGTCACAACTGGACAGAATGTCCCCGCCACCTTCAAGTCATTGAACTGAGCAAGATCGTTTCGCAGCTCTAACCCCATCGCATGCGCCGAGCCAAATTCCACGGCTCGGCGCAGTTTTCCGCGTGGGCTTTACGCCTTTGCCGCTCTCTCTTAGAATAGAGATATTTCGTGGCCGACGTAGCTCAGTTGGTAGAGCAGTCGATTCGTAATCGACAGGTCATCGGTTCAAGTCCGATCGTCGGCTCCATATCATTTGTAGCTGCGTCCCAAACCGCCTGAGATTTTCGTTCTTTGAAACTCGCTTTTGCACCTGTTGCACGCCGCTCAGCGCGGAATGACAAAAGAGCAGAATTCGTTGAGGGCGAGGCCGACCACGCGCCGAGCCCGCTGCCCCAGGCGCAAGACAAACTCGAGTGGGGAAATGAGTCATCGGCGGCTTGGAGCGGAGCGACATTGACAAAAGGGATGCGTTTTCCACACTTTGCGGAGATTTCCTCTTGCTATTTCCGTCTGGTCTTTCGCATAATGTTCAGTACTGGGGAAGAAACTAGAGCGTACTTCCAAAGGCCACGAGTGGAAAGATACGATCGATCAGACGTTCTGCGGATCCTTCGCATTACAGCTCGGCAGCTGGCAGGCTGGGAAAAAGCCGGTTTGTTGCCTGCCGCAGATTCCTATTCCTTTTTTGATCTCCTGCAAATTAAGAAGCTGCGCGACCTCCGCGCCAAGCGCGTGCGCTCTGCCGTGATCCTTGAATCATTGCGCGCCATGCGCCAGGTTGCCGGCATGGAAAACCCGTTAATGGAAATGGGGACATTCGCCAGCCAGTCGCGCGTGGTCTTCCGCCATCAGGGTTCCGCGGTTGAGCCGCTGGCCGGCCAGTTCGTCATGGATTTCAACCAGCGCGAGGCCGTGGACTCATACAAGATTCACGCCATGCGCGCCGCTGAAACCGCCAGCGAGTTCTTTGCCCGCGGTGTTGCCCTGGTAGAAGACCCCGGCACGCAGGGCGAAGCGATTGAT
>JBAVLE010000031.1:0-19958 GCA_049688735.1 Candidatus Angelobacter sp. | reverse complement strand
GAGAAAAGTTAACGTGTATTCAATCGGGACAGAAAGCCAATAAGCGTAGAAATAGTTGTATGTCGCCGGTGTGGCGAAAAGAATCGCGGGGAGAACCACAGCGCGGGTAATGTCGAAAGTGATGTATGCAAAGAATACCGGGAAACGCTTGTGAATGTTGTTACGGAAAGCAGCAAAGACAAGCAAAACTTCTAACGCAAGGCTTCCGATCCACGGAATGATTTGATAAAGGTGCATAAGGCCGCCGTTAATAATATTGGCCATTGTACGGCGACCCTAGCAGGGATTCATGTTATTTCTGAATTTGTAAAACGCAATTAGGTCCAGCGGTGGGGAGTCTTGGGGGTGGTGGGCATGGCGTAGGAAGCCCCCCTCCTTCAAATGAAACCGTACCAGAAAAAGCGTTGGAGTCCTTGGTTGAAATTGCAGAGCACAGGCCCAAAAGCAGCAACACGGCAAGCGAAATTCGGATTTTCATCGAAATGCCTCCTCGCGGGGATTATCGCTTAAACCCTAATTTCCTGCTGCGTAACTTTACGCTTTATCAGTTCGCTTAGAGTGGGTTCTTGGAGAGGAGGAAGACCATTCTTGACTGGATGAATTGGGGCATGAAAGTTCAACTCCCACCGCATCCCATTCTTTTTCTGAAATCCCGAGCAGCAGCGAGGGATACTCTTGGCAATTCGTAAATCATCGTTCCGGTCATCCTATTCCCGGAAGCCCGAGTTGCTCCAGATGCAAGAGCATGTCTTCAGGGTCGGTATAAATTCGAAACGCCCCAGCCTTTTGTAGTTCTTCTTCCCCGTAGCCGCCCGATAAGATCCCGACGCCAAGCGCACCCTTGCGTCCTGCGGCCAACAGGTCCCAGACGCTATCGCCCACCACAATGCAATCACCCACTTGCGACTTTAGTTTCTTTGCTGCGGCCAGGAATATGTCTGGCGATGGCTTGGCTTTTTGCGCGTCATCACCCGTCAGAACCGGCGTTCCGGCAGGTAGCTTAAGCTTTTTCAAAAGCAGAGTCGTCTGCTCCCGGTTGCCTGTGGTTGCAATCGCGAATCGCACTTTAGAGCGGCGGAGGTGGGCGAGCAAGCGGTCTGCTCCGCGCAACGGCGCGATCTCAGAAACAACCTTGCGAATCCTGGCATCATGTTCCTCTTCCAACTGGTCAATGTTGACCTTTTTCTCTGGAGCAAACTCTCGCAACAATTCCGTGACAAACGATTTACCGCTCATTCCTATGCGACGGTGAATCCTCCATTTGGGAACAAGAATTCCAGCTCCATTGAGCGTGTTCCACCAGGCTTGAACATGCTCATAAACGCTGTCAATCAGGGTTCCGTCCAGGTCAAAAAGCACGGCAGGTATTTCAGTCTTTGTTTTCGCCATGATTGCTCCCCAATCTGGATGTTAGATGCTATCCGAGAAGGAGTCCGGGCAAACAGAATCGCTATTCACAGAGTTGCCGGCGGCGAAGCGGATCGATAACCGCTTTCCAGTTATTCCTCGTCCAGGTATTCCTGCGGAACGTCGTCCTCAGGAACCTGCCTGGTCCGCACTTCGCCTTGGTCGGCGTCAGGAGCGTTCTCAACTCCAGCAACGGCTTCGGCCTCACTGTACTGGCCTTCTTCCATCAACTCTTCAACGCTTTCAGAGTCGTCAAATTCGCGGCGCGACAGTCCCTGCGTATCGCCCGATTGCCCACCGGATTCGGAGCCAAGACCGCGACGGCCAACAGGTGTAGGGTGAGTCATTCCGGCGCTCCGGTTTGCACCAGATCCTGCGCCGCGGGCCTTCTTCCGGGCAGGTTTTCTGCTAGAGACCTTCTTCTTGGCGACCGGTTTCCTGGACGCCGACTTCGTCTTAACAGCTGCCTTCTTCTTCGCGAGAGCTTTCTTTTTTGACGACGAGCGTTTTACAATCGCGCGTTTCTTTACAGGCTTGCGGGCTGGTTTTTTTCTGGCCATGCCGCAAGTCTATCAAATCTTTCTGTCGCTCCGCTCCCATCCGCCAGCAGCTCGGTTTCGAGTTGAAATCCCCTGCGCTCGATGCAGCGCAGCTCGGCGCGTGAGCGCCCTCTCCACTTACCTTATTTGCGCCTAGGAACCCGCACGTTCACGAGTTGATCTCTACGATCACAACCAGCCGCATGGGGCCGTGCGCGCCCTGCACCAGGATTTTTTCGATATCGGCTGTACGGCTGGAACCGCTGATCACGCAGGCATAAGAATTCTTCTCGAGGCGTCCGTCGGCAGTGGCATTTCGAAGCGCGGTTACCAGGTCGGGGACGAGTTGTTTTGCAAAGGCATAAACGATATGCGTAGGCGCCACGACGGATGCTCCGCGTCCGCCGCCGGAGGCGCTCACGAAGATCGATCCCGTCTGAGCAATCAGCGCATCCGCCAAAGTGACGGTGGCTCGCGATTGCTCCCGCGGCCCGCCTTCGCTTGACCATCGAATTTGGCGTTGCGCACCGGCTGCCGTCATCAAGCGCCGCAGCGTTGGATCGTCCTGCACAAAAACTTCTCCGGGCGGCAATGACTGCAAGACCGCAGCAAGGGTTTGTGCGCTCGCGGCGGAATCGGCGGTCAACTGGCACTCCATCAGGTTGGCTTTGCATTCCTGTTGGAAACGTTCCAGCGGATTTTCTACCGCCTCAAAGATCGGCCCGTAAAAAATTTTGTCTTCAATTGGCGGCGCAGGCGTGCGGAGGCCATCACGGATGCGCGCCAAAATGGCTTCGCGGCTGGGGTTACTTGTTGCCATTTGTCTTCCTTAACTCGCTTTTCCAGCGCGCACGGAATGACCGGCTAGGTAGCGGTACAGGCGTACGTTTGCGGCTCCATGCGCGCATGGGGTCCAGCGCTGTACCAGCCAGTCCCATGCCGTAAAGCAGGCGCAGGCTGCGGCGCATCATCCATCCTCCCAGTTCATAGAGCCACGGATGCAGCATGGCCATCCGCCAAAACTTGAACTGCCGGCGTTCTCCAGTAGTGTTTGCTCCGCCTGCCTTGGTGAAGTCACGGCGATTGTGCAGCAAGTGATGATGCAGATTGATGTTCACCGGACAAACGCTGGTGCAAGCGCCGCACAGCGATGACGCATAAGAAAGATGCTGAAACTCGCTGCCACGTAGATGCGGCGTGAGCACGCTGCCAATCGGTCCGGGATATGTGGTGTTATACGTGTGACCGCCGATGTTGCGATACACGGGACAAATATTCAGGCAAGCGCCGCAGCGTATGCAGTGCAGCACTTCACTTTCTTCGGCGTTGGCCAGGAGGCCGCTGCGTCCGTTATCCAGCAGAACAACGTGAAACTCTTCCGGGCCATCAGCTTCGTGTGCGCGCTTTGGACCGCCGGCAAGCGTGCTATATGTGGTGATCGGCTGGCCTGTGCCGGAAGTGGCAAGTACCGGCCACAGCGTGCCAAGGTCTTCCAGTCGCGGAATCACTTTCTCAATTCCCGTGACGGCAACATGTATGCGCGGCAGGCTTGTGCTCAGGCGGCCATTGCCTTCATTGGTTGAAATCGCCACAGCACCGACATCGGCTACAAGAAAATTTGCTCCGGAAATTCCCATCTCAGCGGCGAAGAACGCTTCACGCAGTTTGCGCCGTGCCAGCGCGACGAGCTTTTGCGGATCGGCATCAGGAACGTCTTCACCTAGCTTTTCGCGGAAGAGATCGCGGATCTGATTGCGGTCCAGGTGCATGGCTGGCGTTACGATGTGATACGGAGCCTCATTGCGGAGCTGCACAATGAACTCGCCCAGATCGGTTTCCCAAACGCGAATGCCGGCTTTTTCCAGCACCGGAGCAAGATGGATTTCTTCAGTGACCATCGACTTGGATTTCACGACGGTCTTTACGCCGCGGCTTACAGCCAAGTCCTTTATATACGCGCAGGCTTCATCCCCATTGGCCGCCCAGAAAACGTGCCCGCCACGTTCCAACACTTTTTGTTCAAACTGAAGCAGGTATTTATCCAGATGATTGATGGCTTCACGCTTGATCTCCTGGCACTTCCGTCGCGCAGCTTCCCAGTCTTTTATTCGTGCCCGACCACGATTGTGCGCGGCATCGTAGCTCTCCATGTTTTTGCGGATAATCTCGCGATGGACGAGGTCGGCCGACTTAGTCGCCGCATCGCGCAGGAATTTTTGCGCCGCAGTAAGAGCGGAAGGAGTTTCGCCGGCGGGCGTGGGAGTTGGAGTGGTAGTGCTCATGCCTTCGCCTCGCTCGCCAGAATACTTGCCAGATGGATTGCGCGTGCGCGATCTTTGCGGCGGCCCAGAATCCCCTGCACATGCATGAGGCAGCTGGGATCAATAGCCGTAACGTACTCAGCACCGGTAACAGCCACGCTATCGCATTTCGACTCGCCCATGGCTACTGAGATGCTTTCAAACTTGGTGGCAAATGTTCCGCCGAAACCGCAGCACTCTTCCGAACGCAGCATATCAACCAGCTTTAAGTCCTTTACGCCCCGCAAGAGCTGAAGCGGTTCATTGCGCAGCTTCAACTCGCGCAGTCCGTGGCACGACGCGTGATAAGTAACGGTATGTGGAAACGCGGCGCCAACATCGGCGAGCCCCATTACTTTTACCAGAAATTCTGAAAGCTCAAACGTTCGTTTGCCCAGCGCTACAGCCTCGTCATGGGCAGGGCCGGAAGCCAGCAGCTCAGGATAGAAGACGCGGACCATGGTGGTGCATGAGCCGGACGGGCAAACAATCACTTCAGCCTCTTTGAACACGCGCAAGAAGCGCTCCGCGCATGGCCGCGCTTCATCCCAAAATCCAGTATTGAATGCAGGCTGGCCGCAGCAGGTCTGGTCTGTGGGGAAATCCACTTCACATCCGATGCGCCGCAGGACTTTCACGGTGTCCACGGCAACTTCCGGCTGTAACTGATCAACAAAGCACGGCACGAAGAGTGAGATTTTACGGGCCATCTTTTTACTGGCACATCCTGGACTTGCGCGATTCTAGCAGAATTGCGTTGCGCAGTTCACGGCGACTAGAAATCAAGCCGTATGCGGTTTTGAAATACCGCTCCTATGTCATTTTGATCGGCTTCACAGTTCGCACCCTACTCGCCCGGGCCGGCAAATAGAATTAGATTCCCATCGGGATCAATGACGATGAACGTTCTGGCGCCCCAGGGTTCCTCCCTCAGCGTTTGGTGAAAGCGAACTCCCGCAGCCTGGTAAGTCAAAAAGAGCTGTTTGATCTCATCTGCAGTGGCGACGGTGAGTGAAGCGGAAAGCAGATGCTCGCGCTCCCGGATATCGCTATTGAAAACAGGTTCGTGTACCACCTTCAAAGCAAGCCGGCCATGGTCGCGGCTCACCTGCCCGTAGAACAGCGGACCGCCATAGACAAAGTCGACTGTGAAGCCGAGCTTCTGCGTATAAAAATCACATGATGCTTTGATATCAGCAACAAATAATTGTGCGGCGGTTGAACTGAGAATAGGGCGTGGTACAGAGTGTCCGGCTGCATGGGTCATGGTGTGAAGATCCTATTCATTTTGAGTGGAAGCATTTCAGCATCTCATATTACGAGGAATACACATGCCAGAAACCAAGCCGCTTGATGAAAAGATACAGAAGGCACTTGACAAGGCCCTATACGCCAACGGCAATCCCGCCGCTCAAAAAGCCAGGAATATCCTGAATGGCACCTGGCTGGGTGAACCGCTCCATGTTGTCTTAACGGATGTCCCCATCGGCGCATGGACCGTAGCCATGGTTTTTGATGCTTTAGAGATGATCAACAGCCGGTATGAGTTCGCTGTAGCTGCGGACGCATCCGTTGCGATAGGACTTGCCGGTGCTGCGGGCGCAGCGATCACCGGAGTAACGGACTGGTCTGACGTGGATCCTCCAGCCCGCCGCCTTGGATTGATTCACGGCCTCTTGAATGTAGGCGCTACCGCGTTATTCGCAACATCGCTCATCTTGCGCAAAAAGAAGGCACGCAGTCAAGGACGGGGATTTGCGGCTTTGGGTTATGCATTGATGTCATTTTCCGCCCACCTTGGCGGCAAGCTGGTGTACGAACATCGAGTAGGCGTGGACCGAACGGCAGGACAAACATTTCCTGAAAACTTTACTGCGGTTTTGCCTGAATCCAATTTGCCGGACAACACGCCAACCCGTGCGATGCACCAAGGCGTGCCAATTCTGCTGGTTCGTCGGGGCGAGCGCATCTTTGCCATGGCAGAAACTTGCTCCCATTTCAGCGGGCCGCTTGCTGAAGGAAAGTTGGATGGCGACAGCATTGTGTGTCCGTATCACTCATCACGTTTTGCGCTGGAGGATGGCCGGGTGCTTGACGGTCCAGCGGTGCATTCCCAGCCATGTCTTGAGGTAAGAGCACGTGATGGACAGATAGAAGTGCGCAGACCACAGTCAAAGGATGGCACTAGCTTGCTGGGGGGATAGAGAACTTCCTCAAGCCGGCTAGAGCGCAGCCATGCTACTAAGGGGTAAGATGTAAAACATCATTTGGACCCGACGAGGGCCCGGCGGTGTCTACTGGGTTATGGAAAAATGTCATCGAATCTCCTACTTCCTTATAATCTGTGCCTTTTTGATACTCGCAACCGTTAACTCGTTTGCATGTTGGTGTGGCGGCAGAAACTCCAAGTCAACAATGCGAGAGACTGTTGGCGCTTATAGTGCAGGAGCAACTCAAGTTATTTTTGAGGGCTCCGTCGAAAAGCAGGAACTCCAATCTGGCTCGCCCGGTGTGCCCGCCAGCGCGCTCTCAATGACAGGGTTTGGCAGCCATCGCGCTGTCACATTCAATGTTCTCCGTGCTTATCGGGGCGTGGCTGTTTCCAGTGTAACGGTGCTGACTGGCCTGGGCGGCGGCGATTGCGGCTTCGATTTTGAAACTGGCAAAAAATATTTGGTCTATGCCAGCCGGGTAAACACTGAAACCTTATTCACCAGCATCTGCAGTGGAACGTCGTCTCTGGAAGAAGCTGGCCCGGCACTGAGATTTCTTCGGGGTGAACCGCCGACGCCCGATGACCTTCTGGATTTGAAGAGCTACTATGAAAAATTTGAGGCACAAGAATATGGCACCGCTTGCGGCCGGGTCACGCGTCTGGATGGAAGTCCATTAGGCGGAGCGTCCGTCGACATGACTCAGGTGCGCGACGAACCTTTTCCGCCCAAATCGGCTTCAGATCCAGACATGTCGAAACCAGACGGGAGTTTCTGCATACCCGGCATCTCTCCCGGCAAGTATATGCTCACCGCGGAGACGACGGACTTTGATCATGATCTTCGTTGGATGGGCTATTATCCCGGTGTGTCGAAACACACGGAAGCCACAGTCATAGAAGTGAAGGCTGGGGCACAATTGCAAAAACTCGACTTTACGGTCCGCAAGGAATCTCTTTACACAGTTTCTTTCCGGATTCAGTCCTCTGATGGGAGCCCTCTCCCCCTGCATAATCTCAGAGTCAGGATTGACAGCCATGACCGCGACGAGCTTGCGTACCACGAGGACCAGCATGACGAGGATGGCGAATACACCATGGGATATGTTCCACCCGGGCGTTACGTAGTGAGAACATACATTCAAATGAACGATCCTGAGCAGAAAGTCCCGGTCGAGCTCACTAAGTGGCGCATGGCCAATCAGGAAGTTGACATCCAGTCCGATGCAAACATTACCTTGAAGCTAAATCCCTCGAACTAGAAGGCAGAGCATTACGGTTCCGCTGGCGAGCAGTTGCCGTTCAAAACCATCGCCCGCTAAAATTGACGAGGCCATGAAGGAGTTCCAATGCCTCCCAGCCCAACAAACGGAAAAATCTGCTACACAGATAACACTGATCACACTGATTTACACGAATCAAAAAGCTTAATAGTACCCATTTTTGAATTTGTAAATCTGTATCACCCGTGTTCATCCGTGGTGAAACTTGCTTTTTTGTGCAAAGCAGTAGTCATCCTGAAAATCGGGGAGATTAGCGCCTATCGCCGTAAAGCAAAATTTAGGACGCGGATTTTATTCCGCGTGCTCGTGCTTCATGCATGATTTCCCTACGGCAGATGATCGAGATAACATGCGCCGTTTGTGAGTTGATCGGGCGGCGTAGGTGGCGTTTTCCACGGCACAGCGTTGAAGTCAAAGAACTCATCCGCCATGCTGGGTTGAGCTGCGTCGCGCGCAGTGAGACTTGGCAGATTAAAGCGCTCTTCAATCAGCTTCAACATGGCTGTGTAGTCCATTACTTTATGGGAGACAAAGTTCTTCTTGGCAAAGGGTGAAATCACTACCAGCGGCAAACGATATCCCGTGTACTCGAAATTGCAAGTAGGACTGGAGTTGATGCTGAGGTCAGGGTTTTGGCAGATGTCACCGGTTCGCAGATCTTTGGGAGCAATTCCATCAGGACTCACGGTCGGTTGCGGCGAAACGTGATCATAGAACCCCCCAAACTCATCCCAAGTGAGGATAAAGATTGAGTCTTTCCAGGATGGGCTCTGCATAAGGCCATTAATCAGGCTGGCCACAAACGCAGCGCCGGTCTGGATATTAACCGCGCCGGAGCCGATATCGGCCGGGTGTTCATCAAGTCCTTCAGCAGATGCCGGCTCAACGAATACTACCTGTGGAAGAGTGCCCGCATTGGCGTCAGCTAGGAATTGATCCACCGTGGCAAGATGTTGGTTCCCTGCGGCTACTATGGTTGGCGCGTAATTGAACTGACCAAAGTAGCTTTGCCCCATCAGGCAGCTTGGGGTGACGCAGGGGGGTGTGTTGTTTACTGGTTTTAGCGGATGAACGTAATCTTTCCAGCTAATACCATGTTCATCCAACACTTGAGCGATCGTCTTGGCAGTAAGCGGCACGCTGTTGGGGTCCGGAGGGGCCGGAGGGATTGGAGCGGGAGGAATGGGATACGCGCGGCCCTGAGATGTCGCAGCCAGCATATATTGGCGGTTGATCTGCGTGCGAGACATGGCGGGTGAGAACCAGCGATCCGATGTCGCAAAGTTCGACGCCATAAAGTAGTAATAGTTTAGGTTATCGCCGGTGTAATAACCCATCACACGAGCGCCGATTACGTCATTGATTGGGCCTTCAAAACCAGCTGTTCGTGCAAATCCATCGCCCAGGAATGTGGTAGAAATTCCGTCGCTTTTATTGAAATCAATATGGCTCTCATTCCATGACGGGCTGGGATTCTCCACGCACATGGTGATCAACGGAAACGCGGTAATGGTCTGCGCTGGGCCACCGTTGGCTGGCGGGTCGCCGACATTTGATGCCGTGTCCGGCATGCCATCCAAAGTGGTTCCGTTCGTGGCTTGCGGATAGCCGTTCTTCTGCCAATACTGCATCAGGTGGCCAAAGTAGGTATCAAACGACCGGTTTTCCTGGGCCATAATGATGATGTGATTGACCGAGTTTTGCAGCGTAGCCGACGTTGCTACCGGCGTTGGCGCTGGAGATGCTGGAGTTGGCGTGGGTGTTGGGCCTCCCGAGACCACTCCACCACCACAGCCGGACAGTGAAACCAAGAAAACGAAGCAGACGGAACAGCACACCAATTTATTCATCGACAGCCCCTAACTACTATTAACAATTCCGATGTCATTACCAGAGCTGCGGGTTGTCCGGAGCTGCTGCTGGAATCGCCGCGGGACGAGACTTAACATCCGAGCCGGACAAAACGGAGCACCAGCAATGCCTTATTGGCTGGTGCTGGGATGAAGATATGTGAAAATAAATCACGATGCCCTGGCCTGAGCCCATTACTTTGCGCGGAACGCACGCCGTCCTGGAACCACTCTCGCTTACTCATCATGACGATCTTGCTGAAGCCGTGCAGGACGGGGAATTATGGAAGTTGTGGTACACCGTCATCCCTGAACCAGCGCAGATGAAAGCTGAGATCGAGCGCAGGCTGGATCGCCAAGCCAAAGGCGGAATGCTTCCCTTTGGCGTGAGAGATACCAGCACCGGAAAAATTGTGGGCATGACGAGCTATTGGAATGTGGATAAAGCCCACCGTCGCGTCGAAATCGGCGGAACGTGGTATCGCAAAAGCATGCAGCGGACGCCGCTGAACACAGAGTGCAAGCTGCTCTTGCTCACGCACGCTTTTGAATTCCTGGATTGCGTCTGCGTGGAGCTGCGCACTCATTTTTTCAATCATGCAAGCCGCGGGGCGATTGAGCGGCTGGGCGCAAAGCTGGATGGGATCCTGCGGAACAACCAAATTTTGCCTGACGGAAACATCCGTGACAGCTGCGCTTACAGCATTATCGTAAGCGAATGGCCGGTGGTGAAAACGAATTTATTATGGAAGCTCAATCGGCCAATGGCTGAACTGTAAGCTGGAACGGAAGTCATCCTGCCAGAGAAAGTTTTTTGAATTTCTAATGCTTCCTTAAAGGTTTTCTAACCAAAGAGGTTCACAGTGGTTGTCGCCGACGAATGTCCTTCCGGATCATCTCAAGGGTAAATCTCTTGCGCACCGCATTTCGGGTCTGATGAAACATCCTGCCTCAAACTGACTCCACAAAAACCAGAACAAAGATTTAGAGAGAAAAAGAGGGACGAAATGCACACCCATTCACGTGGTCGCACTCGACTACTGCTCCGCACACTATTGCTGATGATTCTTGGCGGAATGCTGTCGTCAACCGCTCTGGCCCAACGCTCCATCAACGAAGCCGATCGCGTAATCAAGCATGGAAACGTGCACCCGCTGGCGCGCGCGGAGTTCGACCGCGGCTCCGCCGACCTTAATCTCCCCATGGAGAACATGATCCTCTCACTCTCTCCGCGAGCTTCAGCCAAGGCCGACATGGATGCGCTTTTGGCCGACCTGCAGGACCCGAAGTCGCCCAACTTCCACAAGTTTCTAACGCCGCAGGAATTCGGTTTGCGCTTTGGCCCCAGCGACCAGGACGTGGCTGATGCGGCCAGCTGGCTCAAGAGCCATGGCTTCCGTATTGTGCAAATAGCCAACAGCAAGCTGTGGATTGATTTCACCGGGAACGTCCAACAGGTGGAACGGGCATTTCAGACAAATATCCGCCAGTTTGAAGTGAATGGGCAGATTCATTACGCCAATGCCACTGATCCCAGCATTCCGCGCGCTTTGGACGGACTGGTTGAGGGCGTGGTTTCATTGCATGATTTCCCTTTAAAGCACGACGCCAATCTTCGCCAGTTAGCTGCGAATGCCAACCTCAACGGCGGGGGCAATGCTCTTGCGCCCGGCGATTTTGCCACCATCTATAACCTGACTCCGCTCTACAATGCCGGCATCGATGGCACAGGCCAGACGATTGCCATTGTGGGACGCACGGATATCGTACTGAGCGACGTACAGTTTTTCCGCAGCAGTTTCCTGCTCCCCGCCAAAGACCCTGTCTTTATTCACAACTTAAATCCCCCCGGCGACTTGCACGGCGCTGAAGAAGGGGAAGCCGATCTGGACGTTGAATGGTCAGGCGCTGTGGCGAAGAATGCCACCATCGATTTTGTTATTTCTAAATCTACTCATACAAGTGACGGCGCGGATCTTTCAGCCAAATTCATTGTGGACAATAACGTGGCCCCGGTTATGAGCATGAGCTTTAGCTTGTGCGAAAGAGACCTGGGCTCAACCAGGAACACTTTTTTCAGCAACCTTTGGGCACAGGCAGCGACGCAGGGCATCACGGCCATCGTGAGTACCGGTGACAGCGGAGCGGCAGGATGCGACGCCGATACCGCGCTTGCGGGGACCATCCAGGCCGTTTCTGGTATTAGCTCAACGCCCAACAACGTTGCGGTTGGCGGCACGGAATTTAACGATGCCGCGGGCGGTTTCTGGGCTGCGGCAAACAATCCTGACGGTTCATCGGCGCTCGGCCCCATCCCTGAGATCGTGTGGAATGAAAGCGGTTCGACACCAACTGGAAAAGACTTATTTGCCACAGGTGGTGGTGCGAGCACGCTTTATCCAAAGCCTTCTTATCAAACCGGCCCCGGCGTCCCGGCAGACGGCTTCCGTGACGTGCCTGACGTGGCTCTCAATTCGGCTGCTCACACTCCTTATCTGATCATTCAGGGCCATACGGCCAATGTAAGCGGCACGGTATTGGCTTCCGGCACGTCTGCCGCCGCTCCGTCGTTCGCCGGAATTATGGCACTGGTCATCCAGAAGACTGGCTCCTCTCAGGGCAATGCCAATAACGTGCTCTACTCCATGGCAGCCACGCAGTTTGCCGGCGGCACGGCTGTCTTCAATGACATTACCACCGGAGACAACAGCGTACCCAAGGTGCCAGGATTCAGCGCCGCAGCAGGCTACGATCAGGCTACCGGCTGGGGATCAATGAATGCCGCGAACCTGGTGAATACATGGAACAACAATTCGCCTGACTTCGGGCTTGTCGCGTCGCCGACGTCACAATCAGTGGTTCAGGGCAACTCCGTCACTTATTCTGCCGTTATCACTGCGTTAAACAACTACACCGGCACGATCAGCTTCTCCGTCTCCGGACTGCCGGCGGGAGCGACGCTAACGCCACCTGCAACCGTGACTAATTCCGGGTCTTCTGCCATTACCATCCTTACAAATAACGGCGCTACGACTCCGGTTGGCTCTTATCCAGTTACTATTACGGCTACTGATGGAGTGCTTACTCACACAGCGGCTGTAACCCTGGTCGTAGTGAGCAATGCGCCTGACTTCACATTTGCCGCGTCGCCGGCCTCGCAAACAGTGGTTCAGGGCAGCTCCGTTGCTTATTCTGCCGTTATCACTGCGGTGAACAACTATACCGGTACCATCAGCTTCTCAGTTGCCGGACTGCCGGCGGGAGCAACACTAACGCCGCCTCCCCCAGCAGTGACTAATTCCGGGTCATCGACCATCACCATCCTTACAAATAGCGGCACTACGACTCCGGTCGGTGTTTATCCACTCACCATTACGGCCACTGATGGAGTGCTTGTTCACACAGCGGCAGTAACGTTGAACGTAAATGCTCCGGCCGATTTCACCATAAGCGCCACTCCTGCATCGCAGACCGTTACGGCAGGCGTGAATGCCGGTTATCAAATCAACGTTGGTTCTGTTGGAGGATTTAACGGGCCAGTATCCTTTAGCGTAAGCGTCGCGAGCACCACTCAGCCCCCGCCTCCTGGCGAAATCAATCCGATTGCCAGCGTGAATCCAACTTCGGTGAGTGGATCTGGATTGGCTGCGCTCACGCTGACGACCGACTCCACTACTACAGCCGATACTTATCTGGTTACGATTACCGGGACGGCCGCGAACGGCACGCTGGTCCATTCCACCACCGTTACACTGGTTGTGAATGCGCCTAACACAGGGGACTTCTCGATTTCGGCCTCGAACCTCTTCACCGTGAAGCGTGGCCAGAGCGGTTCACTTCCAATCACAATCACCGGCCAGGCAGGATTTTCCGGGACTGTGACTTTCAGCGTTTCCGGATTGCCTTCTCCGTTAACAGCGACCTTTGCTCCCGCTACGGTAGTTGGATCGGGAACTACTACCATGTCCTTGACTATACCGAATCAGCAGAAGCAAGGGACTTTCCCGATCGTGATTACCGGAACCAGTCAAGCGCTAAACCATTCCGTCACCGTAAACTTCACCATTAACTAAGTAAGGACCAATCAAGACTGAAAGGCCACCCAGCAATGGGTGGCCTTTTCATTGGAAGCAACACAGTTTGCTCCGCTATTTAGTGCTGAAGTCTGTCTTGCGGATCAGCCCATGAATGCCCTTGGTCTTGTCGACAACCTGTGAAACTTCAAAGTCGGTGGCTGCGCTTAGATACGCGAGGGCCGTTGAGCGATCCATGCCGAGTTTCTCTGACACAAAACGAACGGCTTCACGCGTGGCTTTCTTCATGGCCTCATTCAAATCAGGATCAAGGCCAATGGCGATCCAGTAGTCGGGCGTTTCCGCAAATGGACCAGTGAGCTTGCCTTTCGCCGGAATAGCGGGATCTCCAGCTTTCAGCACGGTGAAACGCAAGGTCGTACGCAGAGAACCTTCAATTGCCGTGAGCGCGACTTCTCCGTTGCCCTGGGCAAAGTGTGGATCGGCAATAAAGAACATTGCGCCGGGAACCTGTACTGGCAAATACAACGTAGCTCCGACAGTGAGGTTATGGATATCAAGATTGCCGCCATAATCACCCGGCGGAACTGAGTTGGGTTTGCCACTCACATTGGGAGCGACGCCCATCGTCCCCATAAAAGGCGCGACAGGAATATGCGCTTCCTTGCCTTCGCCCGCAGGAAGAATGCCGTACCATTTGCCGTTGATCTGTTTGATAGGAACGAACTTTGAAACGTTGTTATAGAGCTGAGGGTTGCTCGCACTTGCGCCGGGCTGCGGACCAGAGTTCTCAGGAAATTCTCCCGGCAGAGCTCCCTTGCCGTGGCGATTGCTGACTACCCCATACGGAACGCGCGGCACCAGAGAAACCATTTCAACCTTTAAGACGTCGCCGGGCTGCGCATTTTCCAGCGCCACAGGTCCCATGACCACATGGGGGCCATCCTTGACGAAATCATGCACCACGCTGGAGGCTGCAATGGCTTTGGCATCATTCAGCACCTGATTGGCAAGCACGCCGAAGCCGCCGAAATACTTTGCGGGGTCGCGACCCTGATCTTCCAGAATGCCCTCATGCGAAACCGTGTCAAACGTTACAGTCGCACCGGAAGGAACGGTGAGCACGGCTTTGGCCGCGTTGTCCGGCAGGAAACCCCAGCGGATTGAATCCGGCGTGGCCGGAACGTAAAAATCTGATTTGAGTTTTACTGAAGCGCCAGAGACAGGTTTATCCGCGAGAGGCTGGAGAATAGCGGTTTGCGCCGCCAGCGCTGTGGTGAAGGCACAGATCAGAAGCCAACGGAGATGCCGCGAGAAGTAGGTAAGCATATCGGCGGAATTCTACTCCCTGGATCAAGGGAACCCCATCGATTTTTTTTTAGCAAGCATTTACTCACTTCTGCGGCATTCCCACGGCGTCGACCATCCATCGACGATTCGGCTACTGTCCCGAAGCCGGCGCGGCTATATCCACCTCTGCGAGCCATTTGCCGGATTTATCTTTTTTCCAAACCGTGGTGTAGCTCCCGGACATCGGCTGATTGCCCGCGCTGCCGGAGAAGGTTCCGCGTGTGTATCCGATATCTTTTGACGCGTCGGCGCTGTCGACCGTCCAGTTCAGCTTGAAATTCGGATCAGCCAGCATTTTCGACCAGAGGTCCCTTATCGCCTGCTTGCCGTGGACCCACTTGCCATCGTTGCCTGAGACATATGCGTCATCGGCTATGAAGCTCATAAACTGATCAACATTCTTTGAGGCTGCGGCGTTTGCCCAGTCCTGATCCGCTTTCTTTACGTCATCGGTTGGATTGGCCGCAAGGGCCAGAAACGCACCAAATACCACAAACAGAACTACTGTAATCAGCTTGCGCAT
Organism: Candidatus Angelobacter sp.; assembly: GCA_049688735.1. Taxonomy (GTDB): domain Bacteria; phylum Acidobacteriota; class Terriglobia; order Terriglobales; family Acidobacteriaceae; genus Angelobacter. The sequence continues at coordinate 4,460 of JBAVLE010000031.1, read as the reverse complement.
CGTGCACCTCCTGAGCGGAAATTAAAGCACAAGTTAGGGGTCGCAAGCGACTTTGCCATCCTCGAGAGATGCATCCGGAAGACGCGATTGGCCTTGTCCAAGGCGTCAAAATCCCGTACAGTTTTCGGGTCAGGATAAAGCCCAATTCCTGGATGCACGATTGCGGCCTCGAGAGCATCTAACTAAAATGAGGGCAGCGTGATTCGAATCATTACCATTGAACGCGAATATGGCTGCGGAGCAGCGCAAATTGCGGCCAAACTGGCTGCCCGGCTGGGCTGGAAACTGTGGGACCAGCAATTGACACAAGAGATTGCCAGGATGGCGAACTGCCAGCAATCTGAGGTGGCGCGGCGAGAAGAACGCCGAGACCCGCTCTACCAACGCCTGCTCAAATCCTTTGCGCTGGGAAGTTCTGAAGGGTATCGCGGGGCGCCAACCGTGGAGATGCTGGATTCAGACAGTATCTTCAGGCTTGCCCAGCGCATTGTGGAACAAGCGGCGACTTCAGGCAATTGCGTGATTCTGGGCCGCGGTTCACAGCACTTTCTGCAAGGCCGCAGGGACACGCTGCGATTCTTTCTATACGCTCCCACGGATGACAAGGTGCGCCGTCTGGTTTCTGAAGGCAACACGCGAGCCCATGCTGAGGCGTTGGTTGAGACGGTTGATCGCGAGCGCGCCGCCTTTATCAAAAATTATTTCCATGCGGAATGGCCCAACCGGGGGATTTACCACGCCATGATCAATACCGCGCTGGGCGAAGACGCTGTGGTGGATACAATCTTAGGCTTTGTGAAGCAAGATAAATCGCAAAAATTTGCGGTGGAACAGCCTGTAGCGATCAACCAGTAAGCCACCCGCTTTCTCCAGCAACTTGCCTGCTACGAAAGTCCTGCGCTGTGATGCAGATCAAGCCGCCTCAATCAATTGATTCCACACCCATCAAAATCGTCAACTGCGTGAAACCAGCCATACCGATATATATTTGTGGGCAGGAATCTCACATGAATAGACGCATGTTGCTTAAAGCCGCCGGCGCAGCCTGCGCGAGCGCGATAGCCGCCCCAATGGTGAACCGGAATTCATTTCAACTGTTTGCGCAGTCTCCACGGAAGTACTCGGCCCGCGCACTTGAATTGGTTCGCCGGTCCACGGTGATCGACATGCTCAACGACTTTGGCGGCGACTGGAACAGCGTGCTTGCTCCGGGCCAGAAGCAAGACAAGAATCCATGGTTTTTCGATCCCACGCTGTTCAAGGCGGAAAATTTTGAAGTGTTCCGGCAATCAGGGCTGACCATGATTCATACCGGCGTGGGCTTTGCCCAGCCGAACCTCTACGAGATTGCCCTCAAATACTTTGCCAACTGGAATGGCTTTATCGCTCACCACAGTGAATGGCTCATGCGAATTGACAGCCCTGACCGGTTGAATGCGGTGAAAGGTTCGGGAAAGCTGGGAATCATCTTAGGGCTGCAAAATGCCGACCATTTTCGAACGCTGGATGATATTGATTATTTTTACAGCCTGGGACAAAGGGTTTCACAGTTGACCTATAACGCCAGAAACCTGATTGGCAGCGGATCAACGGAACGCAATGATGACGGGCTGAGCGACTTTGGCATTTCCGTGGTGAAGAGAATGAATGCCCTGGGAATGGCCGTGGATGTTTCCCACTGCGGCGACAAAACATCACTGGATGCGTGCGAGTTTTCCAAAGCGCCGATCCTGATTACGCATTCCAACTGCCGTGCGCTGAATCCGGGCCATCCGCGATGCAAGACCGATGAGATGATTAAGCGCATGGCGGCAACCGGAGGAGTGATGGGAATCACCAGCTTCCGCTCTTTCGTCAAGAATTCCGATCCCACCACAATCGACGACGTAATTGACCACTTTGACCACGTTGCCAAACTAGTGGGAGTAGAACACGTGGGCGTGGGCAATGACAGTGACCTTCAACCGGACGATTCCATGTCACTGGAAGATCGCAAAAAATTGCAAGCTGGATTCAAGTCCAGCTATGGCTTCCGCGAAAAGTTTTATATCGACGGCTTGAATCAGCCCCAGCGTGCTTTTGATCTCACGGAAGCGCTGATCCGCAGAGGATATTCTAACAACAACATCGAAATGATTCTTGGCGGCAATTTCAAGCGAGCTTTGAACCAAATCTGGAAAACAAGCCATGGAAATGCGGCGCAGTAGCTCACGCCGCTTTTTTGGCCGCATCCTCCAGCGATTGCCACTCAGCCGCACTCAACTTCAGTTCTGCCGTGGCAACATTTTCTTCCAGGTGCTTGACCTGCGACGTACCCGGAATTGGCAGCATAATGGGTGACCGGTGTAACAGCCATGCGATAGCTACCTGCGACGTGGTGGCTTTGTGGGCCTGCGCAATCCTATCGAGAACGCTGCCCGGTTTGGTTAATTCACCAGCCGCCAGCGGGAACCATGGAATGAATACGATCTTGTTTTTCTCGCAATACTCAACCACATCTTCATAAGCGCGATCAGTAATGTTGTATTTGTTTTGAACGCTCGCGACTTTGACGATCTTATGCGCGCGCTGAATATCCGCCACCGTGGTTTCTGAAACGCCAATGTGACGGATCTTGCCTTCATCCTGCATCTTCTTTAACTCGCCCAATGACTCCTCGACTGGGACCTTAGGATCAAAGCGGTGAAGCTGGTAAAGATCGATGCGCTCAACCTTCAAGCGACGCAAGCTCATCTCGACGCATTGCCGGAGATATTCCGCGCGGCCCACAGGAGCCCATTTGTTAGGTCCCTGGCGCGTGAGTCCGCCTTTAGTGGCGATGACCAAGTCTTTGGGATAGGGATGAAGGGCCTCCGCGATCAGATTCTCACTGACTTCAGGACCATACGCGTTAGCCGTATCAATAAAGTTGACATTCAAATCAAGCAGGCGCTTGAGAACACGCTTACACTCTGCCGGGTCTTTAGGATCGCCCCAAATTCCCTTGCCCGTAATGCGCATTGCGCCATAACCCAGACGGTTAACTTTGAGATCCTCTCCGATGGAAACGGTGCCGCTGTGGGCTGCATTCGGTGTTGTCATGATGTCTTGGATTCCGGCTGCGACCTGAGGGATTCCAACAATTCAGCTCTGTTGGATGACGTCGTGGCCACAGATCGGCCCAGACATTGGTAAAACAACAGGATACAAAAAGCACGAAAGTATCATCCCGTCCGTGAGCAACTCTGCTCCCTAACCAGGGTTAAGATACGCATGACGCCGCCTGAGACTTCCCCTTGAGGCGCCGCCAATGGTGTGCTTTTTAGCAGCCGTGCTTTTAACAGTTGATCGCGCGGCGTACTCAACGAAAGAACGTAATAACACAACCAAGGAGAGTAGTGATGTCAGCAAGACAGAATTGCAATCGTGAGCAAGGGGCAACCGGCAAGACTTTAGCCATGGTATTGGCCGTATTTGTGATGTGCTGTGCGCTGGCCACGCAGGCAAACGCGCAGTCCGCGCCGTATTTCGCGCCTCCGCAGCTTGACCGCATGGTTTCCCGCATTGCGCTGTATCCCGATCCTTTGCTGGCCCAGACGCTGGCCGCCGCAACCTTTCCTGACCAGATTTCTGACGCGTCCTACTGGGCGGACGAACATCGCAACGTGACCGGCAACGAATTGGCCGACGCCATTCAGGGCGATCAGTTGCCCTGGGACCCTTCCGTTCAGGCGCTGCTTCCCTTTCCAGCCGTTTTGCACATGATGGCCTCTGACATGAACTGGACGACTGACCTGTGCAATGCATTCCTGGGCGAGCAGCAGGAAGTAATGTTCGCAGTGCAGAGAATGCGCCAGCGCGCGCGTGATTACGGATATTTACGCACTGGCCCGGAAATCATCGTGGGCGGTGGTCCTTACATTACGATTCTGCCGGCTCGCGCCGACTACGTTGTGGTTCCCACTTACGATCCCGTGGTGGTCTATGAGCGCCCGCGTCTGGGATTCTTCGTCGGCGGCGCAATTGGTTTCCGCTTTGGCGTGGCGCTGGGAGCTTCTTATCGTCCATGGGGATGGGGTTACAACCGCATCGCCTGGGACCGTCGCGTCGTGTTCATCAATAACGCGCCGTGGCAGCGGACGTGGGTGAACCGGCACGAATATCACCATCCGTATACTGTCCACTACTATCCTGAGCATCACTTCGTGCGGGAAAACCATGGACATGAAGTGGCATATCGGGCGCACGAACGGAATGAAATACGCCATGACGAGCACGTGAGAGATGAGCACCGCGAAGTGCGCCATGACGAGCATGTCCGGGCAGAAGATCACAGCCACGACTATCACCCGCGGGAAGTCGCCCAGAACCATGGGCATGAAGATCATGGGCACGAAGTTGCGCAAAACCACGGAAACAATAATCACGGAAACCAGGGCCATGACAACGGGAACCACGGCCACGACGACAAAGGCCATGGC
>JBAVLE010000030.1:0-5546 GCA_049688735.1 Candidatus Angelobacter sp. | reverse complement strand
CGCCAAAAGCGATCCTGCGGTTGACAATAGACATAGCGGCGGCAACACCATTGATGGGAGTTAAAGCCACTAGTGACTGCCGCAGCGCCAATCCATTACTCCTTCGATCACTTAAATTTGGCAGCCTATTTCATCTGGCTGTGCGGGCATTTCTCTGTGTTTTGTGCAAGTTTGAAGGCGCTTCCATCAAGCGTTTTAATGATGTAAAAAGGACCGGCCCAATCTCCTGCAATTCAGCCCGCGAAGCCGTAGCTTGGTCTTCCATCATGCGCTTCCCCGCCGGAGTGGGTGCCAGGGTCACCAGTCGGCGGTCGCGATCTACCCGTACCCGACGTAATAAGCCGCCTTGTTCGCAGCGATCCACCAGTTCAACCATGGTGTTGTGATTTAACTGCATACGCTCGGCCAGTGTCTTGATCGTGGGCCTCTCGTCTTCCGGCAGACCCTCAATGGCAAGCAGCAGCTGATATTGCTGCGGGTGATACCCGCGTCCCCGGGCTTTCTCTTCCATATAGCGGAGGTATCTTCGTATTTGATAGCGAAATTCGGCCAGCGCCTTGTATTCCGGCGGGCTCAACTTTTTTGGTTTCTTATTGGGAATTTCGTTCCGGTTGTACATCCATCCATCCCTTTCACCACATGTTTATTATTAGTGTTTCTAAAATTGGCTTATAGCGCAATGGTCCTCATCCATTGGTAAACAAACCACATCGAAAACGCCAAGTTCCGCCTATGCGCCGAAACCCTGAATTTTGTTGACTGCCTGAAGTGGCTGGGAGTAAGCTGCTGCTGGCTAACAATATCGTTTCGCGATATTGTTCAGTCAATTTTTTCAATTAAATAATATCGTGTCACGATATTGATTTGATAAAAAAGGAAATTGCGGACCGATTTGCAGTCATTAGAACTGCCTGCACGTTGGTCCGATAGCAAAATGTTCCATCAGGCCACATTGAATACTTTTGTTTTCAGGAGCGCGGCAAATGAGCAATATCTATCTACCCAGCAATGCGTCCAAAGCGCGCATCAAAGAAGCAACCAGCGCCCGCAACAACCGGGCTGAAATCGTCAAGGCATATTCGCAAGGCAAAGTTTCGCGGCGCGATCTCATCAAGTGGGGCCTCATCACCAGCGGCGGACTGCTGGCCCCCATTCACGGCTTAAATCCTTTCATCAGCAGCGCTTATGCCGAGGGCGGCAGTAATATTCCAACAGGCGCGCCGCGCAGCCCACTGTTTGGCGCTCTACCTTTTACCCAGCCCATGCCGCGGTTTGACGTTCTCTCAAGGGACCCGCTTACATCTCTCAATCCTGCGCCGCAGGCCGAAGCCAACCAGACGCAACAACCTGTGCCCGATAGTTTGGGCGGCGGGATGGGTCCAATCGAAGGACGGCCTCCCGGACCCATCTGGGCACACCAGCAGTTCAGCCTTCTTCCGCCTCAGGTGGCGATCTCAGCCACCATGGAGGGCGCCAAGGTAAATACGGCTTATAACCCTGGCGTTGCTTCGAACTTCAACTCTGGCATTGATTCGACGGCTCCTGTGCGTCCACGCTTTCACCCCAATCTGCCGGACCAAGGCCCGCTTTCTTTCTGGACTTACAACGGAACGTTTCCTCCCAAACTCATGCAGGTGCGTTACGGCGGCGACGCGGTGCTTTTCCGTCTGAAAAACAAGCTGCCGGCAGACTTCAGCCAGAACGGAGGTTTTGGCCGCATCACCATCTCCACACACGAGCATAACGGGCACCATGGAGCGGAGAACGACGGCTTCACCGGCGCCTACTTCTATCCCGGCCAATTCTACGATTACCACTATCCGGTAGTGTTGGCAGGCCGCAACAGCGTTAATACTGACGCCACCGATGCTCGCGCGGGAGGTCCGTCAGACAGCGGCGGCATCAACAAGATTCCCGGCGACTGGCATGAAACCATGAGCACGCACTGGTTCCATGACCACATGTTCAGCTTTACCTCGCAGAATGTGTACAAAGGCATGGCGGGAATGTTCAACATTTACAGCGCGCTCGATCGCGGCAATGAAGCTCTGGATGACGGCGTGAACCTGCGCCTGCCCAGCGGAACCGCAAAATCCTGGGGCAACCAGGAGTATGACATCAACATGGTGCTGGCCGACAAGGCATGGGACCAGGATGGGCAGCTCTTCTTTGACATCTTTGATTTTGACGGCTTCCTGGGCGATGCCATGACCGTCAATTTTTTCTACAAGCCATTTTTCGAAGTGGAGCGGCGCAAGTACCGTTTCCGCATCCTCAACGGCGCTGTGTCACGCTTTTTCAAGGTGGCGATCTCTGACGCTAGCAACACCGAACAGTCGATGATCTTCATCGCCAATGACGGAAACCTGATGCCCAGCCCGGTGGTCCTCAAGGAACTGGACGAACAGGGAATTGCCGAGCGATATGACATCGTCTTCGACTTCTCCAAATACAACATTGGCGACAAACTCTGGATGGTGAACCTCTGCGAACATCAGGACGGTAAGAAACCGAGCCAGGACCTGACGCTGGCGGAAGCTCTGTCCGGCAAGTCTGCCGATCCCTGCATCGGAAAGTTTCTGGAGTTCCGCATTGTGCGCAACCCCGCCACGCCTGACGTGAGCCAGGTGCCAGCCACAATGATTCCGAATCCTGACTTGTCAAACGTGCCGTTGACACGCGAACGCGTTTTTGAGTTCGGCAGCGGCGGAAGCCAGACCACCAACGATCCGGTCTCTACGTTCTTGGGCCCTTGGGGCATCAAGACGGATAGCCGGGGATCCACATTAAATGCCGACTACGGACGCATCTCAGCAGCTCCTAAGTTTGGCACTCGCGAGATCTGGACATTGCAGAATGGAGGCGGCGGCTGGGACCATCCGATCCACATCCATTTTGAAGAAGGCCAGATTTTGGCACGCAACGGCAGCGCAAAAAACGTGCCCGCATGGGAGAAGGGCCGCAAGGACGTGTATCGCCTGCGTCCGGGCGGCAGTGTCACGCTCACCATGCAGTTCCGCGATTTTGGCGGCATGTTCATGGAGCACTGCCATAACACGGTCCATGAAGATAACGCCATGCTCTTGCGGTGGGAAATTGACGACGCCGGCGGCGCATTTCTGAAAGCGCTTCCGACGCCAATCCCTAGACCGCAAGGCGTTACATACGAGGACCCGGACGACATTCTCCCGACTGCCTTCTAACGGCGTCGCTCCTTGGGGAAGGTAAGGGTCGGCGGCGATTTTCGTTCTTCTCCGCCGGCCCTGACTTAAAGATGAAGTGCGAATGAAAGGAATTTCGATGATGCGAAAGGTAGACTCCATAGGCATTGCGTTGCTCGCCGGCTTGGCGCTACTCGTGGCGATCACGTGTGAAGCTAAGGCCAGCACCCGATGGGGCGCGAATTATTTTCCCAACGTACCGTTAACAGACCAGAATGGCCGGACAGTTCATTTATATGATGACCTGCTCAAGGGCAAGACTGTGGTCGTGAATCTCATTTACACCACGTGCAAGGATTCGTGCCCCTTGGAAACGGCTCGCCTTGTCCAAGTCCAGCACATGCTGGGTGATCGCGTAGGCAAAGACGTCTTCTTTTATTCCATCAGCATTGATCCTGAACATGACACGCCGGAGGCGCTGAAAGCCTACGCGGAAAAATTTCATGCCGGGCCCGGTTGGTTATTTCTTACCGGGAAAAAAGAGGATATCAACCTGGCCGCCAAAAAACTTGGCTTGTATTTCGATCCAGGTCTGAACCGTGACGGCCACACGGTTGAACTGATGATTGGCAATGAACCCAGCGGCCAGTGGACGCGCAATGCCGCTACGGACAATCCCCGCTTTCTTGTTACCACCATCACTACTCTCGTCGATGGCTGGAACTACCACAAGACTGAAGCTGCCAAGAGCTATGCGCAGGCGACTCCGCTGAATATAACCGACCGAGGACAATACCTTTTTGCCACCCGATGCGCTGCCTGCCACACCATTGGGCACGGAATCAAAATCGGGCCCGATCTGCTGAACGTGACCGCCGCGCGCGATCGTGGATGGCTCTTGCATTTCATCCAAAAACCCGACGAGTTGCTGGCGGGAAAAGACGCGTTAGCAACATCGCTATTCAAGCAGTATAAGGAAATACAAATGCCCAACGTGCGCCTGGGGCCGGATGACACGGAATCGATCGTCAGATTTCTGGAAAGGCAGAGCGCAACTAAAGCAACCGAACTTCCCTCAAGCGCCAAAGCTGGTGGAGAGGAAAAACATCCAGAGAAAACAGCTTCAGCAAACTGAGTCTAAAGAGGCCAATGAAAAACAAAACCGCCTGCCTTTCGGCAGGCGGCTGTAAAAAAGTGATATAGTCTAGCCGGCTTTTTCCATCGCAGGCAGAGACACATCGCGGCGCTCAACCATTTCTTTGGTGACTTCAAATTCCTTCACGCGCTTCTGGCTGGGCAGGTGATACATAAGGTCAAGCATCAGCTCTTCCAGGATCATGCGCAGACCGCGAGCGCCAACTTTGCGGGCCATGGCTTCACGCGCGATTGCAGCCAGTGATCCCTCAGAGAAGCGCAGCTTCACGTTCTCAAATTCAAACATGCGCTGATACTGCTTGACGATCGCATTGCGCGGGCGGGTAAGGATCTCAATCAGCGCGGCTTCATCGAGATCGTTGAGGATTCCCACGACAGGCAGACGGCCGACGAATTCAGGAATCAGGCCGAAGCGGACCAGGTCTTGGGGCTCGGCTTTCTGCAGCAGCTCAGTGTCACGCTTGCTGGCTTCAGTAAATTCTTTTTCCTTGGCTTCACTGGTGCGGAAGCCCATGGATTTTTTGCCAATGCGCCGGGCAACAATCTTTTCTAATCCAACAAACGCGCCGCCGCAGATGAAGAGAATGTTGGTGGTATCGACAGGTGTAAATTCCTGGTGGGGATGCTTGCGTCCGCCCTGCGGAGGAACGTTGGCCACGGTGCCTTCAAGGATCTTGAGTAGCGCCTGCTGCACGCCTTCACCGCTTACGTCGCGCGTGATGGAAGGGTTCTCATCCTTGCGGCCAATTTTGTCGATTTCGTCGATATAGATGATGCCGGTTTGCGCGCGGCCCACGTCGCCATCGGCAGCCTGCAACAATTTCAAAACAATGTTTTCAACGTCCTCACCCACGTAGCCGGCTTCAGTGAGCGTGGTGGCGTCCACAATGGCAAAAGGCACATCGAGCATGCGGGCCAGCGTCTGGGCCAGCAGAGTTTTGCCGGTGCCCGTGGGGCCGATCAGCATGATGTTGGATTTTGTCAGCTCCACTTCGCCTGTCTTGGTGCGGTTCATGTGGATCCGCTTGTAGTGGTTGTAAACGGCGACGGAAAGTTTTTTCTTGGTCTGGTCCTGGCCGATGACGTATTCGTCGAGGAACGTCTTGACCTCTTGCGGCTTGGGCAGATGGTTGGGAGCGGCTGCGGCATGCGATTCCGTGCGGTCGTCTTCCAAAATGGAGTTGCAGACGGCAACGCACTCATCGCAAATGTAAGCGCGGGGATAATCGC
>JBAVLE010000029.1:0-21305 GCA_049688735.1 Candidatus Angelobacter sp. | reverse complement strand
TATGAGATTTGGATCATGCCCCGCAAGCATGAATCTTCCTTTGAACGCTCGATTACTTCGAAGTCGGCCCATCTGAGCGAATTGTCTGGCTTGATTCGCAGAACATTACAGCGGGTAATGAGCGTTTCTGAATCGTTTTATCTGGTGCTGCACACAGTACCAAACACTTATCAGAAATCGAACATCCTGCAATATTGGAAAACCGTGGACGAGGATTACCACTGGCACATTGAGATTCTGCCCATCATGGGTACCAAGGCAAAGCCCTACTTCCTGAAAGAGGTCTATTACACGCACATTTCTTCAGAGTCAGCGGCGGAAAAGTACCGAAAGCTCTCAATTCGCTGAAACTCTTTAAGGCGTACGCCCTATTTGGCGGGCAGCGAAGGTACCTTTGTGCGCTTTATCACGGGCCTTCTAACGCGCTCGCGGCTATAATTTGCAATAACTTATGCTTCCGCTGTTTTGGCTTCGCGTGGCCCTGAGTTTGTACGGGGTAGGCCTGCTTTACGCCCTGGCGTCATTCTGGGGCGGCAGGAAAGTCCTGACCCGAATCACCCTGCCTGCGGTGGGGCTGGGGATGGTGTTTCATTTTGTTTCCATCGTAGAAAACGCCATGTTCAGCGGTAGGTGGGCACCCACGTCTATGCACGGGCTGGAATCATTGCTGGCGTTCGTGCTGATGGTATTTTTCTTTATCATTTATGCCCGATTCCGTGCCACTTCGCCGGGGCTGGCAGTGTTTCCATTGGTCTTCTGGCTTACTTTTTCAGCTTCGTCTTATGCCGAGCCGACCGAGCCTTCCGCTCCGCTGTTCGTAAGCACGCAGTGGATTTACATCCACGTGGCTCTTATTCTCATCGGGTACTCAGCGCTATTCTTCAGCTTTGTGGCTAGCATTCTGTATTTGCTGCAGGAACGCAACTTGAAGAGCAAGGCGGGGATGAGCGGCTTCTGGTCACGGTTGCCGGCCCTGGCGACCATCGACGAAATTGGCTTCAAATGCCTGATCTGGGGCTTTCCTTTCATGACGCTAGGGCTGATTGCCGGATCGATTCTGGCGGAAGCGCGCTATGGCAGCAGATATTTTGCCGATCCAAAAATTTTGCTTTCCGGGCTGATGTGGGTGATCTACATGGTCCTGTTGTACACGCGCTGGAATGCAGGATGGCGTGGCCGACGGGCGGCGTATTTGGCGACGTTTGCTTTCGGCACAGCTATGCTGGCCTGGGCGGCCAACAATTTCAGCCAATTGCACAGGTTTATTGCTCCATGAATTTTCACGTTATCGGCGTGAACCATAACAGCGCGCCCCTTGAAGTGCGCGAGCGGCTTGCTGTGCCTGAAGCGCAACTACCGGACGCCATCCGCAGCCTGGTGCAACAGCCCGGCGTGGATGAAGGCATGGTGCTTTCCACCTGCAATCGCGTTGAAGTGGTAACCAGCACCAAGCAGGGTGTCGATTTGCGAGGATTTCTCGGCAACTATTTTGGAGTAAGCCCAACGGCGCTCAATTCGCATATCTATGAATTTGAGCAGCGTGAAGCGGTGCGGCACGTTTTTCGCGTCGCTTCCAGCCTTGACTCTATGGTGGTGGGCGAACCGCAGATTCTGGGCCAGGTAAAAGAAGCGTATGCAGTGGCCCGGGGTATGGGAGCCATTCATTCTTCGCTGGAAGCGTTGCTTTCTCGCGCTTTTGCCGTGGCCAAACGGGTACGCTCGGAGACTTCAATCGGCAGCTCCAGCGTCTCTATTGCGTCCGTTGCGGTGCAGCTGGCAGAAAAGATTTTTGGATCGCTCGAAGACAAGACTGTCTATCTGGTTGGCGCGGGGAAAATGGCGGAACTGGCAGCGCGCCACTTGATCGCCCGTGGCGCAAAAAACATTATTGTGAGCAATCGCACCCATCAGCGGGCAATAGAGTTGGCGGAAGAATTTGGCGGCCATGCCGTGCCATTTGAGCAGCTACATGAATCGGCGGACAACGCCGACATAATCCTCACTTCTACCGGCGCTACAGAGCCGCTCTTTCTCCGCGAGCATGGCGAACGCCTGCGCAAGGGCCGCCGCAGCCGTCCTGTGTTTTTCATCGATATTGCCGTACCCCGCAATGTTCATCCGGACATGAACAAAGTGGACGGAATGTTCGTGTACGATGTGGATGATCTCCAGTCAGTGGCTTCAGACAATGCAAGTGAGCGCAAGAAGGAAGCCGAGCGCGCGGAGAAAATCATTGAGCTTGAGGTTGATCGCTTCGCTTCGCGCATGAAGTCGCTGGCCGTGGTGCCGACAATTCTCTCGCTCCAGGAATATTGCGAGACCATCCGGCAGGCGGAAATCGACCGCATCAGAGGCAAACTGGGAACGATCACGCCGGAGCAGGAAGCCGCCATTGACGCGATGACCCGCGGCATCATCAACAAACTCCTGCATACGCCCATTACAACGCTCAAATCATCCACTGACCATCCAGAGGCTGCTACCATCCATGAGATGATCAGGCGGCTGTTCAACCTGAATACTGGAAAACCGAAAGAGTAAATGGCCAAGCTTAAAATAGGCTCGCGAGGCTCGCAGCTGGCGCTGTGGCAGGCGAACCATGTAGCGGCTTTGCTGCGCGAACAGGGGCACGGGGTCGAGATAGAGGTCATCAAGACCACGGGCGACAAGATCACGAGCGTTGCGCTGGCCAAAGTTGGCACGAAAGGCATGTTTACGAAGGAGATTGAAGACGCGATGCATGAAAAACGCGTTGACCTTGCCGTACATAGCCTGAAAGACGTCCCAACCGAGTTGGCGGAGGAGTTTGAGTTGGCGGCGGTCATGAAGCGGGAAGATCCGCGCGACGCTTTTATTTCCGTAAAATTTTCCAGCCTCGATGAGCTGCCGCAGGGTGCGAAGGTCGGCACCAGCAGTCTGCGCCGGCAATGCCAGTTGAAGGCAGTTCGTCCTGACCTTGAAGTTTTCCCCCTGCGCGGCAATGTGGACACACGACTCAGAAAGCTTGAATCCGGCGAATATGACGCAATTATTCTCGCGGCAGCAGGGGTGCATCGCCTGGGGCTGGACAAGCGAGTGCGCTCGCGTATTTCGTCCGACATTATGTGTCCTGCGGTAGGGCAGGGAGCGTTGGCCATTGAGATTCGCCGTGGCGATGAGCAGACAAAATTGCTGCTGGCATTTCTGAATGACGCCGACACGCAGGCTGCCATCAATTGCGAGCGCGCGTTGCTGGGATCGATGGGGGGCGGGTGCCAGGTGCCGATAGGAGCGTATGCTGAGAAAAGGGACGGTCGTCTCTTTTTACGTGCCATGGTTGGCCGTCCCGACGGAAGTCAGATTTTGCGCGAGCAAGCCGATGGCACGGATGGCGTGAAACTGGGCCGCGAGACAGCACAGGTTTTGTTGCGCCGCGGAGGGGATAAGATTCTGAGAGACGTGTACGCGCAGGAAGTTGAAGTACCAAAGCAGCCATGAGCGCAAATAAATCAGCTGCGGGCATCAAGAAGGCTGCTGTGAGTCCCACGAAAACAGCCCAGATCGCGAAGCAAGAAGAACCGCTCAGCGGCTGGCGGATTCTGAGTACTCGCGCCAGCAAACAGTCGGGCGGACTGGCCGCACCTTTGCGCGAAATGGGCGCCGAGGTAATTGAAATTCCTACCATCGAGATCAAGCCGCCAAGCAGTTACAAATCTCTGGATGCGGCGCTGAAAAATGTCGCCAAATATGACTGGCTGATTCTTACCAGCGTAAACGGAGTCGAGGCGTTATTTGCGCGACTCAAAAAGCTGCGCATCGCGCCTGCAAAACTGGCACATCTCCGGATCGCAACCATTGGGCCCGCAACGCAGCGCGAAATAGAAAATGGGGGATTAAAGGTTGCTGTGACCCCGGACCGCTATGTTGCCGAAGCCGTGGTGGAAGCCCTAAAGGGAAAAACGGAAGGCAAGCGCGTGCTGCTGGTTCGCGCAAAGGTGGCACGCGATGTTCTGCCCGTCGAATTGAAAAAGAGCGGTGCGAAAGTTGATGTGGTTGAAGCCTATGAGACGCATGTACCCAAAGGAGCCAAGGCGAAACTGAATCGGCTGTTTTCCAATGACACATCGCGCCCGGACATTGTGACCTTCACCAGTTCGTCTACGGCGACAAACTTTTTGTCGTTGCTGGAGAAAGACCATTGGCATGGACTGCGCGAGATATGGCTGGCGTCCATTGGACCGGTTACGAGCGACACGCTACGGCAGGCGGGTTTCAAGCCAAACATCGAAGCGCTGGAATACACGATGGAAGGCCTGGCTCTGGCGATTGCGAAGCATGTGCTGACTACGCACAGGGACGAATAGCGCTTCACTGCAAAGGTCCCCTAACGACGAAAAGGACTATACGTTTTAAGATCAAATCTTTGCGCTCTCTGCGTCCTTTGCGGTGAAGCCGCTTGAATTCATAATTATTCGAGATTACATCCGCATTTTTCCGGAGGAACATATTTCTTTAGGAACTCAGCAACACGTGTATTGAAGTCAATCTGGTTTTCCACCTTGGTGAAGCCATGACCTTCATCTTCGTACACCTTAAGCTCAACTACACCCCCGCGTTTCTTAATCGCTTGCGCCACCTGCTCCGCTTCGGTTTTAGGGCACCGCGGATCGTTGCCGCCGGCGAACAGGAGCAGGGGAGCTTTGATCTGGTCGACCAAGTAAATAGGTGACCGCTCTTTGAAGCGCGACACGTTTTTATTCGGATCACCCATGTTGGCTAGTATGAATTCGCGCAGCTCTGGACTGGTATTTTCAAAGACGGTGAACCAGTTCACGAAAGGAATCCAGGGCACAGCGGCGGCGAAGCGTTCCGGCGCTTTGGTCACGGCCATCATGCTCAAATATCCGCCGTAGCTGCCGCCGAAAACTGCGATTTTTTTTGTGTCAACGTAGCCGGTTTTCACCATCCAGTCGGCTGCGGATATCACGTCTTCCAGATCGCCGCCGCCCAGGTCGAAACGATTAGCGTTCTGGAATTCTTTGCCGTATCCCGCGGAACCTCGATAATTGGGCGCAATCACAAAGTATCCTTGGTTCACCAGATACTGGATCGGGCGAACCATGAAATTCTCAAATTGGGCCTCAGGCCCGCCATGAATGAAAACTATCGCCGCGTTCTTTCCATTGCGTTGCGCGCTATAAGGCACATACACAAATGCTGAGATCTGCCATTTCCCGTCTTTGCTGGGATAGTGGACTAGGTAGGGTTCCACCATGTCTTCACTGCGTACACCGCCAAAAAGCGAATGCGTTATCTGGACCGATTTGTGACTGGCCAGGTCATAGACCCAAAGATCATTCGGGGCATTGGGGCCGTTGTGGCCGTAAAGCAGGCGCGTGCCGTCGCCTGAAAATGGAGACTCCGAACCTCCTAGCGTGTTGTAGCCTTTGGGTATAGCCATTATTTGTGTCTGCCGAGTGTTCAGGTCATAGATCGCGATGTCATGGTTGCCATCGACGTCAGTCGTCCAGGTAAGCTTTTTGCCATCGGGGGAAAACTTAACGTTATCAACACGCCATTTCTCCGTCGTAAGCCAGGTAAGCTTTCTGGTTGCAACGTTCAGAAGGGCCGCATTGTCATATCCATTGCCTGAGTTGGACGAAAGCACTAGAGTCTTGCCGTCGGGCGAGATGTCAGTGGCAAAGAACTTTTGTTCGCCATTGTGTGGCGTAAGGCTGGTGGCTTGACCAGTGACGGAATTTGCAATGAAGACGCTGCTGTCTTTGCTTGAAGCGTCTTGACGGTTGAAAACCAGCCATTTTCCATCGCGCGACCACGAGGCTACATAGTTGCTGAATCCTTTAGCAGTATTGCGCGTGATGTGGGTTACCTTCTTCGTATCAACTTCCATTACATCGATTTCATAGTTCGACGCCTCTTTCGGTTTTACGCTGTATGCGAGCCTTTCCCCGTCCGGCGACCAGACCGCCCCTTCCTCGGATATCTCAGGGGTGTTGGTCAGGTTCACGATCTGGCCGTTGCTGGTGGACAGCAGAAATAGATCGTATTGCTCGTTGCCGTTATCGTCAGAGGCGTAGGCGATCCAGCGGCCTTTCGGGGACCAGGTAATGTTTGCCTGACGTTGGTTGCTTATCGTAAGTTGCGTCGGCCACCCGCTTTGCGCAGGCACCAGCCAGATATTATTGCGTCCGCTCATATTGCTAATGAACGCCACCTGCTTGCCGTCGGGTGACCATGTGCTTTCTCCGATGCTGTGCGACATGAACAGCTTTTCAATGCTGAGCGTTTGCACATCGAATTTTTCTTTGGACGTGATCTGCGCCGGGTCGGTGATGACGCTGGGTACGGATGGTGCAGGAGTTTGTGAAATGGCCGCGGAAGCGGTGATTAGCCCGATTATGAACAGAGCGCTTATGCGAATGTGTTTCATTTATTTGTGCCGCCCTTCCGGGCTCATCCCGACCCAGCCTTACGACTTCGCATATGCTCGCCTCAGGCCGGGCTAACTTCGCGACGCGCCTCCGGCGCTGGATATTATGTGACCTAAGATTCCGTATTGACCTTCAGATTGTGCCAGTTTCAAGCCAAGATAGAAATCCAACATTTGCCTTTCTCCGTGTCCGTGTTTCCGTGGTAGGTTTTTATGGCTTGGCCGTCTTATGTATCTCTACGGTGGACCAAGTCTTGTCCGCGGCGTGGCAGATATTTTCCAGCGGACACTCGGCACACTTTGGTCGGCGCGCAATACACAGCGCGCGACCATGATGGATGATCTGGTGTGAAAAGTCGATCCACTTCGTCTGCGGGATCACTTTCATTAGATCTTGCTCAATGTTTTTGGGATCGTCAGCCTTTGTAAGTTCCAGCCGTCGAGAGATGCGATGGACGTGAGTATCGACAACAACGCCTACGGCTTTTCCAAACCATGATCCCAGCACGACATTAGCCGTCTTACGAGCTACGCCAGGAAGGGAAAGCAGTTTGTCCATGTCGTCCGGCACCTGGCCGCCAAATTCTTCGATTACGCCTTTGGCTGCCCCGACAATTGACTTGGACTTATTTCGAAAGAAGCCGGTCGAGCGGATATCGGGCTCAAGCTGCTCGGGTTTAAGAGCGGCAAATGCCTGGGGCGTGGGGTATTTTTGAAACAGCATCGGCGTAACCATATTGACGCGCACGTCAGTACATTGGGCGGATAGGATGGTGGCAACCAGCAACTCCCAGGCGCTGTTATGGTGCAGTGCGCAGCGGACATTGGGATAGCGCTTGTCAAGGCGATTTAGAATGTCCTGAACACGTTCCGGGGCCAGCCGATCGTACTTGCCGCCGACAGCCTTGGTTTTGGCGGCTGTGGACTTCGGGGGTGCGGCTTTGGCAGGTAGCTTTGGCCAGGACTTGGTCTTGCCAGCGACCGTTTTTGCGGCGGAGGTTTTTGCGACAGGCATGACACAAAATCTAAAGCAGCGGGCTTACAATCACAATAGGCAGAGGGAACAAGGAAGAGAAAATGGCCACCACAAAGGCTGACATGAAAATTTTGAGTAGTGACCTGCATGCGGTTCCGCTAACACTTGAAGGTTCCAGCGTATTGCACCAGATGTTCCGCTTCCGCTGGGCGGAGTGGCGCAAGCTGAACGCGGCGCAGCAGCATGAGATCGCCGCAGAAGCCTCTGCCGCGCTGCTGAAGATGGAAAGCGACGTTGCCGGGCAGACCGCCATATTCTCTTTGCTCGGCCATAAAGGCGATCTACTTGTAATGCATTTCCGCAATTCTTTTGACCAGCTCAAGGCCGCCGAACTGGCCATTTCCCGCCTGCGGCTGAGCGATTATCTGGAGCAGACCACTTCCTTCTTATCCGTGGTGGAGCTTGGTCTCTATGACTCTTCAGTCAAGATGTACCGCACGTTGCGGGAGCAGGGAACTCAACCGCATTCGCCGGAGTGGAATGAGGTGATTGAAGAAACGATCAAGCGCCAAACAGAAGCCATGCGTCCGCGTTTGTTTCCGCAGATTCCGCCCAACCGCTACATCTGCTTCTATCCTATGGATCGCCGCCGAGGCGAAGACAAGAACTGGTACAGCCTGCCCATTGAGGAGCGCCAGAGGCAGATGGAAGAGCACGGGCTGGTTGGCCGCCGCTACGCCGGTACCGTCAGGCAGATTATCACCGGATCAATTGGCTTTGACGACTGGGAGTGGGGCGTCGATTTGTTTGCCGATGACCCGCTGATTTTCAAGAAATTGATTTATGAAATGCGTTTTGATGAGGTCAGCGCCGTGTATGCCCTGTTCGGGACTTTTTATGTTGGCGTGCGCTGCCCGGCGGCGGGGCTGGAAGAGTTGTTGAGCGGAAAGTTGCCGGAATGATTAGCCGCAGTCTGGGGAACAGAACCTACCACTGAGACACGGGGCACGGAGAAAGCAAAGGCAAACGTGCTGAATGCCGAATGCTGAGTGCCGAATGCTGAGTGCTATCCATGGTTCTCAGGCATTGACCAATGTGAGCCTCACTTATTAATCTGGAATTCATGGTCAAAGCAGTGCAAGCAGGGCAGGTCTGGCGCAGTGACGAAAACGGAGATAACTTTCTCGTCACCAAAGTTTACGGCGAGTTGTTTACCCAATACGCCATGCTGCGACCGGCGAAGGTAAGCGCTCCCGATGCCGAAACCGTCCGCGTGAAAATCACCAAGGATGCGAGCGGGATGACTTTGCCGGGGTATACCTTCACGCAGGACTCACAGGATTTCTGATCGCACGATTTCTGAATTTAAAGACCCCACTGAATGATAGAAAAAATCATTGCTGCCCTTGCCGGGTTCATCATCGCCGTAATCTCTAAAGCCGGATATTTCGGCGTGATGTTCCTGATGGGCATTGAGTCGGCGTGTATTCCGCTGCCTTCAGAAATCATCATGCCCTTTGCCGGATTTCTGGTGTACAAGGGGCAACTCAATCTTTTGCTGGCGGCCAGTGCCGGCGCTATTGGCTGCAATCTTGGGTCCGTCGTTGCTTATGAGATTGGGCACTACGGCGGAAGACCTCTGATTGAGCGATACGGAAGCTACATTTTCCTTGGTCGACATGAGTTGGATCTGGCTGAGCGATTCTTTAAACGCTTTGGCGCCGTCGCCGTCTTAATCGGGCGATTGCTTCCAGTGATCCGGACTTTCATTGCGCTGCCCGCGGGTGTTGCGCGCATGCCGCGTTTGCGCTTCCACGTTTATACCTTCATCGGCTCGTGGCCGTGGTGCTTTGTGCTGGCTTGGATCGGCATGAAACTGGGCGAGCACTGGGACAAAGACCCGCGATTAAAACAGTGGTTCCACCGGCTGGACGCGGTGATCATCCTGCTGCTGTTGGCTGGGATTACGTGGTTTGTGTGGTCACACTGGAAGGGACGGATTCGAGCGGAGGCGTGATGTCTGACGCGGGTCCAAGATTGATTATCGTGTGTGGCCTGCCTGGTTCGGGAAAAACGAGTCGCGCCAAGGCGCTCGAAGCTAGTCTTCTCGCGGTACGCTTTTGCCCTGACGAATGGATGGAATCTCTTTCAATCAATGTTTACAACGAGAAGCCAGAGGCAAGGTTGAAAGGTTGCAGTGGAAGTTGGCCCAAAAACTTCTTGCTTTGGGATTGACTGTAATCATTGAATGGGGCACGTGGGGCAGGTCAGAGAGGGATGCATTACGCCTGGGAGCGCGCTCGTTGGGTGCTGCGGTCGAGTTACATTATCTCTCCGCCACTGTGGATGTCTTGTTCGAAAGAACCCAACGCCGGGGCATGGAGAAGCCTCCAATAGAGCGCGATGAACTGAACCAATGGATAGAAATATTCCAGGCGCCGACGCCGGATGAAGTGGCGCTTTTCGACAAACATATACTCCCTGAGATTTCCTCTTCTTCATCGAATTGATTTTGGCTATTGATACAAATGTTTACAAACCCGTCTTAATACGAGAAGATAATAAGTTTCCACTCACCTCTCTTCGGTGCTGGTAAGTGAGTGAATTCTGGTATTTCCAAACAGTTTCGAAAAGGCCCGAACACATAATTCATCGTTTCGCGATGAACGTCTGCCTTAAGGCCCGCGATTTGCAAGCGAATCGCTAGACGCTGATACTATCAGCGGGTCAGTTTTCAAACTGACCCGCTGCACAAGGATGGTTCCGTAAATTAATGGCTTCTTCTGCTGCTGAAAAGACGACCGCAAGCAAAATAGCTCCAGCACGTGGCAAGCTGGGCGTAATGATTGTCGGAATGGGTGCTGTAGCCACCACATTTGTTGCCGGGGTTGAGGCCATTCGCAAGGGAATTGCCAAGCCCATTGGCTCGCTTACGCAGATGGGCACTATCCGGCTGGGAAAGCGCACGGACAATCGCTCACCAAAGATCAAAGATTTTGTGCCGCTGGCCAACTTGAAAGACCTTGTATTCACAGCCTGGGACATCTTTGAAGAAGACGCTTATGCCTCAGCCATGAATGCCGGCGTGCTGGAAAAAGATCTGCTCAACCAGATTAAGCCTTTCATGAAATCCATCAAGCCGCGCAAAGCGGTGTTTGATCGCAATTACGTGAAATTGCTTGACGGCAAGCACGTGAAAAAAGGCAAGAACAAGCGCGATCTGGCAGAGCAGTTGCGCGCAGACATTCGCGATTTCAAAAAGAAGTCCGGGGCGGACCGGCTGGTCATGATCTGGTGCGCGTCTACGGAAACATTCACTAAGCAGAGCGCGGTGCATGAAACTCTTGAAGCTTTTGAGCGCGGTCTGAAAGAAAATGATCCCAAGATTGCTCCTTCCATGATCTATGCCTACGCTGCCTTGATGGAAGGCGTTCCGTTCGCGAATGGCGCGCCGAATCTCACCGTGGATATTCCGGTGATGATGGAGCTTTCCAAGGCGAATAATGCGCCAATCGCAGGAAAAGATTTTAAGACCGGGCAGACGTTGATGAAGACCATTCTTGCGCCAGGATTTAAGGCGCGCATGATCGGGATGAATGGCTGGTTTTCCACCAACATCCTGGGCAATCGCGATGGGGAAGTGCTGGAAGATCCCGGCTCTTTCAAGACCAAGGAAGAATCCAAGCTTTCCGTGCTGGACCGTATTCTGCAGCCGGAGCTGTATCCTGATCTTTACGGCAAAATTCACCACAAGGTCAGGATTAATTACTACCCGCCGCGCGGCGACAATAAAGAAGGCTGGGACAACATTGATATCTTTGGCTGGCTTGGCTACCCCATGCAGATCAAGGTGGATTTCCTGTGCCGGGACTCAATTCTGGCGGCACCAATTGTGCTTGACCTGATTCTTTTCCTTGATCTCGCGAAGCGCAGCGAAGCTTTGAAAGGTTTGGGCGTGCAGGAATGGCTGAGCTTCTACCTGAAATCGCCTATGACTGTGCCGGGGCTTTATCCAGAGCACGATCTTTTCATCCAACTGATGAAGCTGAAAAACACGCTGCGCCATCTGCGGGGCGAGCTGCTGATTACCCACTTGGGACTTGAGTATTACGATTAAGCGGAGAACGCTGCCGCAGAGCCCTGCATCAGAATTACTATGAGGCTGCTCTGCTGGGTGGTGAGTCTCGCGTTTGGACTACTTGCGTTCGGCCCTGCCGCGTTCGCCGTGGATGGAACCTTTCGCGGGAAGATCGCCGATCCCCCAGCGAATGTGCCCGCGGTAAAAGGCTGGATCTTTGTAGAAGGCAGAAATCAGATGCTGCGGCGGGTGGAAGTGGCGCACGCAGAAATCGTCTACGGAGAAGAAGTACCAGCCTCGAGCCAGCGTCATAACTGCAACTCTGACTGTCTGGTCAAAGGCCAGGAAGTCAGGATTACCGCTTACCAGGACAAATCCGGCGAGTGGCGTGCAAAGCGGGTTGAAATCCTCAAAGAAACCACTCAAACCACTGACAAACACCTGAGGGCCGGGTCTTTACCAAACTTTACCCGTTTTGGAGTCCCTTCAGAGGTAACCAACCCTGACGATTTCTGCATCGCATCTTCTACGGGAGAAATCTAAACTGTTACGGTGTGGTTTGTCGGGCGCTATAATGAGGATGTTCTCTCCCAAAAGGCCCATCCGGCAGGAGTGTGCTTATGAAATTCCGTTCCCTATTCGTAGCGCTAGTGCTGGTCGCTGGCCTCAGCCTCTCTTCTTCAGCTTTTGCTCAGGATGACAAAACCAAGATCCAAACTCCCAGCAGTCAGCAGCAGCCTGCTGATCAGAAAACGACTACCGCTGACCAAAATCAGGTACAGCCCGGAGACCAAAAGCCCGCTGCAACGGATCAGAAGGCAAACCAGCCTGTAGCCGACCAAGCCCAGCCCGCTGATCAGAGCAAAGATGCAGACAAGAAAGACAAGGATCAAGAGACGAAAGACAAGAAAGAGCGGGACAAAGAGAAGAAAGAGCTGGAAAAGGAGAAAAAAGAAGCCAAGAAGAACAAGCACAGCGGCGGCAAAGACGACGTGGATGCTATTGGCAACCGCAAAGTCGCCGGCTGGGACTGGTACTCGATTGAGAGCGAAATCCGTATGGGTAAGGAATACGCTACCCAGATTGAAGCCAGCCTGAAGCTGGTAACCGATCCCACCATCAATGAATATGTAAATCGCGTTGGCCAGAACCTGGTGCGGAACTCTGACGCCAAGGTTCCCTTTACCATCAAAGTGGTTGACTCTGATGTGATCAATGCCATGGCGCTGCCGGGCGGGTTTTTCTACGTTAATTCCGGCCTCATTTTAGCTGCCGATAATGAAGCCGAGCTGGCTGGCGTTATGGCGCATGAAATTGCCCACGTCGCGGCACGCCACACCACGCGCCAGCTTACGCGCTATCAGTTCATCAATTACGCTAGCCTGCCGCTGATTTTCGTAGGCGGTGGCATTGGCTTGGCGGCAAGGGAAGCTGCTGGGATCGGCATTCCCATGACGTTCCTCAAGTTCTCCCGGGGTTTTGAGGCTGAAGCCGACTATTTGGGCATTCAGTACATGTACAAAGCCGGCTATGATCCGAATGAGTTTGTAAACTTCTTTGAAAAAATCCAGGCGCAGGAAAAGAAGAAGCCAGGATCGATGGCCAAGGTTTTTACTGACCATCCGCAAACGCCGGACCGGATCACCAAATCTCAGGAAGAGATCGCAACGATCCTTCCCCCCAGAGACCAGTACATTGAGACGACATCGGAATTCAATGACATGAAAGCACGCCTTGCGGCCATTGAGAACCGCCACAAGGTGGAAGATAACGCCAATCCCAACAAGCCGAGCCTGCGTCGCGGACAGAGTACAGCTTCTAAGGATGGCGACAAGAAGGACGACGACCGTCCGACATTGAAGCGTCGCGATCAGTAACCGAATAAGCTATAAAGCCAACAGGCGGCCTCTGGGTCGCCTGTTTTGCTGTTTATGATCTTGTCTCGCGGTGACAAAGCCTAGGTCGTGGCTCTTGAGGAGAACTGACTGTCCAGAATGCAGAGATGGAGTTTCTCAATAAAGTCCAGCAAGTCAGGGCGTACACTGGCGGCCACAAAGGAGCGGCAATTCTTGCAAGTCGATTCTGTCAGCCGAGCATTCTGGCGATTAAGGCTCCGTCGAAATACGCCATAATCGCGTGATGTTTTGGATCCACCGGAAGTTTTCATGGAATTCCTCCAAATTGGAAGGAATGATGACACAAACGCACTCTGAAGGACAGGACTTGAATAAATCTTTGGTTACTTCAGGCAGAACCTACAGGATCGTGGCTGGCCCAGGGCGGATAGGAAAAAGGGCAGAAATAACATATTTCCAAGACCCGCCGGAAAGCCGCTGGCGGAAGCACTTGGGGAACTTCCGCAGCTCTACATCTGGCTAGCCCAGCTTACTTCAGGACTATTTGCCGGCAAATGACTCAGCGGCATTGGCGGCTAAGGCCTTTGAATTCTTTGGCATGGACTCGATTATCTTCATTTCATGCCAGTCATATGGAAACTCTTTGCCGCAGCCCAGGCAAGCGACATAGGTACCAGTAAGCTGTGCCGCAGGTGAAAGCCTCTGGCCGGGCCGTTTGGTAATAGGAAAGCTGAAATTCTTGTGACTGCAACCGAAGAGGACATCGAGCAGACTCGCCATAATTCACCACCCCCAGACTTCGGGTCTCC
Source organism: Candidatus Angelobacter sp. (assembly GCA_049688735.1). Classification (GTDB taxonomy): domain Bacteria; phylum Acidobacteriota; class Terriglobia; order Terriglobales; family Acidobacteriaceae; genus Angelobacter. The sequence continues at coordinate 7,156 of JBAVLE010000029.1, read as the reverse complement.
CATTGGAAGCGTTAACTTGCCGACTCAAGCAACATTGTACTACAGGACATGTCCCAATGTACACATTAGTTCATGTCTCGCCGTACTGTTACATTAGATTCTGAGTAGCTGAAAAAGGTTCGTTGTCTGATCGGCATAAATTTTTCATCGCGCAGGATCATGTAATAAATACACGTATCTAGCGTAAGTATATGAAATGAATGGAATAGTATCTAAGTGGTAGATTTCTTCCCGGACTTGCTGCCCCGGCATTTCGTCATAATGGCATCGTGGAGGCGGCTTCGGAGGCCCTCTGGAAGCTCATAAAGCTCATTATCGCGATAAATTTCGATGGTTTTCTTGGTGGTATTCATGACCACATGGCATTCTTTGCACCAATGAAGGTGTTCATCCAGCTCGATTTTCAGGTTCTCGCTGATCTTGCCGTCAAGATAATCGGTCAACTCTTGTAGGAACTCAGTGCATTTCACTGTTGGCCGTCTCCGCCCTTTTTATTCTTGAAATACCGCGCCAGACGTTCCCGGAGCTGCAAGCGTGCCCGTAACAGTCGGGATTTTACCGCAGGTACGCTCAAATTCAGCATTTCTGCTGTTTCCTCCGTGGAAAGCCCTTCAACATCTCGTAACACGAACACCGTTCTAAATCCCGGCGAAAGGCCTTGAATCGTCTTCTTCAGGATGTCGCCCAATTCTGACGTACCGTAAAGCTGCTCCGGATTTGGGCTCCAATCCGCCACTTCGCGGGGAATGGATCCGTCTTCCGTTTCAACGTCTTCATCAAGCGATACAGTCCGGTCGTTGCGCCGCTTGCGCAGCCGCATCAACGCTTCATTTACGGCAATCCGAACCAGCCAGGTGTAAAACTTGGAATTACCCTGGAACTGCTCAAGGTTCTGATATGCCTTGAGGAATGCGTCCTGGACCACGTCCTGTGCGTCTTCCTCGTTATGCGTGATGTGCTGTGCTATACGGAAGACATTGCGGTCATACCGCCGAACCAGCTCACTGAATGCCTCCAGATCGCCTTTCTTGGCTGCCTGGACGAGCGCCAGTTCGCTGGTGATACCTTCCTCTGCCTTCTTTTGGATGGTTTCCATGCCGCTCCGACTCAAAAATTAATTTACTATGTTCTGCGCCCCAAAAGGACCTTTGGAGGAAATAAATTCAGGATGTATATAAGACTAGGGGCGTAACTTTTTGTTACCTTAGCTCCTCAAATTGAATATGAATAAAAGCTTACTTCCTTTATTTGCCTTAACTTTAGTCCTTCTACCCATTGGCTGTCGGAACCAGCCAAAATCATTGGCAGACGTGCACATTCATGTTGTGATGAAGAAATACACAATTGAGCCGCCAGTTATTCACGTAAAGGCCAACCAGACTACGGAATTAGAAATTTCAACCGCCGATGTCCAGCACGGCTTTGATGTGCCCGGACTGAAGATTAAAGAGCCGGTACGCACAGGACAGCCGGCGACCGTTACTCTGAAGAACCCGCCCAAGGGCGAATACAAGGTTGTTTGCGGAATTATCTGCGGCCCACACCATGACGACATGGAAGCCAAGCTGGTAGTTGAATAGGGATACTAAAAGCCGCCCACATGTGGGCGGCTTAATGGTGGGCGATCACGGACTCGAACCGTGGACCTCCTGCTTGTAAGGCAGGCGCTCTAACCAGCTGAGCTAATCGCCCTTTCGCGCGGTTCGATCGTCAAAACATTGGCGCGGTTTGGGTGGTGTTGGCAGTATAGCGGCTGTGGCGGAACTGGGTCAAAAGCAGTTTTCCTAAAGCGGAACTAAATACCTGTTTTCTAAGGGGTTACCTAGGTCACTTCTGAGGTGATTTTTGTAAGCGCCTTCTTAGAATGGTCATGCTAAATTTTGGGCTCCCCAAAAACCTAGGAAATTGTGGAAATGGCCATCTTGTTCGACAAACTCCCTACCATCCTGGTGTTGGCCGTCATGGTGGGCATTTTTGTAGCGCTACGCCGGCATATTAAATCGCCGCGCCTACATCTGTGGATCGGGGCCTGGGTACTCATCTTTATTCACTTTTTTGTCCAGGTGTTTGAGCCAGCCGACGGCAATCTGAAGCCCTGGATGTTCATGGTTGATTTAGGCTGCCTCCAGCTTTCCGGTCTGTATTTCGTCGCTTCACTGACATCGTTCTTTGAAAACAGGTTCCTGACATTCTGCCTGCTGACCTTGAGCGGCGTGCCTGCGCTGGCTTACACCGCGGGATTGGCGTACGAACTGAACTGGCGTTGGCTCTACATTTCCTGTGCCGCCATTATTTTTTATGGAACGCCATTGTTCGTGGTACTGCGCCGCAAGGTCTTTACTACGTTCTTTGTTTGGGCGCCGATCGTTGCAGGTACCGGAACAGTGGCCATGGTAAAGGCATGGCATGCGCACTACGATTTCGGTTTTCTGGCGATTCTTACCGTGGGCTTTGCGTTCCCGGGATTCTTATTTTTCCGGCGCTATCCACGGTGGTCGCCCGGCGTTGTCACCAGTGCTGGAGGCTTTCTTCTGTGGGGCGCGGTTTTTCCGATTGGGCAAATGATGGATGTATGGGCGCCCAATCTTAAGATCAATCCTGAGCTCTGGAATACGCCCAAATTCTTTGTCGCTTTTGGGATGATCCTGACGCTGCTGGAAGACAAATCAGACTTTTTACGCTCAGCGCGTCGCCGTGAACAAAAACTGAACCACCAATTGCAAAAGTTTTCCGGCATTACATCAAGGCTGCTGAGCGGCGTCGACGTAAATTCAGTAGGTAATGAAATCGCCGGTGCCATTCGGGAAACCAGCACGTTTGATCGTGTTGTAATTATTCTCAGCCACGACGGCAGAAACCTGTATTGCGCGGGGCACGCCGGCTATGAAGGCGATGCTAAAACTCTGATCGAACACAAATGCAATGAAGTATGGAAGTTTGAAGACCTGGTGGAAGCCTGTACCGTAGGCCGGAGATTGGGTGAGAGATCGGTAAAACTGAGCTCAGAGCAAATGGAAAAATACGGTCAGGTACCAAGCGATGCCCGCTTTGTGCCGTCAGAGCACTGGGTGAAAGGGAACCAGGTGCTGGTTTCGCTGCGCTCCATGCGCGGCGCGCATGTCGGGTGCATTGGTCTGAGCGATCCACGAGACGTAACGCGAGTGAATGCGGAAGAACTGACTAAGATTGAGTTATTGGCGGCTGATTTGGCCGTGACGGTGGACAACACAGCTTTGCATCGCCAACTCGCGCGCGCCGAAAAACTTGCAGCCATGGGCCAGCTTGTTGCCGGTGTTGCCCATGAATTGAATAATCCTCTCACCTCCATTGTCGGATATACGGAGCTCATCAGCGATGAGGTTCCTGAAGGACCGGCGCGGCAGAAGCTGGACAAAATGTTGCGCGAAGCCCAGCGCATGAAACGCATTATAGAAAATCTACTGCGGTTTGCCCGCCAGAATAGCCTGGCCAAGAAATCAGCGAATCTTGAAGTGCTCTTGCAGGACGTTTTGGCGCTGCGCGAATACCATCTGCACAATCACGATATCGAAATTCAGTTGCAGATTGAACCCGGCTTGCCTCCTGTTGCGCTGGATGAAGATCAGTTCAAGCAAATCTTGTTGAACCTACTGAATAATTCCATTGACGCGCTGGATGGGTTTGCCAGGAAGCGGATAAGGATTGAGGCGAGCTGCAACAATGGCCGCGTGATGCTTTGCTTTGACGACAACGGCAATGGCTTCACGGACCTAAATCGTGTGTTTGATCCCTTCTATACGACGAAGCCTGTCGGAAAGGGAACCGGCCTGGGGCTGAGTATCTGTTATGGCATCGTAAAGGAACATGGCGGAGAGATCCACGCGGAAAATCTTGAGCCGCATGGGGCCCGCGTCGCGCTGGAGTTGCCTGTTGAAGTGGTCGCGTTCGCGGCGCAACGTGTCTGAAATTGCCTGGAAAGACTGAGAAACACAAATTCCTTTAGCCTTTGTCCATCCTTCTGATGGACAAGCAACTTCGCGAAGCGAACGGGGCACAGGCCCAAGCCGGCTAAATGTTAAATCGCGAGTAAAGCATTATCCCCGCGATAAGCACAAACAACAGCGCAGAGCCCGCGCCGCACACTCTAACCCAGGGCTCAATCTTGTTCATTTTTACAATCAAGTCCTGCTGCTCTTTAGCCATGTGGGCTTCAGCGTTTCCCAGGAACAGCTGGTCATCTTCGTGCATGGAAAGGGTGCCGCGATAAATCAGGAGAACGATGAGCACAACTGTTAAACCGGCCCAAAGAATGAGGAGAGGCGTCATCATAAAACACCACCTTGGATTTTGGCCGATTCCGCTTACAGAGAGGCCGCAACCGCTGGTCGCGTCAAGGGTGTAGGTGGAACCTTTACGGGAATTATAAGCCCGCTGCAGGTAGCAAAATCCAGTAATTTCGTGAGTTGCTGGATGGGCCTCCGCCGGCTGAATGGTAAAGGACGGCTGTGTAGCGGAATCAAGCCGCGAGCCGAAAATTGTGCGACCGGTGAATGCTCTGGTTCATCCAATATGGGAGAAGCCCAATAGAATCAGCGCGAGCCGTGTATAATAAGGCTGTAATCAGCCTATAGGGACAGCTTCAAGGAGATATCAAAAAATGGCTACCACGACGACCCCCAACGTTGAAACCACTCCCAAATTGCCGGTAAATTTGACGCCTATGGCAGTGAGCAAGGTGAAGGAGATCATGGGCCAGCAGAATCCAGTGCCGGCAGGTTTGCGTATTGGCGTAGTCGGCGGCGGCTGCTCCGGTTTCTCCTACTCCATGTCCTTTGAAAACGCTCCGGGCGTCATGGACAAGGTCTATAGCTTTGACGACCTAAAAGTTTACGTAGATGCGACCTCCGCCATGTATCTGAATGGCTGCGTGGTGGACTTTGTGGAAACCCTGGAAGCTTCCGGCTTCAAGTTTGAGAATCCGAATGTGAAGAGCACGTGCGGATGCGGATCTTCCTTCAACGTGTAACCACGATCTTTTTTGGAACGAAAGCCTCGTCGCATGTCGAGGCTTTTTGCTTTTAGTTAGGAACCTGCGGAGGGGGTGTCGGAGTTCCCGTGGGGGTGGGTTGCCCTGAGGCATCCGAAGGGTTCTGTGAGCCAGGATTCTGAGAGTTTGGTGTGCCCGGGCTACCCGGAGCGCCGGAAGATCCGGTAGCTCCGGGCGCACCAGACGATCCTGTGGCACTTGTTGCTCCGCGCGGCGCAGCGACCGTTACGCCAGTGCCGCCGCTTTGCTCCAGGCGCAGGTCGTAAACGAAGTACCACTGGTCATACTCGTCTTTGTCGTTGAATTCTTTGATTCCTTGTTTCTTGCTGACACTGGCCACGCCCATGATCTGGCCACCCCCGACCGTCTGTCCGTTTCCAATCCCGGAAGTGGTCAGTGATCCGAGTTGTCCGGTACCGCCTGGCTGAGTTTGTGGTTGATCTGTTGGTCCGTTCAGAGTCTGCGCAAGGCCTGGAGGCGGCGTAACGCCTCCCGACTGATTCGTGGTTGCCCCTCCTGATCCGCTGCCGCTCAAACCTGGATTCGTACCGCCGCCTCCGGAGAGTCCCGGATTGGGAGTGGGAATCTTGATTTCAGCCTCGCCTACGTGCACCATCTTCCAGTCGGACTCGCCGGTCATGGGGTCTACATATTTCTTGCGCAGAAAGCGGATGTGGTTGGTGTTCTCCAGTTGCTCAATAGAAGCCGGGTAGCGACCGCCGTTCTTGTGCACAAATCGCTTTACCGCAGTAGCGTAATCTTTGCCGCGATGTACCAGCTCTTCTTCTTTTTCACGCTTTATCTGCTGCGCAATACGCGGCGCTTCCACGGAGAGAGCAATCAAAATCAACGTCATCGTGAGCATCAATGCCAGCAGCACATAGCCGGATTGGCTGGAACGGGGCCGAACTGATTTCATAAAAAGCATCGTAAACTTCACGCAGACTACTTGGCCGTTAACTGGATTGTCTGCCGGTTGCTGTTGAGCACGTCTTCAATAATCACGTTAGTGTTATTGATCTGTAGGACCTTGTATTTTCTTTCCACGATGTCACCTTGTCTGGCGACGAATACTTCACCCTCATCGTCAAGAAAGATTCTTTTTGGCTCGCTGCCCTTGCTGGCAAAGCCGTAAAACTTGAGCGGAATCTGGGGCGGAGGCGGCGGTGGAGTTGGTGTTGGCGGTGCAGGTGGACCCACCATTTCGGTCCGTACTGGATTATCCACCTTCGCGATCTTTATTTCTTCCATCCTGAAAATGTTTCGTCCACCTGCTTCATACTTTTTGTTTTGGCTGGCAGCCAGGATGTCCGTGCGCAATCTTGGATCCAGAGTGCTGTCGGCAATCGGGGATGCGCTCGGCTTCTTTGAGGACTGAGCTCCCTGCGTGGAAGTTGTGGGCGCGGGGGAAGCAGCGGAGCTGGTGCCGAAATCTACAAAATTGTAGATGCCCACCAGCAGCAGGATCGCCAGCAGTACCATCATGATCCCAAGCTGCTTTTTATTTTCCGCGCCTATCTTCACGTTTGAAGGTTCCTTTTTCCTTGATTAAATGCCTGCTGCCGTTGCCTGCTAGCTTTCCTTCAGGAATGTCTCAAATTTAATTTGCAGTGATACCACACCGCTTTCCACGCTGGTAAGAGCGATCTGATTGATGATAAACACGAACCTGTCCTGCTCCATGGCATTGATAAATGTGGCCACCTTCGTGTACTCGCCGGTCACAGTGGTATCAACACCGATTCGCTGCACGTCAGGCAAGTCAGCTTTATCTTTATCAGTGCTATGTTCCTGGGTATAGCGGATCCCGCCCTTGGCGGTTACGCCAGTCTCCTTCATCAACTTTTCCAGATGCTGGGAAATCTCAGAAAACTGGCTTGGCACTTTTTGCTCGTAGAACTTTTTCACATCCACTCGGGTTTGGGCCAGTTTTTTGTCGATGCCGACTAAAGGAGTCACTTCACCGGTGAGGGCCTTCTTTTGTTGCTGCAAACTTTCTTCCTGGGCCGCCCGGGCAGAAGGACTTGATCCGGGCAGCAGCAGGTAGATGAGGAGCAACAAGTTCACAGCGCCAAGCACCGAGAGGATCAACGTAAATCGATTTTTGGTTTTCTCAAGGTTGTTCATTAC
>JBAVLE010000028.1:0-14166 GCA_049688735.1 Candidatus Angelobacter sp. | reverse complement strand
GGTGCTCTTCACTAGATTACAAGCTTCTACAACGAGTTTCTGAATATTGTTGGTACCTGCCCAAATGGCCAGCAGTGGGTCCAGTTTGGGAACTGGCCCACTGCTCGTATCAGCGTCTAGCGATTCGCATGCGAATCGCGTGCCTTTAGGCAGACGTTCATCGCGTTAGCGATGAAGAGTTCCCGCGCACCATCTGTCCGTTACAGTCGGGTACCATGCAATACCTTGACTCCGCCGCTTTCCCGTAGCAGCATGGTTCGCTAAAGATTGAGGGCGCTAAATCTCACGGTGTGCCCACAAGGAGTTACTTATGGGAAAGAAATTGCTTGCAGGAGTTCTTGGCGGCCTGGCTTTCTTCTTATGGTCATTTGTGGCGCATGACGTTCTGCCAATGGGCAAGGCAGGAATCAAAGAAATCCCCAACGAACAAGCCGTCTTGGATTCCATGAAGGCCAACATGCCTGAAAACGGCCTTTATCTTCTTCCCGGCCTCGGCATTCCAGAGGGCGCTACTCGAGCGCAACAGAGCGCCGCCATGGAAGCGCGCATGCACAAGGTGGAAACCGGCCCCTCGGGCCTGCTGGTCTATCACCCGGCACTTCAGTTCTCTTTTGGGAAAGCGTTAATCGTTGAGCTGGGAACCAACATCCTTCAAGTCCTTTTGGCCGTGATGTTGCTCAGCCAGGCCAACCTTGTCAGCTTTGCCGCGCGCTGGCGCTTTATCACCCTGGCCGGCATTCTCGCTGCCATCAGCACCAACATTTCGTATTGGAACTGGTATAGCTTTCCCGGCAGTTACACGGTGGCCTACGTCTGCACAGTCGCAATGGGATTTGTATTCGCTGGCCTCATAGCGGCAGCAATTGTAAAGCCCGGAGCGGCCGCTAGCACAACGGCGAAGGCGGCAGGAGCATAAGACTTAAAGCAAATTCAAAGGCGGCAATCATGCCCATGCAATATGAGTACACGGCCATACCTGAAGCACAGATACCGCGCGCGGCGGACCCGGTCTTTCAACATCTGCTTGATACCTACGCCAGCGAAACAAATAAAGTAGTGAGCTTGTGGTGGCAGTTTGGCAGGGAAGACATGGCCTTTAAGCCTGCTGACAAGTCGTCCTCAGTGCTGGACATTATGAAGCACCAGCTGCTTTCTGAGCGGCGATTTTTTGCTGAATTCATCGGCCTGGGCGGCGAACCGGAAGCCGCCGCGCTGCTGCCGCAAGATCTTACGCCGCAAGGTTTTTGGAGGCGCAACCAGGAGTTATGCGCCCCGCGGCTGGCCCGGATGGCAGACCGTGATCAGAAATGGTGGGTCGAAGTAGTGCCGTTCTTCGACGTGCAGCGCGAGCGCATATGGGTTTTCTGGCGTCGCGTTCTGCACACCACGCACCATCGCACACAACTCAGCGTTTATTTGCGGCTGCTGGGTAAGCCGGTGCCTTCAAGTTACGGACCCACAGCGGATGTTACCTGGAAAGGCGCGGATCCGACGCGGAGCGTCGAGGCGGCGGGGAGAAAATAGCTATTTAGCGGGTCATGGCGTTTATCGCACCGCAGAACAGCAATTGATGTGGCGAACACAGCGCCGAGCCCTGGTCTTCTGCGATCAGTGTCATCCATGTAAATCAGTAGTGAGACCTGTTCTTCATTCTCTTCGATACCGATTGAACTGATGATCGCCAACCCTGCGGCAACTCATCCAGCGCCACCATGGAGCGGTTTCCTTGGTGAAACCGGGAAACATAAACGTTGTTGGCCGTACATTCAGTTGGGTGCCTGTTCCCGCAGGCGTAAGGTCCTGTTCTGGGGGCACAAGCAAACCGATCTCGATGGGTGACACCGTCACAAACTTCTCATCTATCAGTCCTGCTCGCGCTATGCTGCCATACAGTGTTGGGCCGCCTTCACAGAGCAGATGCTCAATGCTCATTTTTTTCCGCATCATGAGCATGGCCGCAGGCAGATCAATCGTTTTGTCCTCGCCGGCAATGATCACGCGCTCCTGAGCAATCCGGCCTTGCAGACGCGCTGCTCCCGCTTGCGTGGTAAGAACCATCGCGTCCATCTGGTCGCCGTCAAAGACGCGATACGCGCGGGGATCAACGCCGCCTGAAGCCGTCACAAAGATCACCTTCTCGCGCTTGCGGCCCAGCTTGGTGCGCAGGTCGCGTAGAGATTCGTCTTCAATCCGATAGACAGGGCCGCGGCCTTCGTTCAGCTTGGGGGCGCTCAGTGTCTCTTCCACCAGCGTGTGGATGCCGGTGATAATGGCGTCAGCATGAGCACGCAGCAGATCCATCAGCCAACGGTCTTCCGGCGATTGCGAAATATCCGAGCCAGCCGCGTGTGGGCCTTTGAATGAGGCGATACCGTCGATGGACTGAACAAAATTGGCATAGGCCCACGGCCGCTCTGCATGAGCGGGAGGGAATCCCAATTTTCCATACGGAGCAAAAGCAGGATGTTCAATAAGGGAAGGCTCAGCATCGTCGAATAGCACCTGAAAGTTGCGCACGTTTGAAATGCTAACCGCATCGCAGCGGTAGCGCTACTTGATCGCCGCTAATTATCCTTTTGGGAGAACGTGTGCAAATGCGCCAGAAAGGCCTGTTGTACGCGGCTAAGGTAGCGGCCCTTCAGCGTGACCACGCCGATAGTCCGCGAAGCACGGTCGTCCGCCACCAAGACGTAAGAGCAATCAGGCCGCTGCTCCACCGCCATCTCCGGCACAATGGATATGCCAAGTCCGGCGCCGACCATGGCCATAATGCTGCTGAACTGGCCGCTTTCAAACACAACTTTTGGCACCACGCGCGCTCGCTTGCAAACTTCTATAGCGGTATCGCGAAAACAGTGGTCTTCGCGCAGCAGGAGGAAAGGTTGATCGCGCAATTCCTTGATGGTGATTTTGCGCTTTTTAGCCAGCCGGTGCGCTCGCGGCATGATGGCAAACAGACGTTCCGTGCGCAGATTGAAAGTTTCCAGGTCATGTCCGCGCAAAGGCATGGCCAGGATGGCGAGGTCGATCTGTCCCGCGCGCAGCCGGTCCATTAACCGAGCGGTGACATCTTCCGACACGTTGATGGAAGCCTCAGGATATTTCCTGGAAAATAATGCAACCGGCAAAGGCAAAAAATATGGAGCAATCGTGGGGATCACCCCAATACTCACCGGGCCTGCAACAGCCGATTGCCGTTCAGCAACCTCATCCTTGGCGGCCTTTAGCTCGCCCAAAATGGCACGGGCCCGGGGAAGAAATACCTGCCCAAACCCTGTAAGTCTTACGGTGCGCCCCAATCGATCAAACAGGCGAACGCCGAGTTCTTCTTCCAACTTCATGATCTGCTGGGACAAGGAAGGCTGCGCAACTTGTTCTCTTTCGGCTGCGCGCGTAAAACTGCCGGTCTCAGAAACCGCGCAGAAATATCGGAGTTGATGGACTTCCATAGTCGGTGCCTATTAAACTCAGTCCAATTATATATTGGACTTATGGCAAATTCAGCACTATTTTGAGCAGCATCAGTGGCACGCTCGGCCAAGGCTGGACTGGGGTGCCAATGCCAATGGCGCAAAAAGTATAGGGGACACGGCTGAATCATGGCAGTGATCAATGTTCAGGAATCGTTTCTCAATGGCGCTTTTGCGGGCGGGAAGCACATCACCGTCCTGTTGCTGAACGGCGCACAAGTTTCAGGAAACGTGCGCTCGTTTGATAAGTATTCCATTGTGCTTGAAACCAATACCCAGCAGCAGCTCATCTTCAAGCACTCTGTTTCCACGTTGCTGGTGTGCTGCACAAACAAGCGCTGCACAGAAACGTGCCAGAGCGGATCTGGCGTCCGCCAAGGCGACTGATACTTTCCCGCAGAGATGTATCCACCGTCTGCAGTCCCGCCAAGAAGCTCATTAAAATGCGCGGCTGATTAGTTGCCCGTGTGCGCCGCCGCAGCATGGCTTGCGGACAACTCCACATTCAGCCAGCGGTCCACCAGTTTTTGTAGGCATGCCTGGCCGCAAAGATGTTTCGCTGCGGAGTCATGCGCCAGCATGTTTTCCCAGGGATAAATCTTCAACATCTGGCGTTCTGGCGCTTCAACGTGAGGGCTAAACGGCTCGTTCCAGGCAAGCCACCAGTGGTCTACCGTACTCTTTTGCTTGCCGCAGATATCGCAATTAAAAGTTTCAGTCCAGGTCAACGGAGGCACCCCATCCTTGGGTGGAACTTTCTTCATGAAGGTAGCCTACATCAGCGTAGGGGCGCAACCAGCCTTTTTTGCACCGAATAAATCCAGATTTTCCATATTTCATAGGTGAGCAGACGTAAGTCTCTCTTTTGCACAGGCATCCACAGGAGTTCCACAAACTTTTTGCGATTCGTTCATCTTCCAGCAACAATCGTGGGCTAGGATAAAGCGGCAAATACGCGGTAAAGCCAAATTTCTAGGTTGCATTTACACCACTGACGACTATTATGGGTGCCCTAGATTTCCCGGGTCCCGCCACGCTGAAAGCTTCACAGGAGAGAGAGAATGATGTCACGCTTTTGGAGTTCAATTCAACGGCTGCTCACAGTAGCGCTGTTTGCCGCAACGTGCGGCGCGCTGCTCTACGCACAGTCCACCACCGATGGCGCTATCGGTGGAACGGTTTACGACAGTAACGGCGCTGTGGTCGCAAACGCGAAAATCGTTGTGCGCAACAACGGCACCAACGCCGAAAAAACCATTACGAGCAACGGTTCTGGCTTCTACCGTGTAACTAATCTTGCCCCTGGGATATATACCGTTACCATCGATCAACAGAGCTTCGCTCCTTACAAAGCCGAGCGTGTGACTGTGCAGGTTGGAAGCATTACCGATCTCTCACCGCACCTGGGGGTAGGAAGCACAACTGAAACTGTCGACGTCACTGGAGAAGCGCCCCAGATCAATACTACCTCCGCTGAGTTTGCTCCCACGTTGAACCAGGTTGCGATTTCGAATCTGCCTATTAATGGCGGCCGCTGGTCGAACTTTTCCCTCCTGACGCCGGGTGTAGTAAGCGATTCCAATGCTTTTGGCCTCCTGAGCTTCCGTGGCATCAGCACATTGCTCAACAACAATACGGTGGATGGGGCCGACAATAACCAGGCTTTTTTCTCTGAAGAGCGCGGGCGCACTCGCGCTGGTTACTCCACTCCCAAGGTTGCCATTGAGGAATTTCAGGTCAACACCTCGAACTACTCAGCCGAGTATGGCCGGTCGGCTGGCGGCGTAGTCAATACCGTCACCAAGAGCGGCACCAACGCTATCCACGGTGAGGGATATTTCTTCGATCGCGACAACACGATTGGCGCTGCGAACCCGTTTACCCAAATACAAGTACAGAACTCATCAGGCACTTTTTCGCCTGTAAATTTCAAGCCTACTGACTGGCGCAAGATTGCGGGCTTTGGCGTCGGCGGGCCGATCATCAAGGACAAGCTGTTTCTGTTTGTGGCTTATGATTGGTATCGGCACAACTTCCCCGGTACAGCCGTTACCACCAACCCCACAACGTTCTTCGCTACTCCTTCAGCAGCTACTCTCTCCACACTGGCAACAAGACTGGGCGTTACACCCGCGCAGGCAGGCACCATCTATACGAACGATCTGGCCGGTCTGAACACCATGCTCGGCCCGGTAGCGCGCACCGGTGACCAGAATATCTTCCTTCCCAAGCTCGACTGGCAGATCAACCAGAAGAACCACGCGTCGTTCTCCTTCAACCGCATGCGCTGGTCGTCACCTGCGGGCATTCAGACAGCAGCTACGGTTACACGCGGCATTGACAGCTTTGGCGACGACTTTGTGAAGGACACCTGGGGCGTTGCCAAGCTGAATACGTTCTTTACGCCTACTCTTGGCAACGAATTGCGCTTCCAATATGGCCGCGATTTTGAATTCGAATTCAGCCAGCAGCCCTCACCATATGAGCTGGCCAACTTGGTCAATGCTCCAAGCTTCACCAATCCTCTAGGGCTGCCACCAACGGTGAGTATCACCAACGGTTTTACCTTCGGTGTTCCCAACTTCCTGCAGCGCTCCAAGTTCCCGGATGAAACCCGGAACCAGATTGCCGACACCGTTACCTGGACGCGCGGCAAGCACAACTTTAAGTTCGGCGTCGACTTCAGCCACGTAAATGACAACGGGCAGAACCTCTTCAACGGCTTCGGCAGCTATAGCTATAGCAGCCTGCTGAATTATTTCTCTGATCTCAACAAGCCGAATACCTGCGCCGGAAAGCCCTGCTACACGTCATTCTCTCAGGGCCTGGGTCTGCCGGGCATTGAGTTCAATACGAACGATTACTCAGTCTTTGTGGCGGACGACTGGAAGGTGACTCCGCGCCTAAGCCTCTCTCTGGGCATGCGCTGGGAGTACCAGCAGATGCCTGATCCGGTTGCCAGCTTGGTTAATCCGCTGGAACCGCGCACCGGTCAGCTGCCCAGTGATACCAACAACTTCGGCCCGCGTGTCGGCTTCGCCTGGGACGTATTCGGCAAAGGCAAGACTGTTCTGCGCGGTGGTTACGGCCTTTATTACGGGCGCGTAATTAACTCTACTATCTTCAATGCGCTCACCGTTACCGGAGCGCCCGGCAGCCAGGTTTCGCTTTCGTTCACGCCAAGCTCGGCTGGTGCACCAGCGTTCCCGCAAATACTCACTTCTCTGACCGGCGTGGGACGCAACATTGATTTCTTCGATCCCAACTTCCAGAACCCACAGATCCATCAGATTGACATGTCAATCGAACAGGACCTTGGCTGGAACACCGCCCTTTCCATCAGCTATCTCGGCAGCCTGGGCCGTGAGCTTCCCACTTTCGTTGACACGAACGTTGCCCTCAACCATATCGGCAGCATCACGTACAAAGTGAACGGTGGTCCGCTGGGCACTGGAACTTACACCACGGCGCTGTTCTCTGCGTTCAACGGAGCCGCACAGGTTCGTCCTAACGCCAATTTCGGCTCCATGAGCGACATCGTCAGCGGCGTCAACAGCAGCTATCACGCGCTGGCCATCCAGGTAAATCACCGCATGAGCCATAACATTCAGTTCGGCGCCAACTACACCTGGGCCCATGCCATCGATTTTGGCCAGAACCAGACCACCTTCTCATCCACCAATTCCTTCCTCTTCCCGAACAGCATTGCGGCGGAGAAGGGCAACTCGCAGTATGACGTTCCTAACCGCTTTGTGCTGAACGCGATCATCAATTCACCTTGGAAGAAGGATGGATGGTTGGGCGTGTTGGCGAACGGCTGGGAATTTGCCCCGGTCTACCAGATACAGAACGGTCTGCCTTACACCCTCTCCGTCTCGGGTAATGCGCCGGTGCCTACCGGTACGTCTCTGGGCAGCATCAACAACTCTGGCGGAACCGACCGCATTGACATCCTGGGCAACAACTCGTTCCGTATGCCGATGACCTGGGTTACCGACATGCGCATCGCCAAAAACTTCAGCATTCGCGAAAAATACAAAGTCGAGCTGCTGACGGATTTCTTCAACGTTGCCAACAAACAGAATGTGATGTCGGTCAACACCACCGGCTACATCATTTCCGGTAACAATCTCAACTTTAACCCGACGTTCGGGACGACCACCGGCGTTAATAACAGCAACTTCCTCTATACGCCCCGCCAGATCCAGCTTGGCGCGCGCGTGAAGTTCTAAATCGTCCGATCTCAACTCGCGGCAGCTTCGGCTGCCGCGTTTTTGTTCTTGTTAGCTGCTGGCTGAATCTGTTAGGACGGATTGCGCGCCGGTAATTGGCTGACTACAATCGCAGGAAATTTTTCTTTTCGATATATCTTCTGGACGCCCATGTTTCATCGAGGTCTTGTGAAAAAAATCACCGCTATTTTTCTGCTGGCAACTCTCCTTCCCGCTCAGCTTCTTGCCTGGGGGCCCAAAGGCCACGCCATAGTCGCCGATATCGCGGCATCTCGTCTCACGCCGATCGCTAGACAGAATTTGCAGCTTCTTCTCGGCGCAGACTCGCTGGCTTCCATCGCAAGCTGGGCCGATTCAGTAAGAAAAGAGCGCGATGAAAGCATCGATTGGCACTTTGTCGATATTCCTAAAAATGCTTCGGGTTTTTCCGAAGAGCGCGACTGCTTCCGCCCGCAGGACAAACATAAGGACGCATTATCGGATCACCACAACTGTGTGGTGGATAGAATCGAAATGTTTCAAAAAGTCCTGGGCGACGAAAAAGCTTCTCGGGCAGATCGGCTGGAAGCGCTCAAATGGCTCGTGCACTTTGTGGGTGATCTGCACCAGCCATTGCACGCAATTGATGAAGCTCGGGGTGGCAATGACATCAGGCTTCCGGTCTTCGGATCGCCCAAGTGCGGCGATTATGACTGCAACCTGCATTGGGCATGGGACACGCTGCTGCTGGAACACACCGGCTATTCAGAAGAAGAATACGTTGGCCGGCTGAATACGTTGATCGCGCAAAAGCATCTGGAAAATCAGGCAGTAGGAACGCCGGTGGACTGGGCCAACGAATCGCATGTTCAGGCCAGGCACATCATGGAAGCAAAGCCGACCGTAATCGACGAAGCTTATTATCAAGCGAATATCGAACTTGTGAATCAAAAGCTGGCGCTTGCCGGACTGAGGCTAGCGACGCTGCTCAATAACACGCTGGGAAAAGCGCCTGCCGCGACGATGAGCGGTGTTCCGCAGCTTCCAACAGGAAACGCTAAGTGAAGAGGGGAGGCCTACGCATGTTTCGTACAGTCCACGCGCGCTTGTTCTGTGTGATGAGCATCTGCGTGGGGCTTCTGTCCCTGGCCGGCACTGCTCAGCAAGAGAAGCATGTTCCAGCAGCCGAAGAATTGCCGACCGGCATGAGCATTACTCCGCTGGCAGCGCGGGGATCAACTTTGCAGTCTTTAAATCCTGGTCTACCCGATCTTCCTGATTTCACGGTGGATCATCCGATCTCGACTGCCGTGAGCCCGGATGGCGCCACGCTGCTGATTTTGACCAGTGGCTATAACCGCAACAATGACGCTAAAGGAAAAAAGATTCCGGCACAGACCAGCGAATATATTTTTGTTTTCGATATCCAGCAGCCAAAGCCGGTGCAACGGCAGGCATTGCGCATCCCCAACGCCTATATGGGGCTGGCGTGGGCACCCGATGGCAGGCATTTCTATGCGGGTGGCGGGCAGGATGACAACATTCATATTTTCGCGCAGCAGGGGGACCAATGGTCTGAATCAGGAGAACCGATAGCTTTAGGCCACAAAATCGGCCTGGGAGTCGCTGATCGCTCGGAAACAAAAGTAACGCCGCTGGGTCCAATGGTTGCAGGTCTCGCCGCGAGTCCAGACGGCAAGCGCTTGCTTGTTGCCAATCATCAAAATGATTCCGTTTCGCTCATTGATCTGGAAACAAAAAAGGTAGTCGGAGAGCTTGATCTGCGCCCCGGGAAAATCAATCCCGCACAAAAAGGCGTGGCCGGAGGCGAGTATCCATACGGGGTTGCTTTTGCCAGTGACGACAAAGCCTACGTCTCCAGCCTGCGCGATCGTGAAATTGTTGTGCTCACATTGAAGCCAACGCTCGCCGTCAGCGGAAGGATCAAAACACACGGCCAGCCGGGAAAGCTGATTGTGAATCGAACAGGCACGCTGCTGTTTGCTGCCGCCGATAACAGCGATTCAGTTGTGGTCGTGGATACGGCAAAGGACCGCGTTCTCGCGGAGATCAAGACAACGGCTCCTGCTGGTATATTTGCGAACCGTGCGGGCTTCAAAGGCAGCAACCCCAACAGCCTTGCTTTGTCCTCCGACGAGAAGACGCTCTACGTGACCAACGGCGGCACAAACTCCGTGGCCGTGATTGCTTTAGATAAAGACCCCGATGACAGCCGCGTGGTAGGGCTGATTCCCACAGGCTGGTATCCAACTTCAGTCAGTGTGAGCAAGAACGGAGCTATGCTTTACGTGGTCAACGGCAAGTCGATGCCGGGACCAAATCCAAAAGCGTGCCGAAACACCTTTACTACCGCTTCGGACGATCGGCCATGCGCAGCCGCGGGCCAGTATGTTCTGCAACTGGAAAAAGGCGGCTTTGCTACGGTTCCGCAACCCGATCCAGCCGAGCTGCGCGAACTCACGCAGCAGGTGGCACGCAACAATCACTTCGCTGCTCCGGCCGACGATCCCAAGAGCCGGCAGATTTTTGCATTCCTGCGCCAGCACATCAAGCATGTGATTTACATCGTCAAGGAGAATCGATCTTATGATCAGGTGTTGGGCGATCTGGAAAAAGGGAATGGCGATCCTTCACTCACGCTGTTTCCTGAGGCGATGACGCCGAACCATCACGAACTGGCGCGGCGTTTTGTTACGCTCGACAATTTTTTTGACAGCGGAGAAGTCAGCGGGGTGGGTTGGAACTGGAGCACAGCCGCGCGTACTACAGATGAAGTTGAACGCACTATCCCGCTGAACTATGCCTTTCGCGGAATGACGTATGACGTGGAAGGACTGAACCGCAATATCAACGTCGGCCAGGATTCATCGCATGACCGCAATACCGAGAAGCTGAATGACGCCGAAAATCAGCTGCCGGGCCATGCCGATGTGGCAGCGCCGGACGGGCCTGAAGATGAGAGCGGCGCAGGCTATCTTTGGGATGGAGCTCTGCGGTCTGGGCTCAGCGTGCGCAATTACGGCTTCTTTATCGACTTGAGCCACTATAACCATATTCCCGGAGATGATCCGCCAATTCCACTGCTGCGCGACCCTGCGGCAAGCGGTACACGTGTGGCTACGGCGACCAAGGCGAATTTGCAGCAGGTCACCGACCCGTACTTCCGCGGCTTCGATCAGCGATTTCCCGACTACTGGCGCTTTAAAGAATGGGAACGCGAGTTCAATGAATATGTCGCGCACGATAATCTGCCGAACCTGGAACTGGTGCGGCTCCCCCATGACCATCTTGGCTTGTTTAATGAAGCGGTGGATGGAGTGAACACTGTGGAAACCGAGATTGCGGACAACGATTACGCCGTTGGTTTGCTGGTGGAAAAAGTGGCGCACAGCAAATACGCCAAAGACACGCTGATTTTCGTGATTGAAGACGATGCCCAGAACGGCCCCGACCACGTGGATGCGCACCGTAGTTTAGCGCTCATTGCCGGGCCTTTCGTGAAACAGCGCGCTGTCATTTCAAAGCGCTTCAATACTGTTACTCTGCTGCGGACAATGGAAGAAGTCCTGGGAATCAAGCCGCTAGGACTGAATGATGCATTGCAGCCGCCGATGTCTGAGGTATTTTCCGCGCATCTGGCCACCTGGAATTACAAAGCCAAAGTTGCTGAGGTTTTGCGCACGACGAAACTGCCACTACCTGCTGCGAAAGCTGAAAACACGTCAGTGGCCGAACCCAGACACGATGCCGCTTATTGGGCCGACAAGACCAAAGACTTTGACTTCACCGCTGAAGACAAGGTGGATTCGGAGAGCTTTAACATGGTGCTATGGAACGGGCTCAACGGCGAGGGAGAACCGTATCCTTCTGAACGCGATGGCCGCGACTTGAGCAAACATCGTGGACCACTGCTCCGCGAGTTCAAAAAGAGCAAGAGCCACAAAGAAACTGCCGCACCAAAAAAAGATGCGGCAGTGCTATTCCAAAAAAATTGAGTTTTACCAGACGTGGCAAGCATTGGCGCTGACCATTTTCTGGCCAGCCTTGCAGCCAAACGCTTTGGCAAAGTCCGGACTGTTTTCCAGCGTGCCATTGGTGCGGTACTGACCGGGCGAATGCGGATCGGTCTTGGCCAGCAGCCGTGAACTTTCCGGCGTTGCATTCTGGCACCAGACCTGGGCAAACCCGAGGAAGAAACGCTGTTCCGGTGTGAAGCCGTCTTTGGTCGCTGCTACTTTGGGGTTCATCTCCATGTCCTTATGCAGCGCGGCCAGGGCGATTCGCAGCCCGCCATTATCAGCGGTGTTTTCGCCCAGCGTCAAGCGGCCATTGAGATGAACGTCATCCACTGCGACAAACGAGCTGTATTCATCGGCGATGCAGCTAGTGCGCTTGTCGAATTCGTCGCGGTCAGCCTGTGTCCACCAATTTTTGAGATTGCCTTCCGCGTCGAACTTGCTGCCCTGATCGTCAAAGCCATGCGTGAGCTCATGGCCAATCACCACGCCGATGCCGCCAAAATTCACGGCATCATCCGCGTCTTTATCAAAGAAAGGCGGCTGCAAAATGCCGGCAGGGAAGTTGATGTCATTGTTCGACGGGCTGTAGTAGGCATTTACGGTGGGAGGAGTCATGCCCCACTCTTTTTTGTCCAACGGCTTGCCGATCTTGTTGAGATTGCGCTTAATTTCAAACGCACGCGCTCTTTGGGCGTCGCCCGCCAAATCACCGCGGACGATCTTCACTGAACTGTAATCACGCCACGTATCCGGATAGCCGATTTTATTGGTGATGGCATGCAGCTTTACCAGTGCTTGCTTCTTGGTTTCTGGCGTCATCCAGTCCAGCCCCTGAATGTCCTGCCCCAGGGACTCTTCCAGCGCGTTCACCATCTTCAGCATGCGCTGCTTGCCGTCGGGGCCAAAAGTTGCGTCAACGTATGGTTGGCCCAGGGCCTCGCCCAGCAAACTATCTGTCATTTGTACGCAGCGCTTCCAGCGCGGCTGCAATTCTTTTTGTCCGTTCAGGTATTGCCCGTAAAAGGCAAAGTTCTCGCGGACAAAGGGATCAGACAATGTTGGCGCGGCTGCTCTTACAACGTGCCAGCGCAAATAAGTTTTCCAGTCGGCAATCGGCACAGACTCTACGGCGCCGTTGACTTTCTCAAAGAAGTCCGGCGGGACTACGTTCACTTCAGTAAAGCTGGGAGCGCTGGTTGAGCTAAAGAAACGATTGAACTTGAAGTTTGGCGCAAGCGACTCAAGTTCTGAGACTTTCATTTTGTGATCGCGATTTTTAGGATCGCGCATCTGCACGCGCTTTAAGGCGGCGTCGGCCAGTTTGGTTTCAATGTCCATAACGGCTTGAGCTTCTTTTTTGGCTGCCGCTTCATCATCGCCCAGCAATACAAACATCTTGGCCACGTGCTCCAGATATTTCTGGCGTGTCTCCTGGGATTTTTCGTCTGTATCGGAGTAGTAGTCGCGATCAGGGAGCCCTAATCCGCCTTGAATCACGTTGCCAATTTCCATGCTTGCGTTGTGCAGATCGGGGCTCGCCCCAAAGCCGAACACCGCCTGCACGCCCAGAGACTGGAGGTAAGCAATGGTTTCAACCAACTGGTCTTGATTGGTGATCGCTGCAATCCGGTCCATCTCCGGTTTTAACGGGGCGCTGCCCTTTTTGTCGACAGTGGTCTCATCCATGCAGGATTCATACATGTCGCCAATTTTCTGCTGCACAGGAGACCGCTTAGGATCATTGGCGGAATACTTCTCCAGGATATTGTGCAGGAACTGGCGATTGTAGTCGGCCAGTTCATTAAAGCGGCCCCAGCGAGACTGATCAGGGGGAATAGGATTATTCTTGCGCCAAGTGCCGCAAGCGTATTGGTAAAAGTCCTGGCATGGGTCAACGCTCTTGTCCATGGCGCCAAGGTCAAAAGACTTTGGCCGCGCAACCGGCTTTTCCGCTTGTTCGGTTTTTTCCACTGAAGCTGCGGCAGACGGCTCCAACGGCTTTTTTGTTGGAGCACTGCCCGTTTGTGCTGCGGCAGTTGCTGCTACCATGACAACGCACGTTAAGATTTGTTTCCAAAGCATAGATACCCTCAGATTGAATTTCATAAAACTGGAAAGTTTATGCCCATTTTTCAAGGCTGTACAGCGTAAGCTTTGTTTGCGATGGTTTCTTAGGCTGCAAAATTGCCACTGAATTAACTGTTGCTTGTAAAATTGTGTTGCTGCACTATTGAGTCGCAAACTGCGATGCCTTATCCAACGAGCGGTCATCCTTTGACCAACCTTCCTGACGACGAGAACGCACCAGCCGCCACTTCGTCGGGTGCCGATTCTGAGTTGATCATTCGCAGCCCTTCTTTGCAACGCGTGATGAAGCTTGCGGAAAAAGTGGCTCGCCACCCCGCTGCGGTGCTCATTGTGGGTGAAACCGGATCTGGCAAGGAG
>JBAVLE010000027.1:0-6588 GCA_049688735.1 Candidatus Angelobacter sp. | reverse complement strand
GCATGGGCCTTCCTCACGTCAACGTCGGTATTCATTTCCACCTGAATCAGCGTCCCGGAAACGATCTTTATTTCAGTACCCATTTGAGCAGACGTTGGGACAGCCATGTTTGAAAGAACGGTTTGCAGGCCGTGAGCGCTAAATGAAATTAAGCCTATTCCTGCAATTAAGACGGATGTGATCCAACGTGTTTTCATATGAATCCCTCTGAAAGGCCGGCGCTATCTTGAACTGATGGGTATAGAGGTGTCAATTGGGAATTGGTGATTCGCCCTGCCTCTCGCGATTTTGCGCGGGCCTTCGGCAGAGAGGATTTTCCGATTTTCACTTTTAATCCGAATTCGTTTAAGCCCGCCGCGTGCGATGGCTAATTCAGGTGATGTCTTCCACGATATCGGAAATTTCCGTATTTGACATGAGAGAGGCGCGTTTGCCAAGGTGCAATCGGTATTGCGTTTCCCGATCGGTAGATTGGCTGGCCAGGAAGAATTCCCTGCTAAGTTGCGCAGTGTTTTCATTGATTTCTTCGACATTCGGTAATGCCATTGCTCCGGCAGTCCCGAACAGACACACGGAATGTGAGATCGGCGCAACCACCATTTCGATGGGAGTAACAAAGCCCAGCAGGTTTCGATAAACCACCTCACCAGCAGACCGTCCAAAAATACCGACGTCGCCCAGAATGAATGATCTAGGGTTGGAAGTCACCAATCGCCATTGAAGGTGAGAAACGTTCTCAATCCAGCTTTGCGGTGCAATACCACGTGTCAATGTTTGTATGTGTCCAGTGTTCGCTGCTTTTTCAAGGTCGATCTTTTCACGGACGCTATCAAAAAGAGCTGACAACGTCGGACGGAAATCCATCTGCAGTATCCGCTGCTCGAAAGCCCGTGCAAATAGTTTGCGCCTCTCTTTTGGAAGCTGCTGGATTGCATCGAGCACCTGAGGCTCGCGCATTTGTTTTCGGACTTCTTTTTTTATCTTATTCTTCAATCTCTTCCGATTCATAAGCGGGATTGCCGCTCCGAATTCATTTAAAAAATTGTTTGTTGTTTCCACAAATCCAGCGCGAATATTTTTTGTACGGATAATTAAATGAATCACAAATTCACGAATTGTCGGAAGTGCCACTTCAGAAAGATGGCCGAGTCGCATTTCATCAACGATCGGCGCAAATCTGCTCTCGTGCCCACTCATCACGGTTTCGAGAGGGAAGTCCTCCGGTTTACCATGGAAGTCTCGTTGCTGTGCCAAGTTTCTTATATTCGTTTCTATTGGCGAGGCACGATTCGCAACGGAACATCCATGTATAAAAATCCTTGCCTGTTGATCGACTCGTAAACCCTTTGAGTAGAAACTGCGGAAGGTAATGATGTCGGCGGGGTTGATCCATTGCGAAAAGTCTACTTGTGAGTTGAATTTTATTTTGCAAGCAGCTTGTTTTGCAATGTCCGATAAGCGTAGGCAGAGTGAGGATCTGCAATTTTGCGACAGGATTTCGCCGATTTTCATTGACTGAGAAACAGCTTTTCGTTTATATTTCGCAGTGGTTGTCTGGCGGGAGCGGCGCCGCCGGAAACCGTCGCCAGAGAGGCATTGTTGGTCTGCTGGCGAGCCGGGGAAACCCAAAACGGCCTGCACCTTATGCTTCCATGGGGCCACCGTTAGGTTCCAGGATTGCATGCTTCAGGACGAGGTAGTTCGGACCTGGAGCGGCGATTTCCAACAATCGTCGCAACACCCATAAATCAAACAATTGAATAGCAGGAAGAAGTGTGTCTGGGATCGCTGGGATCGCTGGGATCGCCGGGATCGCGCGTCATCGCACGATATCGCCGTGATCGGAAACCCTTTTTGCCGTAGATTTGCGCGGATAGGCGCGGATCAGCAAAAAGGCAAAACCTTTGAGACGCAGAGGAACAGAGTAAGCGGAGAAGATAGGAAAGATGCAGTAAGGATCGACTGGCCCACATGATTTTGAAAATCTGAGCATGCCGGGACCGACTGACCGGCGGCTTTTCCTATGGAGATTAACGTGACGAAAGAGCAGGTTACAGCAGCCATACAAGAGTGCGCAGCGAAGTTGGGCAGAGTGCCTACATACAACGAACTGGCAAAGCTGGCCGGAATCAGCAGGCGCGTGGTGAGACGGCTATTTGGGACGTTCATGCGAGCGCTACGTGAGTGCAATCTGGAAGTAAAGGGCGGAGGGAGAAAGGTAGAAATGAACGATCTGTTCCAGGACTGGGCAGGCGTGGTACGCAAGCTGAACAAGCTGCCGACTCTGTTTGAGTACGAAGAGCACAGCCGCTACAGCCAAGCGCCGTTGATGTCACGTTTTGGAACGTGGTCGAGGGTTCCGCAAGGATTGAAACAATATGCGCGAGAAAAAGGATGGAGCACAGACTGGAAAGATGTGCTGGCGATGATTGAAGTGCGCGATAGGGGATTGGGTGAAAGGGCCGTGTGGCAGGAAAGGGCGGCTTGTCTGGAAAGTGGTTCAGGGCCGAGGCCAGCCGATGGAAATCCTATAAGCGGCCCGATCATTTTGCGGGACCGTCCGATGTATGGCCGGGTGATGAGGCCCTACCCACTGATCTGCGGACCAGTGAATGAGATGGGCGTAGTGTTTCTGTTTGGCGCGGTGGCAGAGCGGCTGGGCTTCTGGGTACTGCGAATACAGGCGGAGTATCCGGATTGCGAGGCCTTGAGATTGGTTAGCGAAGATCGATTGCAGCAAGTGAGGATTGAGTTTGAGAATGAAAGCCGGAATTTTTTGAAACACATGCACGACGCGAGCAAAGCCGACCTCATTGTCTGCTGGAAGCACAATTGGCCGGAGTGTCCGCTGGAGGTGGTGGAACTGAAGACTGTACTCAGCGATCGGCTGTCAGCATTCAGCCAGGAAATGCTTGCCGGAGATTTAGGAAAATAAGTTCAAGACCTGCCACGGAGACGCAGAAGCGCGGAGAAAAGCAAAACCTTTAATCACAATGGAACGAAGGAGCACAGATGAAGATCGGGTGATCTGGTGATCGCACGTGATGGGTAATCGGAAAAGGCAACATCTACCACGGAGACGCGGAGGCGCGGAGAAAAGCAAAGGCCTACCGCGGATTTACACAGATGAGCGCGGATCAGGAAAACCACATCACCACTGATCAACACGGATAACAGTGATCAGAAAAGTGAGAAGCTGCCTTGTTACAATAACCGTTACCCGATCACAGCTGTTGCTAATTACCAAATACTAAGTACTGAGGGCTGCATCTCATGCATCGTTGGTCACAACTTTTCATTCCCACGCTTCGCGAAGCCCCGGCCGACGCCGAGGTTGCCAGCCACAAGTTTCTAATCCGCTCTGGGTATATACGGCAGCTGGGCGCCGGCATTTATTCCTACCTGTTTATGGGACAGCGGTCAATATTGAAGATTATCGATGTAATCCGCGAGGAGATGAACAAGATCGGGCAGGAGTTTCTGCTGCCGGCGATTCATCCGCGGGAACTGTGGGAGCAGAGCGGACGCTGGCAGGTGATGGGCGAGAACATGTTTCGGCTGAAAGATCGCAAGGGCGCGGACCTGTGCCTGGGCATGACGCATGAAGAGATCATGACGGACATCGCTCGCAAAGAGCTGCGTAGTTATAAGCAGTTGCCGCAGATCTGGTACCAAATACAAAACAAGTTTAGAGACGAGCCGAGGCCGAGATCGGGGCTGATACGCGTGCGCCAATTCACAATGAAAGATTCCTACTCATTCGATATCGACCAAGCCGGGCTGGACGCGAGCTATCAAAAACATTATGAGACTTACCGCCGGATATTTGACCGGTGTGGACTGAAGTATGCCGTGGTGGAGGCGCACTCAGGCTCAATGGGCGGATCACTGAGCCATGAGTTCATGGTGATGACTGATGCGGGCGAGGACATGGTGGCGAGCTGCCAGAAGTGCGGATATGCGGCGAACCTGGAGAAAGCAACGTCAAAGCTCGAGTCAGTGGAAGACTTGCCGGGCGATGGACAGCCGGAAGAAGTCCACACGCCGGGAATGAAGACAATTGAAGAAGTAGCGAAGTTTCTAGGCGTTTCTCCGACGCAGAAGATCAAGACACTGGCGCTGATGCAGGCTGAGCCGGACAAGAAGAATCCGGGACAGGTGAAGACCCGGCCGGTGATTGTGTTGCTGCGCGGCGACCACAGCTTGAACGAAGCCAAACTGACTACGGCGCTGGACGGCAAAGAGTTCAGGCCGATGCATGAAGAGGAAATCCAGCGGGTGTTTATGTCGCCGGCTGGATACCTTGGGCCGGTAAAGGTCCCGGCACTGGCTGCGGGCGCGCAACAGCTTGGCAGCGTGACGCAGGCGATCATCCTGGATGCGCTGCCCCTGATGCTGGCGGACACGGCGCTGAAAGGCCGCAAAAACCTGGTGACGGGCGCGAACAAGGAAAATTACCACCTGAAGAACGTTACACCGCTGCGGGATTTCCATCCGACGGAGTGGGTGGATTTGCGCAATGCGGCGGCGGGTGAGGGGTGTCCGAATTGCGGCGAGCCGCTGGTTGTCGGGAAGGCAATGGAGATTGGACACATCTTCAAGCTGGGCAACAAATATTCGAAATCGATGGACGCGACCGTGCTGGATAAAGATGGCAAAGAGGTCGCGCCAATTATGGGCTGCTATGGCATTGGCGTGGAGCGGATTTTGACTGCCGCCATCGAGCAGAGCAATGATGCTGACGGCTTCTGGCTGCCACCGCAAATTGCTCCGTTTGATGTGGTCGTCACGCCGACCAACATCAAGGACACAGCGATTATGGGAGCGGCAGAGGAGATCGCGCAAAAGCTGGAAGGCGCTGGGTTTAGCGTCCTGCTGGATGATCGCGATGAGCGCGCGGGAGTGAAATTTAAAGACGCCGATCTAGTGGGAATACCTTACCGGATCAATGTTGGCAAGAAGGTTACGGAAGGGAAAGTCGAGGTGGTTTCCCGCTCGACACGCAAATCGGAGGATGCTAACATCCCCGGCATTGAGAGTACTTTTACGCAAATGGTGCGCTCCTGAAGGAGATTGAACCGCTGGCGTTATGGCAAAACTAAAAGGATTTATCGCACTTGGAGTAGTGGTGGCAGCGTTCTACGTCGCGTGGAACGTGATTCCGCCGTACTTCAACAATTACCAGTTCCAGGACGCGCTGGATGACATCGCGCGAAAAAATAGTTATACAACCATAAGTGATGATGATCTCAAGAAGATCGTCGTGACCAAAGCAGATACTGAAGATATCAAGCTCAAGGAAGATCAGGTGACTGTTACCCGAAAAGGAGACGGCCTTGGGATCTCAGTAAAATACCAAATTCACGTTGATATGGTCGTTCATCCCGTCGATCTGGAATTTACGGCGAACTCACTGAATAAACGGATTTAAAACCGGTTATAATAGAGAAGAAGAACTTCTCAGCACCAGCTGGTAACTCTGGCCCGCCATGAGTCTGAGAGAAAAACAGACGGCGTACTCCGCCTACTTGGAACATGGCCATTAAAATAAAAATTCCTCGTGTCAAAGGCTTTCGTGGCAGCCTGAGAAACCCGTTTTTCCGGGCCGGGCTCGCTGCTTTCCTCATTCTTTCCCTCGTGCTGTTCGGCGTCTTCTCGTACTACTACATCAAGTACCAGAAGATTGTTGAAAAGCGGATGGGCGGCCCTATTTTTGCCAACACCGCAAAAATTTACGCTCAGCCGCGCAATGTCCGTATTGGTCAAAAGGCTGATCCGCGAGAAATCTCCAACTACCTCCGCCACGCCGGATACACAGAAGTTGGCGAGCAGGGCAAGTCAAAGTTTGGCGTCTACAAAGTGATGAAGGACGCCATTGAGATCAAGCCGGGAGAAGAATCGTATTACAACGCTGAAGGCGCAGTCGTCCGGGTAAAAGATGGCCGGGTTGATAAAATTGCCTCTCTCGGCGATGCTGGCGACCTCACTGCTTATGAGCTTGAGCCGCAGCTTGTCACTGGTTTGTTCGATGGCCAGGCACGCTCCAAGCGACGGCTGGTCAAATATGACGACATTCCCAAAATCATGGTCGATGCCGTTACGTCCATTGAAGACCGGCGTTTTTTTCATCACAACGGCGTAAATTACTGGCGGCTTCTGCAAGCAGGCTGGATCGACCTGCGTGAGGGCGGCAACCGTCAGGGCGGTTCCACCCTTACCATGCAAGTTGCTCGCGGCTTCTTCCTTTCTCCTGAGAAAAAGCTCACCCGCAAGCTGACAGAGATCCTTATCTCCATTGAGCTTGAGCAGCGGTTCTCCAAGAAACAGATTTTTGAACTTTACGCCAACCAGGTTGATATGGGCCAGCGCGGCTCATTCACCATCACTGGTTTCGGTGAGGCGGCTCAGGCTTATTTCGGCAAAGACCTTAAAGACATCAGCCTGCCGGAAGCCGCAATGCTTGCCGGTCTGGTGCAGCGGCCAAGCTATCTTTCTCCGTATAGGCATCCAGAGCGCGCGCAGGACCGCAGAAACCTTGTGTTGGAAGCCATGGTTGAAACCGGCGACATTACCCGCGCCCAGGCTGAC
>JBAVLE010000026.1:0-5582 GCA_049688735.1 Candidatus Angelobacter sp. | reverse complement strand
CACAGCGTCTGCTCAATTCCGGCGTCGCCCCTAAAAAAATCAGGACAATAGCCAATGGCATTGATGTGGAACCGTTTCAGCGTGCGCGTCCTTTGCCTGTGTTCGACTTTGATGGGAACAAGGTTGTCGGCATGGTAGCGCGGCTCGATCTTCAAAAAGGTTTTGAGTATCTGCTGCGAGCTGCTCGTGAACTTTGCGGAGCTTTTCCGGCGTTGAAAGTTGTAATCGTGGGCGATGGGCCGGATCGCCACGCGATTGAGAATATGGTCCAGCGATTCGGATTGCAATCCAACGTGATTCTCGCCGGACAGCATTCTGATATGCCGCGCATCTATGCGGCGATGGACCTCTTTGTTCTGCCATCGCTCAATGAAGGATTGCCCATGACTATCCTTGAGGCCATGGCAGCTTCACGGCCGGTGATCGCAACCAGCGTCGGCGCTGTTCCAAAAGTGATCAAAGATGGAGAAACCGGCTTGCTCATTGATCCCGGCGATGTTAACGGATTGCGAAATGCTCTTGTGCGTTTGCTCACGGATTCTGATCTCTGCCGCCGCCTTGGCTGCGCCGGCCACGATTGGGTTAGCCGCAATTACACCTCTGAAGCCATGGCACTGAAATATCGCCAGATGTACGACGAAGTCGTTGGCACTCCGGCGATTGCTACGGTCCCTACACCTGCGCTGGATAACAGGAACGTTGATGCGAGGGGCGCATGAGTTCACTCGGACAGGCCGTGCCATCGGCGAGCGTCGCACAACCGGCGACAGCCCCTGCGGTAAGTATTTCGATCGTTATTCCGACGCTGAATGAAGAAAAGATGATCGGCCGCTGTCTGGAGTCGCTCACAAAGCTGGCCTTCGCGCGCGGTCGATTTGAAGTATTGGTAGTAGACAACGGATCTCGGGATAAAACTCTGACCATTGCCGAATCATTCAAAGATCGCCTGCACCTGAAGGTCCTGCAAGAGGCGGGTGTGCGCATTTCCGCGCTGCGTAACCTTGGTGCGCATACCGCGTCGGGCGATATCCTGGCCTTTCTGGATGCAGATTGCCTGCCGCTAGCGGACTGGCTAGATCGTATCTATGCCTTGACGCCCCGAAAGGGCGCAGGCGTTCTGGGCGCGCACTATCTGCTGCCGGAAGATTCTTCATGGGTAGGAAAAACATGGCACCGCTATCAGGAAGCGCCTAAGTCAGGCGAGGTATCACACATTCCAGCGGGCGACCTGATCATGCGCCGTGAAGATTTTCTAAAGCTAGGCGGCTTCGACGAAACGATTCAGACCAATGAGGACTATGAGCTCTGCGAGCGCGCCAGAAAAGCCGGCATGCACGTTCGCGCTTTTCCTCAGATTGGCGTGGTCCATCTAGGGACGGCACAGAGCCTGCGCGTTTTCTTTCGCAAACAGGCATGGCACGGAACACATGTTATCAAGGT
Source organism: Candidatus Angelobacter sp. (assembly GCA_049688735.1). Taxonomy (GTDB): domain Bacteria; phylum Acidobacteriota; class Terriglobia; order Terriglobales; family Acidobacteriaceae; genus Angelobacter. The sequence continues at coordinate 4,142 of JBAVLE010000026.1, read as the reverse complement.
GTTCCTGCGTGATCCGCTGAAATCACATAATCGCAAAGCAGTGTTCTTTGCGATGTACACTTTGCTCAGCTTCTTCGCTGTTGCTGTGGGCTCGGTTTGGGCGCTTGCGTGGCACGGGCCTTGGGCATTGCCGGCAGCAGGATTTGGCGCATTATGCCTGCCGCCAACCGCGCTTGCGGTCAGGCACGTACTTAGCAGCCGGAGATATTCTGATTTCTTTCCTTTGTTCGCGCTCTACTTAACCTACGGAATCGCCCGCGCCAAAGCGCTCCTAAGCATCAAGAACTTTTTCTAATCCGATCGGCTAGTGGACCGCTGCCCGCACGTTCGTCGGCGGATTCGGCCTGGTTGCTGTGCCGGAGAAGAATTCGTAAGCGCCTAGATCGTAGCCCGCTGCCTGGGCTCGCAGCACTCCATCTTTGTCTGTATCAATGGTTGGGCCGGGATTCGGTTCAAAAGGATTATTGGGCACAATGGTCAACCCTTTGTCGATGGCCGGACTACCGGAGAGAATATGGTAATCGCCAATGGTGCGACCAGCGAATAGGGGATCCACATTGATGTTGTTGGTGGTTTGCGCCGGTCCTGAGCCAACTCCGAACCAGAGATTCTTGTCTCCGGTAATCTGCGACGCGCTGCCGTCAATATAAATTTCGCCCGACAGTTGGTAAGCGATGTTGTTGCGCAAGTGCATGATTAGCGTTGCCGGGCCTCCGCCCACGCCAAACGCTCCGCGTGAGCCGCTGGCATTGGCTGAGTTGTTGGCGGCGCAATCGGAAAGCGTGTTGTTAAAGACTTCCACCGAGCCCGTGCCAGCCACGCCGTTATTCGTGATTCCGGCAACATAGATGCACGAGAACGCCGCGCCCAGTTGCAGCGGATCCATACGTCCGACGTTGTAGATCACGTTGTTGTAAGCCTCCACGGGGCCTTTTGATGGATCCACCGTGGCGAAGTTGATGCCGTTGCAGTTGTCGCCGTGAATTAGATTGTCATGGACATGGAGATCGAATTGATCAAAGCCGGTCGTATCTGCAGCGCCGCAGCTGGGAGAGCAAAGCGGTGACGAGTGGAACTGCAAAGCGCGGCAAGTAAAGTTATCGTGAATATGATTCCAGCCCACATCCACATGGTTTGAATCAGTGCTGAAATAAACCGCGTGATAAAACTTTGAGGACGTAGGATTGATTCCGGCATTGTGCACGTCATTGCCGTAAAACTTGGCCTGGTTTCCTTCACTCATTTCAAAGCAGCCCACCTGGTCGTCAGCGCCGGGGCACTGCATTTCATTGCCGATGATCCGCCATCCGGTACCGCCAATATCCATGGCTTGCGTGCCGCCCACAATGTGCAGTTGCGAGATGACCCAAAAATCTTCATTGGCGCCGATGTTTGGTGTGCGGATTCCATAATGCAGACCACCTGCCACGCCCACCGATACAGTCGCATTCGGATAGGCAATCAACGCTTTGGGAGCGGTAGCCGTGCCGGAATTGCTGGCGCCCGCGTTGTCCATGCTCAGGTATGCGGTGAAATTGTCTTCGGAGGTTTGCGCAACTCCGTCTTCTATATACGCCGTGTCACCTGCGGCGATGGTGTTTTTGGCCTGTGGAATGGTCTTCCACGGAGAAGCGAAGCTGCCTGTGTTGGCGTCATTACCCGTTGTGGCGACAAAAAACACATTGCCCGCTCGTACTGTGAATGGCAAGCCATTACTGGCGCCGATCCCGGGCACATTCACGATGATGCTTCCGGTTTTTGCGGCAGCTCCCAGCTGAAAAATGATTTTGCCATCTGACCAGAGAGGATAACTGGCAACAGCGCCTCCGCCGACAGTGACCGTTGAAGTCCCTTGTGTGGCCCCAAAGCCCTTGCCCCAGATTGTGACCCATACGCCATTGTTGTTTTGGCCGCCGGTGTTCGGGCCGCTTTCCAGGTCAGAGAAAAAGATGCGCGGTGGCGCAGTTTGCGCGGACATCAATGCTGCAGAGAAGATCAAGGAGAGGGCTGAAACGGTTTTTAGAAATCTAAGCATTGCAACTCCAACTTCATATTCTTGGTCGCGAGATCAGTTGTCCTGGACTTTACGGTATTGGAATGATAACGGCGACTTGAACTGACGCTGCGCTCTCTGCGCCGCTGGTGTCCATGGCGGTGACCACGTAAAAATACTGCTTGCCAGAAACTGGGGTGGTATCGGTAAAAAGTAGTGTTGACGCTGTCAGCGTCGGAAAAATCTTGCTGTATGGACCTCCGCTCACCGTTCCGCGATAGACGTTGTAGCCTTGCAGCGTCGCAGACGTGCTCGCGTCCCAGGCAATATCCACTGAGTGCGCGAGCGGAGCAAGTCCGGTACCCGCAAGGGGAACAGAGAGCACGGTTGTCCCGTTGCTCATCAGAACCAGGCTGCCATTCACCGTTCCTGCTGCTCCTGGATTGAACACAACCGGAACATTCACGCTTTGTGCCGGATTCAGATTGATGGGCGTGGTGATTCCTACAGAAAATCCAGAGCCGGCAATCGTGTCCTGCGTGATTGCTACAGCAACATTTCCGGTGTTGGTAATTTTTGTGATCTGAGTTGTCGGGGTGTTCAATACCTGAGACCCGAATCCAATGCTGCTGGGCGTGGCAGAGAGGCTGGCAGAAGACGGCGTCGGCGTCGGCGATGGCGATGGTGCAGGCGATCCAGTGGCGGACTGTGAGCCGCCGCCTCCGCAACCAATCGCGCTCACCATGGCGATGAGTAACGCCAGAAAAATCCCAACATGAACTGCGTAATTCGTTTTGTTGCGCACAGTAACTCCTGAATTCCGGAAGCAAAATTTCAGGCGCATTGCCAGCGCTGCTGAAACTCCTCCATCAACTTCATCACTTCGCTGTTTGCGTCTCAAGAAATAAGTGCCTGCACTCGAATCGTTCGACCATGCACCACGTCATGTGCAGTCCACTGTCTTCCAGTGACCGCGCCTGCGCGCACCTTGTTCTTGTCTCTTGCCTGAAAATACTTGGCCTGAAAAACCAAAGTTCCCGGAAGGAAAACTAACGAGGGTACTGCTCACTTGTTGCAAAGACGAATTGCAAGAGTGTGGCCACAGAGCCAGGAACTCGCAAATGCTGGAATTTAGCGGGTATTAGTAAGTGGGGCAGGAAGCAGAAGGAATCAAAAGTGTAAATTATTCAGACACTAAGACAATGAAGATGTAATTTCGAGCTCGGTAGTTTAGCTGACGCAAGCAGATGCGCAGTGTGCAATAACTTGCACACTGCTACACGCTACGAGATGCGAGTCATCTCAAGACGAAATACGCTTTGCCCGAAATAAGAGAGAGTTTTGGGAATCGAAGTGAGTCTCGCATACCTGAGCAACTTGCCGCTGGCCCAAGTGATATTGGCATCGCCAAAGCCGCAGCCGCTTAGGACCTTTGCCCAGAACTCCGGCTGCTGATGCTTGAACCATTCAATGTTGGGCGTTAGCGGATTCCGAATTCCCAGATCGCCGAAAAGGTTGCGTCGCGCGGCATCCATGATGATGAGCTTGCCTCCTGGCCTCATCATGGCGGCAATGTCGCGGAAGATGTTTTGGTACTCGCAAACTGCGTCCGGCGAATCGAGGAGGGCAGTACAGCTTTTTTCATCCAGATGGTTGATGGAAGCCACCGAAAGCACCACGTCAAAATAGTTCTTGGGGCCTTGAAAACCCTGAACGGTGAGAGGAAGAATTGCTGCTTGCGGTAAAGCAAGATTCTCTGCCATCAGCCTAAAGGCCTTATGGCATTCGCTCGAGTCGTAACAGCCTTCCGCGAGCGGTTCCAGGCCCACAGTTTCAGCCCCATGAAGTGCTGCCCACAGGCATAGCATTCCCTTACCGCAGCCGATCTCAAGCATTGTTTTGTTGCGGAAATCTATGTCGCAAAACAGTTGCGCCGCGAAACGCGCGAAATCAAAGCCATGGTTCCACAGGCCCATTTCCTGGCCAAGCTTTCTGAGTCGCTCGGCAGGAGAAATAGTTGTTGGTTCAGTTGGAACGCTTTGATAGATGGTTGACATGTTTGACTCCGATTAAAAGTTTTATTGCACAGGTCTAGCCGCGCGAGGCGTTGCATGTCCCCGATAGGCAGCCACGAGGCGTGACGGAAGCT
>JBAVLE010000025.1:0-12679 GCA_049688735.1 Candidatus Angelobacter sp. | reverse complement strand
TTCCGAACTGCACGCGGGGCATGCGTTGAGAAGCAAGATCTATGAGCTGCGTAAGGAGAGGAAATGGACCCTGAAACATTTATCGGCACTATCGGGAGTTCCTTACAACACCATCTGGCGCATGGAAGGGGGATCCGGAACGGCGCTTACGAATGCTTACAAAGTTGCCTCGGCATTTCAGTTAACGGTTTACGAGTTGTGGTTTATTCCCCCGAGCGGGATTATTCCGGTTCCAAACGAGGCGGATGTCTCCTCTGTCACTGAGCTTCGCTTAAAACGCGGCTGGCGTTTACGTGATTTGGCGGAGTTGTCGAGAATCCCGACGACCACTCTGTTCGCAATTGAGAAGGGGCAGATACCGAAGCTCGAGAATGCGGTCAAGATCGCTGCGGCGCTGGGCGTCTCTGTCTATCAGATATGGAAGCCTCTGATCTCATGAATGCAAAAGGCTCGCCACGGCCCCTGGGTGTTAGTGTCGATCGACAGTGTCCCAGTGGTCTATCCCATCTGATGATGATTAGCTTGGGCAGCACAAACAGTCCAAGTTTCGCGGTTACGGTGCCCGCTTCCCTGAATCACGATTCCGAGCAACCTGCCTCGCGCGATAGGTGCTGAGCCGTCGGCTTTAACACAATGCGAAGAGTGGCCGGCGGCTCTCTCGAGAAAACGACATCGCGCAAGCTCAGGCTGGGAGTGTGAGCACGGAAAAACCGAGGAAACAGGCAAAAACCGACTACTACCAGAGTCTTCACGAGTTAAATCTAGCGTTTGGTGAAGTTGTGCGTCACACTGAGCGACTACGTGATATGGGTCTGTGTCGATCGAAAGCAACCAAGATTTTTCCCAGCCTAATTCAGGAGCTCCAAAGTGAGATAAACGCCGAATTTCTCGGTCCGCTCCACACAGCCGAAATGGCCGATTGGAGTCGGCATGGCAAAGTGTGACAGAGGTGGGAGAAGTATCTGAAAGGTACCGAGCCTCGGCAGAGACGGAAACACAAACCGAGGCGCAAAAAGCCGAGCTAACCTCATTCCCGAGTTAGTGACTTGCGAGATTTCGAGATGGCTTTCAATGGCGGAAAAGAGACATATTTCCGGACACAGCTGAGTTGAAACAGGCCGTGCGGAACCAAGTGGTGCACGATTTCGTGTAACCGGCGTTACCCAATCGACGGACGAATGACATTAGAGTTCGTCCAAGGTTCGCAAATTATAGAAGTCTTAGGAATCGAGGGCCGAAGGGCGACTCGAACCCATGGTTGATTCATCGTCGGCGATCCCGTGGGCACTAAGCAGCTCCTTGAAAATCGATCTAACAAATAAAAGCCGGGCTGGTGAAGCCCGGCTTTCTGAAGCAGTAAGGAGAGAATCAATTCACCGTTATGTTGGCTGACGCTTGAACGGTGTTAGCGCCCTTATTAGTTTGTAAAACTCCATAGACCAGAGTGTTTGTGCGTACGCCCTTACAGCTAGGAGTGGCGGCAATTGTAAGTGAAACCTTGCAGGAGCCGTTGGCCGGAATCGCGCCGCCGGTCAACGTAACATGGGAGCTGCCGGCAACTGCAGTGAGCGTTCCGCCACACGTATTGCTTGCGCCGCCGGAGACGACGATGCCGCTGGGGAAGGTATCGGTGAATGGCGCGGTCAGTGTAGCGGCCGTGCTGTTAGGGTTGGTGAGCGTAATCGTAAGATTCGAAGTCCCACCTGAGTTGATGGTAGCCGGGCTGAAAACCTTCACGATTTTGGGCGGTGTGCCCGCTGAATTACTAACCGTTAAAGTTGAGACTGTCCCAACTGCATTCGTGCCTGTGGTGGCATGCAGAGTTCCAGCGCCTATTGAGTTGATGAACTGGCCAATGCCGCTTGCTGTCACGTTCACTGTAATCTGACATTGGCTATTGGCTGGAATCGAGCCTCCCGTTAAAGTGACTTTTGAGCTGCCTTTGACGGCGGTGAGAGTTCCTCCGCAAGTCGTAACCCCGCCACCGGAGATCACTACACCAGCCGGTAAATTGTCGATGAATGGCGCGGTCAGCGGAGCGGCCACGGTTGCATGGTTAATCAGGTAAATGCTAAGAACCGAGACCCCGTTTGGCTTGATCGCGGTCGGAGTAAAGGTCTTAAAAACTCTGGGAGTTATCGCGCCTGGTGGGTTAACGATCGTTAATGTGGCCACTGCAGCCACTGGATTGTGACCATTGTTGGTTTGCAGCGCTCCCACTGGCACTGTATTAACGTGTGGGCCATCGCAGTCAGTTGTCGTTACGACTACACTGACCGTGCATGAACCTTTGGCGGGGATTGATCCACCTGTCAAAGTTATTTTTGAAGCGCCCTTGACGGCTGTTACTACACCACCGCACGTATTACTGGCTCCTCCGCTCACGATTATGTCGAGGGGGAACTGGTCCACCAGCGGAGCGCTGAGTCTGTCGACCGTGCTGCCGGAGTTATGCAGTGTGAGGGTAAGTAGCGATGTAGCTCCCATATTGATAGTAGCCGGACTAAAAGCTTTTGTGAGGGTGGGGGCAATAACAGGCGCAGGTGTAGGAGTTGGCGACGGCTTCGGCGTTGGGGTGGGTGTAGGACTTGGAATGGGTGTCGGACTAGGTGTTGGTGTTGGAGTTGGGCTCGGTGTTGGCGTCGGGCTCGGTGTAGGTGTCGGAGTTGGCGACGGCGCGGGCGTGGTAACCGTCAAAGTAGCAACCGCTGGAGCAGTGTTGTTACCTTTATCGGTCTTCAAGTCACCAGCTCCCAAAGAATTAATGAAGTTACCTGCATTAGCCGCTATTACCTGCACGCTCACCGTGCAAGAACCGTTGGCAGGGATTGCTCCTCCAGTCAGCGTGACCGATGAGCTGCCAGCATCTGCCATAACCGTTCCGCCGCAGGTATTGCTGGCGTTTGGTGTCGGAGCAACAAGTACTCCAGTGGGAAGGTTGTCGACAAGAGGCGCATTCAGGCTCGCGACCGTGTCATTGGCATTATTCAACGTAAGTGTGAGCGTCGAAGTTCCGCCCGCATTGATCGTTGCTGGAGTGAATGCTTTGCCGACTGTAGGGGGAATGGGGGTCACTGGTGGCGCTACGCAGGCAGCAAAGGATAGGTGATTGGTATCCATCGTCACTGCGCCATTTCGTGCCAGCGCTCGACCCGAGATCGTCGTGTCGGTCAAGAGGCTGATGCTGGTTAATGCCAGGATATTTCCTACGAACGTAGTACCCGTCCCCAGGGTGGCCGAGCTGCCAACCTGCCAAAAGTCATTGCATTGCTGCCCGCCATTGATGAGAAGGACTGACGAATTGCTGCCCGTAATCAGAGTGCTGCCTACCTTAAATATCCAGACAGCATCAACGTTGCCTCCGCCATCCAGCGTAAGCGCTCCGGTCAGCGATGCCGATGAAGAGAAACAATACACACCCGGCACCAGCGTCATGCCAGCCAGGTCCGTTGGCACACCGAAGGTCGTGTCGCATGCACGACCCGCAAGATCAACGTAGGCGGCAGTCGTATCAGCCTGGGCTTGAAGCGCCACTGCGTCAGCCGCGTGGATGGTTCCGCCGGTTACTGTACCGGGAGGAAAACCAGTGACCGCTGTGCCCGGGCTGACTCCCAGATTTCCGACGACAACAGTTGGCCCGGTATTGGTTACGGTGGAGCCGCCTAGCACTGCAAAGGTTTGCGCAGTGCCCAAGTCCGGTGCCTGAGCAAATGCGGTTTGAAGTGGCGCGATGATAAAGAGCGTCGCAAGCAAGGCGGGAGCGGTAAGCTTTGCCATCAAGCCCTTAAATTGGGGCAGGGTATTGAGCAATTTCATTGGGTCCCTTTGCACTGCGTATTGGCCATCCGCTATCCGCGGTCCTCCGCAGTGCATTCCGTGCTTATATGATCAGAGCAAAGCGCGAAAGGCAGGATAGAGGAAACCTCGCCCAAACCCTGGCTCCTACGCGATCATCTTGTTTGGCTTTAGTGCGGCAGACTCCGTCTCACAGAAGCACTTTGACTAGCATAGAGTGGAGACAGAATGGGGACTGTGCACTAGGGCTCACATATGTCACATTATTTACTCATCAGTTAACATGATACTCATTGGCAAGATATGTTAATTGAACTTCTCCCTTACCTTCTCCCACTTCTCACATCGGTGGGGTCTCTTACTTACTCTTAGAAGCGGAGCTGGCTGTGTAATTGAAAAACTGAAAGTTAGAAACTTCTAATGAAGAAACCGTGCAACACGAACAGCCGCCACTTACTCTTAAATGACAAATCATGTCGGGAATTGGACAGAGCATTCTTGCATGCACGTGCGACCTTACAGGGAAATGACAAATCGCAGCAGGAAGCGGAGGAAAGAGCTCGCTTGTGAGCCTGAAGTTCTACTCCTTGAAACCGGTGTTATTCATTCAACTATAGTCCTGAAGAAGGGACAAGCCATCTTCTCTCAAGGCGATATCACCGATGCGGTTTTTTATGTCCAGAGGGGAAAAGTCAAGCTAGTGGTCACTTCCAAGAGCGGTAAGGAGGCGACCATCGCGTTCTTCGAAGCTGGGTCTTTCCTGGGGGAAGAGTCCATCATTGGAGCACAGGCGCAACGCTTGGCGACAGCGGCAACTCTCACCCGCGCGACAATTCTCAGAATTGAGAGAAAGGAGATGATCCGGGTGCTTCATGACGAACCGTCATTTTCACAGTTATTCGTCACTCATCTGTTAGCCCGCAATTCCCGAATCCAAGCCGACCTGGTTGACCAGCTCTTCAATTCCAGCGAAAAGCGTCTGGCCCGGGCGCTCTTACAGCTTTCCCAGTTTGGCAAAGACGGCGCGGCCGAAAAAGTCATTCCCAAAATAAGCCAGAAGATGTTAGCGGCAATGATAGGAACAACACGCTCGCGCGTAAGTTTATTTATGAATCGTTTCCGTAAATGTGGATTTATCGAATATAACGGCAAATTGACTATTCACAGTTCGCTTCTGAATGTCGTCATCCACGAGTAAAGCCTTCGTCGGAAGATGATTTTCGACCAACCAAGTAGAATGGAGCGCGAACGACGGCTTTGGCTCAGAAAGGAACCAAAATGAAAATGATAGCCATCTGATAGCCATCTAATGATTGGAGGCACTTCATGAAGCGATTTTCGCCATCAACCATATTCTGGCGGGAGTTTCCGCCCTGGCTGCCCCCAAACCAGTGCTGCCAAGGTAGTGGCATTTCCGAGCACTCTCGCGAATACGCGCTACGTCTACGTAGCTTCCTAGGACGGAGATCAATTCAATTCTAACCTATTTTCCGAAGATCGCAACGCGATCGGCGCCGTGCAGAGCGCCATTCAGAAGCGGGGCAAGCTAGCGAATTCCTTCCAATTCGACGAGAGCATGCCCTTTCGGGGTTTGAACGCGCATCTAACTTCTCTACTGGCTAACGGCAAAAGTGAGTGTGCCCCCCGGAACGAAGGCCTGCGTGGGTCACGCTCAATTGGAAAGCCGTGCAGATTACACCACCGCAGTCCCTTGTCTGCAACAGAAGAGGGGAAACGGTGCGCGCTATATGGTGATATAGTGCAAGATGGGGTGGTCACCACCTTCTCCTCTTTCAGGTCCTCTGAACTAAGCAGTCCATCTGAAGTTTTATTCCACTTAGCCTGGATGAAAAGGGCATAACCATGGCTTTTGAAGCTATTCTCGACGAAGTTACTCAACTTCATAGCGTCAGCACGCGTCTGGAACGACTGGCGGAACTACATCTGCCGGTCTCAGACGCCCTCTTAAGGATCGCAGGAAAACGTGCGCAGCACCGCCACGATATTGGCAGTATTGGTAGCTACAAAGTTGCACGGCTGATGGCGATGCTCACGTCCCGCGCCGGCTGATTTTGTAGGCTTATTTCAATGTGCTCAAAAGTGAACTGCGTTGTTGCGGCATTTCTGCGATGATCGAACTATGTCGATCAAGAATAAGCGTAAACGATCGCTGACGGGGGTACTCTCAAGTGTCGTTGCTGAGATGGCAAAGCCGAGGGTGGCTGAGTCCGCTAAAAGGCGTGGGAAAATATTGGCCGACCGTAGGGATAGACCAGCCAATCCGTCCGTAAAAGAAGTGCCTGCTCCCCCGTCCGCGTCGCGGACCTTTCAGAGCGAGGAACTGATTTCGAGTCGGTAGATGCACCTTGCGTGCGCGAGACCAACTTTTGGTCAGTCATGCAGGACGACGCCTAAAAGAGAAGAGTGCACCTTCAGTGTGCCGTTATATTCGATGAATCCCAGTTTGCGGAAGCGATTCATAAAAAAATTTATCCGCGAACGGGTCGTGCCAACCATCTCCGCTAGCACTTCCTGGCTTATTTTAGGAATCACGTGCTTCGGAGCGCCCTCCTTGCCAAATTGCGCGAGCAGCAACAGGGCCCGGGCCAGGCGCTTTTCACTGGAATTGAACAACTGGTCCACCAGGTCTGCTTGTACGCGAATAGTGCGGGCCAGCAGATAGGTCACGAAAACATCAGAAAGGGCATGATGCTCGTGCAGCGCGCGTATCATTGCATGCTTGCCGATCTGAAGGACGGCGCCCTCGGTCAGAGATACTGCGGTAGCCAATCGTACGGCCTGCCCATTGGCCACGCATTCTTCCCCCAAAAAGTCTTTCGCGCCCAGTAAGGCAATAGTGGCTTCCTTGCCACTGGAAGAGATCACGCTCAGTTTGACCTGGCCACTCTGGATATAGAAGACAGTTTCTGCCGGCTGCCCTTGAGAAAAGACAATTTGTCCCTTTTTTAGATCAACTATCTTTCTGCCAAGGCCGGCTTGCGACAGAAAGGCGGAGGGATCGAAAAGTCTTATCGACCTGATGGGCGTCCTGGGGACAACGATGCCTTTTGCCCTGGTCATTTCGGCGGGAACTGTTTTGGTGCGCTGCTTTGGCATAAAAGCCTCAGTTGGGATATTCGCCTTCGTGGGGCCGTCGGTTTCTGGTTCACTGAGGGATGACCTTCATATTTTATCTCCTAACTATAAGTTATGCCAACCTTCTTTGTTCGATACCTGACGGATCATATACTTTTGGAACTGGAAAAAACGCGGCGATGCGAAGCGCCATCGCCTTGATTCCATATGGCAATCACCGAGACATGCTTAAACAAGAAAATGGAGCGGAACCCGCCCGCCCCAGCTTTCTCAAACAATCAATCACGATTTCCCGAACATGGTCATTGCGTGGTATTTGGCATTGACACCAGAAATTGCACCAGATCGCTCTTTTCCGCTGCGCTCAACGCCAGGCCCTTACAGCTGTCATAGTGGTTTATCACGTCCAGCAAAGTGAGAAACCGTCCGTCGTGGTAAAAGCCGTTCTTGGTATGGGTCCAAAGACCGTTTAGGGGCGTGGTTCTGTACCGGTCGTCGGGTGAACGGCTGGCCTGAAAGTCATCAATACAGACCTCCTCCGCGGTATGCATGTTCCATCCGGGTTCAGTCTTCGTTGGATCGGTGTGGCAGGTGCTGCACTGTGCTTTTCCATTGAACAGAGCTACGCCCCTCGCCGCTGCTCCCGCGTCAAAACTTCCTTTTGGAGGTGCAGGTGCATCAATGGCGAGCTGATACACTTGCAAGGCAGCCAGCTTGGAACTGATCAGGTCGGTTTCATTTTGTACGTGTCCGAAATGATTTTTGGCCGCAACCGGAAACTTTATAGCGTCGTCCAGACGGGCATCAGAAAAAGTGCCTTTGCCGTGCATCTCCAGGTTGGCGACAAAAGCGTTCCAGTAGGGCACAGAACCCCATCCCGTGTAAGTGTGGAGATTGACCCCAGCTAATCCGAAGGACGGCGGAATGAGTACTGCTGCGGTCTTTCCGTCCGGACGGAACGCTTTGCCGTCCATGAAGAGTTCAGCATCAAATCTTCCTGGTCCCCAGCTATTCAGCACCTCTTTCACCGTGGCCACGTCCACCTCCAGAACGTCGGCAACCGGCTGAAGGTTTGGTGACAATGCTATGATCGCGCCCACATTGAGGTCGCGGTTTGCCCAGCCATCCAGACGGTGTCCGATGCCCGGCGCAAATGTGTTGTCCACGGTCGAGTGGCACAGAGCGCATTGAATGCCCACCGATTGAAGAGTGCCATCGGGTTTGAAGAATCCGGTTAGTCCCACTACCGCATTCAACTTTAGTAGCGCCAGAGTTACCGCGGGATCGTTCAAATTCACCCTGCCGGCCCTTAGTTGTTGGACCAGTGCGGATGGAAGCGCATCTTGATCAACCTTTAACCCCACGCCAAGCGCGGTGGCAGGAGAGACGCCGGACCCTACGCCCCCTAAGCTTGCTCCTTCAATAGCTTGGTGAAGTCCAAGCAAACCCCAGTAATCCTGATCTCCAAACGTGTCGTAACGGAAGATTTGTCTGCCTTGTTGGACCAGCAATTCACCGTGTCGGCTGATCGCTGCGTCGGCTGCCGTTACGGCTTGTCTGTGTTTTTGCTCAGCATAGAGTGCCACTGCAATAATTACAGTTAAAGCAAAAATGAGGGTAGTTCGTAGCTTGTTCATTGCGTGATCTCCTCCCTTTGGCAACTGCCTGCGAGAGAAAACGGGAGGGATTGTAAACTCTAACGGCCCTGTGCCAAGGGTCAAACTACTTGAATGTTCTCATCGCACGGCATGGATGTCTGTCCTGAATTGAACTCTCCCCCACGTGACGAACTCATTCTTGATCGCCATGTCGAGGATTTGTCTAAGTACCGCAAACGTGCCAAAGTGCACAGCCATCTGCGGTGGCGGCCCGTATTATGTATGGAGAAGAACTGAGAGGACAGCTTCCTCTCAGGTAGGTACAACGTGGAAACCATACTGATTGTTCTGTCAGTGTTAATTGTGCTCGGCGGCTTAGGGATCGCGACGTTGGCGTGCTTTAGCCCTAGGGGGACGAACTCCTGTATGACGGGGTAAAGTTCGCGGAAAATGAACTTAAATACTGATAGAGGTATAAATATGAAACCTCATCACCGATTTGGTGGGCCTCACGCACTCGGCGGCGAGCGCCACAATTCTGACGAGTCGGGCTGGTGGTTTGAACGTCTGGGCCGGTTCGCTCCCAAGTTCGCAGGGATTGCTCTATTTGTACTGTCCGCCTTCCCTGATGTCAGGTTGGCTTTGGCTGCACAAACACGACAGCCAACTACCCTGCGGACGGTGAAATTGGGTGCCTATCGACTTGCCGGGAGAACCCTTTACATAGGAGTCGAAGCCGAACCGGCCGATCATCCCACTATACAGTTTTATGACGAAAAGACGGGGCGAACCGGGACTCTCAAGCACATCTCAGGGCAGGAGTACCAAACCACCGACTCCCCACCGGTGAAGTTTGTGCTAGCTTTGCCGACTTCCCAGATTATGGAGAAGGCGTTCGTTGTCGAGAATGTCGCCGATCGTCTCGGCGCATCGCTGTGGTACACGCCGGAAGCCGGACGCCGTTCAACCATCGTCTTAATTCACGGCGCTGATGACGAGACTCGCCAGATGGGATTTCTTATTCCTTACTTTGTCTCGCACGGACTTAATGTTGTTTCGTACGATCAGCGTGGCACAGGCGAGTCTAGCGGAAACTGGCATTTCACCGGGCCCGATTCCAAGGCCGATGATGTCATTGCGGTGATCCAAAAAATCAAAAGCGATCCGGCAGTGAACGCGCATCAGATCGGTGTCTGGGGATTCAGCAATGGTGGTTGGGTGGCACCGATGGTTGCGACACGTTTTCCGCTGGCATTTATGATTTTGAAAAGTGCGCCGAGCGAGACCATAGTGGAAAATGTGTTGTACGAGATCGGGCAAGCTTTGCGTGAACACCACCGGTTCACGCCAAGTCAGGTATCCGATGCGCTTGGTTTCGAATGCATTATATTATTGGCGCTGGAAACGAACTCGAATTGGAGCGCTGCGTACGAAGCCCTAAATGCGGCCAAGAACCAACCATGGTTTCCGTTTATGCGTATTCCGCCAGAAATGACTACTCCGCCGCCACAACCGATGTTGTCTGCGCTGCGTGCTGCTCTGATCTATGATCCGACCGCGACTTTGCAGCGCGTTCATACGCCTACTCTCGCCCTGTTCGGAGCGCTCGACAAGAACGTGGATTCCGTTGACAGCGCCGCAAAATTTCGCAAGGAGTTTAATCGAGCTGGGTTGAAGGATCTGACCATTTTGATTCTCCCAGGAGCAGGTCATACATTGGAAAGATCGACAACTGGATATGAGGACGACCCCTCCATGCCTGAACGGATGGTCGAGGGCTACCCGGGAGCCATGATTCATTGGCTCAATTCTCGGTCGCATGTGGGCGACATCGCGGCCCACTAACTGGGCTATGTCTTGCCCGGTATGGACAACTGCCCCTGAAAAATACTGACATTGGCGAGCCTAGCGCAATTGAAGGACTCTGTATGAACGGATTGAGTTCGCGGAAAATGAACTTAAACACTGATAGAGGTACAAATATGAAATCACCGACCGCTGATTGTGCTGAAAGCCCCGCTCATCTTACCCGGCTGCCCGGTTTGGCCGATCCTGTGCTGCAATTCGATCTTTCAAAAGAAATGGAACAACTCCGCACTAAAGAGTCCTGGGGACGGGAAGTAGGGCGGAGTTCAGAAACTCTGGTCAAGCAACAGGATTTTCGTGTCGTTCTCATTTTGATGAAGGCTCGCACCCGAATGGGCGAACATAGAGCCGAAGGCAGGATTTCGATCCACACTCTACAGGGACGAATCTGTGTTCATCTGCGGGACCAGAAACTGGAACTGCCCGCAGGACATCTTTTAGCGCTGGATTGCGGATTACACCATGACGTCGAAGCGTTGGAGGAGAGCGCGTTCCTGTTGACTATTTCATGGCCGAAGGATTATGCGACCGGCTATGGCTTTCCACCACAGACTACCGCCGAAGGTGCGCCTAAAACGAGCGCCGACGAGTAAAAAGAGACCTGCATGCATATTCGACGAGCGACATTCCTGATACTGGTGTTACCGATTCTGCTCGCGACTGTTGCAGCCTACATCCAGTGGCTACTCGCTGGCCTCCCGCCGGTACCTAGCAGTTCTCAGGGCTTGTTCGATGCCGCACACCAACAAGGTTTCCCTCTTTGGATAGGGATTACTCATTACATCAATCTTCTCTTCATCATCCTGCTGATTCGTAGTGGCCTGCAAATTCTCCTGGATCATCCCCGGTTGTACTGGAACGTCGGCTGCAAGCCAGGCACGGAGTGGATTCGTTTTACCCCGGTCAAACTTCCGCCAGTCGAATTGCCCGCCGATCGCGTCTGGACGGCCAAGGATGATGCGCGCTATCTCTCGCCATGGATCGGCTTGCCCGGAGGCCGTCACACCCTGGGCATGTCACGGCACTGGCATTTCTAAGTGTGCTGTTTTGGGTCGGTAATGGCGCGGCCTACATCGTCATGCTGTTCGCCACGGGGCAGTGGCGGCGACTGGTTCCAACATCCTGGCATATCTTGCCGGATGCCTGGGCGATATTTGTCCATTACGTCACTTTTCATCTGCCGCCCGAGCCGAACACCTTTTACCAGTACAATGCCCTCCAGCAACTGTCCTATTTCGCGGTTGTCTTCATTCTGGCCCCCATGAGCATTCTGACCGGACCATCCATGTCACCCGCTCTGGTGAACCGGTTTACGTGGTACCCGAGGCTACCCGGCAATCGTCAGATTGGCAGGTCAATCCATTTCTTAGTATTAGTTGGTTACGTAGTCTTCATCATCGCTCACGTATCCATGGTGGTCATCAGTGGCTTTGCCCGAAACATGAACCACATCGTGATGGGCAAAGACGACAGCGGCTTGATGAGCGTCTATTTGGGGTTGGCAGGTCTTGGCATCATTGTCGCTGTAAACCTCTTTGCCAACTGGGCATCATGGAGGCGCTCACGAGCGGTGCAACATTTCAGCGAGGCGGTCCTTAATCCTATTTTCTCTGCCTTGCTTGATCGTTACGCGCCCCGGACTGAATATAGCCAGGCGGACATCTCGCCATACTTCTGGATCAACGGCAAGCAGCCAATCTCCGATGAATGGAAGACGCTGGTTGCCGACGGGTTCACAGGATACCGGTTGAAGGTGCATGGTTTGGTGGAGAATCCGGTCGAACTGTCGCTGGAAGAGATTCGCGCCATGGGCAAGAAGACTCAGATCACGCTGCATAATTGCATTCAAGGCTGGTCAGGGATCGCCGCATGGAGCGGCTTGCAGATGGTGGAATTGATGAAGCTGGTCAGGCCCACACCGGAAGCAAAAGTGGCGCTCTTCTATTCGTTTGGCGAAGGCGGCGAGGGAGGACAGTATTACGACAGTCACATCATCGAGAACCTCCGGCATCCACAAGCCTTGCTAGCCTATGACATGAATTTCAAACCTCTCCTGGTCCCGCATGGCGCACCTTTGCGGCTGCGCGCGGAAAACGAACTTGGGTTCAAAATGGTGAAGTGGATACAGGAGATTGAGTTTGTCGAAAACGTCAAGCCCATCTACAAGGGTGAAGGTGGATACGCGGAAGATAACGAGTTCTTCGGTTCCATGGCCAACATCTGAGTCCGCCGATCTGCAAGTAGGGCCGGCTGAATCTGACTGGGCGGGACCTTCTAGTGAGTACGTACCATTCGCAATTGTGCGGCTCATGCGCGACCAGCAC
>JBAVLE010000024.1:0-2108 GCA_049688735.1 Candidatus Angelobacter sp. | reverse complement strand
GTTCCAGCCCAGGCTGATTCATTCATCTGCCACGCAATCATGTTCATCGCGGCACACGCCGGCATGGCAACGCCCTTCGGCTGCCCAGTAGAACCAGACGTATAGATGACATAGGCGAGATTCCTGGCGCTTAATCCAACGGTGGTGTGCTCAGGGTTCGAGTCGGGTTGGTTACCCCAATCCTCCGTTCGTCTCAGGTCAATCAACTGCAGGTCCGCTCTGAGTTCCGTGAACATCCCGCGAAGATGGCCTTGTGTTAGCAACACTGCCGGCCGGCTGTCCTCCAGCATGAACTGCAATCGTTCCTGGGGATATTCAGGATCCAACGGTACGTATGCCCCTTTCGCCTTAATCACGGCCAGCAGTCCCACAATCATTTCCAGGCTGCGGTCCACGCATACGGCTACCAACGTGTCCGGTTTCACTCCCAACGCCCGTAAGTAATGTGCCAACCGGTTGGCCTGTCGATTCAAATCGCCATATGTTAATTTCTGACCTTCGTACTCCACCGCCACCGCGTTCGGTATCCGCTCCGCATGCTCTTCGAACAATTTTGCGATAGTCTTGTCGCGCGGATAATCTCTCGCAGTCCGGTTCCATCTTTCCAGCTGCGCCATCTCTGGCTCGGTCAACAAGGATAGGTTCCGCACCTGTTGTGACGCATTACCAACTACCGCCTTCAACAACTGCTCGTAATGTCCCAGCATGCGGCAAATCGTTTCTGCTTCAAATAAGTCGGTAGCGTAGTTGATCGTAATCGCTGCGCCCTGCGTGGCCTCTTGTACGCTCACAACAAGATCGAACTTGGACATCCCAATATCTATCTCCAAGCCGCTCAACTCCAATTCACCGAATTTCAATTCGTCAGGCTCGCCAAGCGTCGTAAACAGCACCTGAAATATGGGCGTACGGCTGACATCACGTTCCGGCGCCAGTTCTTCCACCAATTTTTCAAATGACAGGTTCTGATGCTCGTACCCGCCCAGCGCCGCCTTACGAACTCTCCGCAGCACTTCGCGGAAGGTGGGTTCTCCATCCAAATTCGCGCGTATCACCAGCGTATTCAGGAAGAAACCGATGATCTGCTCCATCTCTAGCCGTTTACGGTTGGCGACCACGGTCCCGACTCCAAAATCGACCTGGCCGCTGTACCTCATCAATAAGACCTGGCAGACCGCCAGCAGCGTCATAAACAAACTGGCCCTTTCCCCCTTTCCCACTGCATTCAGGCCTTCCAAGAGATCGCTGCTTAGACTGCGCTGCTCGATCCCTCCGCGGAAACTCTGCCGTGCCGGCCGCACATGGTCTGTCGGCAACTCCAGTACTTGCGGCATCCCTTTCAACTGTTCTTTCCAGTACCCCATGTGCCGATCGACTTCTCCTCGATGCAGCCCTTGCTTCTGCTCCAGCGCATACTCTCCATATTGCATTCCCAATTGCGGCAGCGGCGACTCTTCACCTCTTACATAAGCCTCATATAATTTTCCCCATTCGCTCATCAATATTCTTAATGACCAGTCGTCGCAGATAATGTGGTGCAGTGTCAGCCCCAAAACGTGCTCCCTTTCTTCCATCCGTACCAATATTCCCCGGAACAATGGCGCCTGGGTTAAATCAAAGGCCTTGCCACCCTCTTCCGCTATGATCCTCTTCGCTTGTGCCTCCCGATCGCTTGCCTCTAAGTGCCGCAGATCCACTACAGGCAGCCGCAGGTCGAGTTTCTCCCCAACAACTTTCTGCTTCAGGTCCTGGTGTTCGTCCATGACAAAGCAGGTCCGCAAAATTTCATGTCGCCGTACCACCTCCTGCAGGCTCCGCCGCAGCGTGGCGACATCCAGATCGCCTTCGAGCTTCCAGGCCAAGGGCACGTTGTAGAAGTCACTGCTAGGCTCGAACCGGTCCAGAAACCAAAGCTGCTCCTGTTGGTAGGAAAGCGGGAAGAGAGAAGGCCGCGAGCCGCAAGCTGCCGGCTTTGACGCTACTCCTTTATCGGTTCGTAATTGCAAACTATGCTCTATTACCTCTGCCAGTTCCGCAATCGTTGGCGACTCAAATATCGTGTGTACCTGAACATCTATTCCAAATGCATCCCTAAACCTGGATACCAT
>JBAVLE010000023.1:0-2222 GCA_049688735.1 Candidatus Angelobacter sp. | reverse complement strand
AGGCAAGGATGTCGGGTAATGGCCCACGGTACTCGACCGATTCAGTTTTGGCGGCCAAGGCTTGTGCAGCCACCCCGGCTTTGGATAATGAGAGTTGCGCCGTGGTGAAACTGATTTTGGCTGCTTCCACGCGGTCCATTTTTCGCAGCGCTTGGACCGCCCGGGAAACCAGATCGTCCGTTGTAAACACAACCTGATAGGTTGTGCGAGGCCTGATCTTCTCCCAGAGCGCCTTGAATTCCGGGCTGAGCTGAACAGCCTTCTTGAGCTGGTTCGGTCCTTCATCCCTGGCTTTGCGGATATGGCGCTCAATCTGGTAGCTGGAAAGGACATCGATGATGTCTTTCTCCAGCGGCTTTTGCATTTCCGGAAGTTTGAGTTGGAAGTCCTTTTTCTTGGGATCGAAGGCGGGCTGGATCTTGCCGTCCGAGGCGAGGATGCCCTGGCTCACCAGTGCCTTCCAGACTTCTTCTGATGCGGCTTTGCCGAGCTCTGCCGGCTTGCCATCAATGACCTGTGCAAGTTTTGCAAATGCCTGAATCGGGACTTTGCCGAAGGTAACCCCGCAGTCTTCCTCATATTCGCTCTGTAGCGACCGGGCAAAGTCGTCGTAGCTCTCGTTGGCGACGATGAAGAGTTTATTCACGGATTCATCGAAAACGCGCTCGCCGTTCTGATTGACCGGTAGGCGCAAGCCCCGCCCAATTTCCTGACGCTTTTTTGTCGGGCTTTGCGATTCGTTCAGGGTGCAAATCTGGAAGACGTTGGGATTGTCCCAACCCTCGCGCAGAGCTGAGTGGCTGAAGATGAAACGCAGCGGCTCCTCTAAAGAAAGGAGCTTCTCTTTCTCCCTCATAATCAGGTTGTAAACGTCATCGTCGGCCTGGCTATCCCTTTTTGTGTCTTTCAGTATTCCCTTCTTGTCCTGGGCGAAATAACCATTATGAAGCTGCTCTATTGGCAGTTTGAGCCATTCCAAGGTGCGGTATTCGGGTTTTTTAGCCAGCTCAGAAAGGGCTTGCTCGAATGCAATCGCAAATTTGCCCTTCTGTGCCTGGCCTCCTTCGTCGTAGCTGCGGTAGTTGGAAACGCGGTCGATGAAGAACAGGCTGAGCACCTTCAGGCCCCTATCTCTCACCTGAAGCTCTTTTTTCAAATGTTTCTCGACCGTTTTGGTGATCTGGGCCTGCCATACGTCCTCTCTCATGCCGCCCTGCTCTTCGCCCAGCCGCAGCACCAGTCCGCTGTTGAAGCGGACGAATTCCGCGCCCGGTGTAGCATCGATTTCCGTTACGACAAAACCATCGCGGTAATTGGCGCGATTTTCTGAGACAACGTAGAGATCGGAGCCGTTTTTCACCGTAGCGGATTTCTCCCTGGGGCCGTTGGGTGTTTGAACATGAATGCGGAGTTTGGCCTTGATGCCATTCATGTGGTCAATTCTTTCCACGCGCATAAAGGCTTCATTCACGCCGCCGGTGCTGGTGGCGGAGTCCACCACGATCTGCTTGACCAGGCGAAGTTCGAATGCGCGGATGGGATCAAGGCGGTAGAGCAGGTTGTACGGATTGCGGTGGGTAGCGGAGTAGCGAAGCGTACAGAGCGGGTTCAGAGCCTTGATTGCTTCCTGGGATTTTTCCGTGCTGTCGACGCTTTGCGGTTCGTCAATGATGACAATAGGATTGGTCGCGCGAACAAATTCAATGGGCGCGCGTCCGGAAAGCCGGTCGCTGTCTTTATAGATAACGTTGCTCTTTTGCTCCTCATCGCCGCCCATGAAATTCTTGCGGAAGGCGTCAATGTTGATGATTAGAATCTGCAATGTGTTGCTGATGGCAAACTGGCGCAGCTTGCTGAGCCGGCGCGCGTCATAAACAAGGGATTCGAATTCGATATTGTTGTACAGGGCGCGGAAATGCTCGCGCGTGATCTCGATGTTTTTCAGAACGCCCTCACGGATGGCGACGCTGGGCACAACGATGATGAATTTTTTAAAGCCGTAGCGGCGGGACAGCTCAAAGACGGTACGCAGGTAGACGTATGTCTTCCCAGTGCCCGTCTCCATCTCGGTGGAGAAGTGCGGGCAGTAGCGCGCGAATGCGCCGTTGGAATCGAGAATCGGCCAAGATTCAAGCTCTTTCTCGGGAGCAGCAATTTCAATCTCGTTCCGGGCCTGCACGCCGCGGACATTCTTCAGCAGCTCGCCCGGAGCAAGCGCAAGC
>JBAVLE010000022.1:0-4778 GCA_049688735.1 Candidatus Angelobacter sp. | reverse complement strand
CTTCAGATTCATATCGTCCCTGACCGGCCGAGCATCGCCGATTTTTTCTGCCACGGATTTTGCCTGCGTAAACAGCAGCAGATAATCCGGGCCGCCGGCCTTTGAATCCGTGCCGGACATGTTGAAGCCGCCAAATGGATGCGCGCCCACCATCGCGCCGGTGCATTTGCGATTGAAATATAGGTTGCCCACATGGAAGTCCGTACGCGCCTTCTCCAGTTTGTCGCGCGACGTGCTATAGACCGCGCCCGTCAGGCCGAACTCAGTATTATTGGCAATGGCCAACGCGTCTTCAAAATTGCGCGCCTTGATTACGGCCAGCACCGGCCCAAAAATTTCTTCCTGGGAAATGCGCGCGGTGGGTGCGATATCGGCAATCACCGTGGGCTGGATGAAGTAGCCCTCGCCCGCGTCTTTCGCAGGGCCGCCGCCATGAATCAGCCGGCCTTCCTTCTTGCCGACCTCAATGTAATTCAAGATGCTCTTCATGGCTTTCTCGCTCACCACGGGGCCCATTGGCTTGTTTTCCGTGGGATCGCCCACCGTGATCTTCGAGACGCGATCTTTCAGGCGCTCTAGAAACACGTCATAAACTTTTTCATCCACGATGGCGCGTGAGCAGGCGGAGCATTTCTGGCCCTGGAAGCCGAAAGCCGCCTGGGCCACGCCTTCCACGGCCGCGTCAAGGTTGGCGTCGGCGTCAACAATAATTGAGTCTTTACCGCCCATTTCAAGGATTGTGCGCTTGATCCACTTCTGCCCCGGCTGCGGCTTGGCTGCGCGCTGGTTAATGTCGAGCCCAACTTCTTTCGATCCCGTGAACGCCACAAACCGCGTCAACGGATGCTCCACCAGCCCGGCGCCAAAGGTCGAGCCCGATCCTGGACAGAAATTCACCACGCCGTCCGGCATGCCCGCTTCCTGCAAAACTTCAAAGAACTTCGCGGCAATGGCCGGAGAATCGTGCGAGGGCTTCATCACCACGGTGTTGCCGGTCACAATCGCGGCCATGGTCATGCCGGCCATGATCGCGCAAGGGAAGTTCCACGGCGGAATCACCGCGGCCACGCCCAGCGGAATGTAGATCAGCCGGTCAGCTTCGCCCGGCAACTGCGTGGGCGTTTTGGCCTGGGCCAGGCGCAGCGCTTCACGCGCATAGAACTCGGCAAAGTCAATGGTTTCGGCCACGTCGGCGTCAGCTTCCGCCCAGTTCTTGCCCACTTCAAAAACCATCCACGCGGCAAACTCAAACTTGCGTTCGCGCAGCATGCCCGCCACCGTGTGCAGCAGTGACGCGCGCTGTTCCACCGTGGTGCGCTTCCACGTCTCAAAGGCCTGCTGCGCTGCCTGGATCGCCGGCTCAACATGCTCGCGTCCAGCGCTCTGGAACACGCCAACAATCTCACTCGGCTTTGCCGGGTTCACGCTCTTGATCTTCTCCGTGGTCTTGATCAGCTTCTCGCCAATCACCATGTCATACTCGCGGCCCAGCTCCGCGCGAACCTTGGTGATCGCGGCCTTCATCTTGCGGGCATTTTCCGCATTGCCAAAGTCGGTGAGCGGCTCGTTTTTAAACGGAGTGGTGGGCACGTGGAGATTAGGTCTAGAGATATCCAGCAGGGTCGCCATAAATGATTTCCTTTTGCGCTCACAGTAGGAGCGGATGATATGGAAGAACCTTATATTTTACATTGTCGCGCGGCTTCGCGTTTTTCCCGATTGCCGGCTCCTCTGTGCGGGTCAGTGCCCTCTGTAATGAATGGGTGTGGCTTCCCGGTCTCGATTGAGCACCATCCCAAGGTCATCGCGATGATGAGCGATTTGTCGGCTAGCATTGATGATCCTGACAGGGGTAGCGAGCAGAAGGGGAGAGCCACTGACCTACTAGGCCATTTTCGAATACTGTCATAATATATGTGCAAATGTCTACCGCTACCACGGGCACTGCTGCACCGGCCAGGAGCCTAAAACAGTTCTTAGAATCGACTCCCCCCGAGGTTTATGAAGATGTCCAGAACCTCTTTGTCACCGCTGTGACCAACTACGGCAGAAAATGGGAGCTTGCCGAGCCCGACATACTACTGCACTGCTCGTCGGACGATTGCAACGGACCGCGATTGTACAAACACTATAGCGACACGTTGACCGTTCCACACGATGCGTGGGCGTACTGCTTTGTAACTTATAAGTGTCGCAACTGCGGCCGGAGTAGTAAGAGCTATGCACTGGCGGTGTACAAAGAAGAAGGCATTGTTACCCGCGGAAGGGCATATAAGTTTGGCGAGATTCCGGTATTTGGCCCCCAAGTTCCAGCGCGCGTCATCACACTTATTGGCCCAGATCGCGACCATTTTTTGCTTGGCAGACGCGCAGAAAATCATGGACTCGGCATCGGGGCCTTTGCCTACTACCGGCGCGTGGTGGAAAATCAAAAAGGCCGCATCATCAAAGAGATCGCGAGGGTCGCAAAGAAACTCGGCGCCGCACCAGAGGTCCTACAGGATTTTGAAAAAGCGGCTACCGAAACCCAGTTCAAAACTGCCATTGATGACATTAAGACCGGCTTGCCTTCAGTCCTGATGATTGAGGGCCACAACCCACTGACTCTCTTGCATACCGCACTCAGTGAGGGCCTGCATGAAGAAAATGACAAAACCTGTTTGGAACTCGCACAGAGTATTCGTACAGTGCTGACCGAGCTTGCCGATAGGATGTCGTCGGTTATGAAAGACCAACAGGAACTGCACACAGCAGTCAGCAAGCTGCTGAACCGCAAAACTGGCCAACCTGTAGCTGAAAGACCTAAATAGCTGCGCATCTATCCAACCTTTACTTGGAAGGTTTGGGCGGCCGTGGGCCAGGAGGGCTAGGCCTCTGGGGCGGGCCTGGAGGCCGTGGGACTGGGGCGGGAGGCCGCGGGTGTTCTGTGTTAGGAACGTCGACTTTGTCTTTCCATCCATTTGACATTGGCTACCTACTTCTTCCGGCTCTTCTTCTTCGCTTTTGATTTTTTCTTGGTTCCCGTTGTTGTCGCTTGGCGCTTACGCTCCACAAAGGTTCCGCTCGCGGATTTCTTCGATGTTTTCTTGCTTCGGTTCTTGTGCCAGCCATTTGACATCTAGTTATCTCCCTAACCCGCAACTATTTCATTCGCGCGGTTCACATATTTGACAAAGGAATCTCGCGCGGTCTCGATGATCATCGCCTGGAATAAGGCAAAAAGCGCGATTGTCGCCCATCCCTTCAGGCAGCCTAGTTCGCTCCAATGATTCCACATCCATCGCGGAAACAGGATGAACATGGCTACTGCGCAACCACCATAAAACTGGTGATAACGGTAATGTTGCTCCACCACGGCAGTGAATGCGACTAAATTTTCATTTTTTCTAAGCTCCCGGAAGACGTTAGGTGCGAATTTGTGACTTTCACAAAGCCAACGCTCGAAAATGAAATGTCTCATTGCACTCAGCAGGAGACCGAGGGTGAGTGCACAAAACAGCAGGAAAAGGCTAGGCCCGATGGTCGTCTGAGGCGAGAGCGCCGGTTCTAAAAGGGTGTTAATGCCAGTAAACCAGAGTGCGAGTGCATAAAGCCCGAGAAGGCCAGGGAGCAAGAAAGCAATGATGTATCCGAATGATGTGGACGTCAGTTCTTTCACTGAAACTCCGTTCTCTTCCTCGCTCAACTGACAGCCCTCTGCGGCAGAGTACACGATTATCCAATCAAATCAAACAACTATCTTCCCTCCCACCTGCCTCTAGGCCCGTCAAACCGCACCTTTACATACGTCCGGCCGGGCCTGAACGTTGTTTGGCCACAATGATCTTGTCCTCGCCGGTGAAGTAGCTCTTGGCTTCGGCGCGGGCACTTGGCTGGATGCCCCTTGGCTCGCGTGAAAACCGCCGTGTCTCGCGGTCATATTTCCAGTGCTCCGCCGGCTCCTCATATGGCGAAGCAATAATGAGCTGGTCTATCGGCGCTGTGCCTGCTTCACTTGTCATTCGGGTTTTGTCATCCTGAGCGGAGCGGGAGCGCATGCGAGCGCGGAGCCGAAGGATCTATGCATTTTCTTTTTCCTTCAACTCCGGGAACCAACCTTCGGCCAAATCTTCCCACGTCGGGTTCATGCCGACAATCAGCTGAATTTTCTTGATCCTCGTCCAGCCTTTCAGTTGCTTTTCACGGGCGATGGCATCATTGACTCTTTTGAACTTTTCCCAATAGACGAGCCTATCCATCCGGTAACGGCTGGTGAATCCCTTGAAAACTCCGGTCTTGTGCTGAAAGACGCGCAGTGTGAATTTGCCGGTAATACCGACGTACAGCGTCTTTGACCGGTTTGACATGATGTAAACGTAATACCATCTCTCAAAGTACATAGATCCTTCGACTGCGCGCTCACGTGCGCTCGCGCTTCGCTCAGGATGACAAAAACGAAAAAGCATATCTGGCGACTGCGCGCTCGCTTTCGTTCGCGCTCCGCTTGAGCGCTGTTTGGCGATGATGATCTTGTCTTCGCAGGTGAAATAGCTTTTGGCTTCCCCGCCATGCGCGCCTGCCTGCTGGATGCCCCTTGGCTCGCGTGAAAACCGCCGTGTCTCGCGGTCGTATTTCTAATGCTCCGCCGGCTCTTCGCAGGGCGTGTTGATGATGAGCTGATCAATCGTCGCTGTGCCTGCTTGGTTGTCATTCGGGTTTTGTCATCCTGAGCGGAGCGGGAGCGCATGCGACCGCGCAGTCGAAGGATCTATGCATTTTCTTTTTCCTTCAACTCCGGG
>JBAVLE010000021.1:0-4104 GCA_049688735.1 Candidatus Angelobacter sp. | reverse complement strand
GAGCTGATCGCTACCGTCTTGAAGCAGGCGGAAATCGAAAAGCAGCGCGTGCTCAACATTGCGGAAGCAGAGAAGCAACGCCTGATCGCGGAGGCTGAAGGTCGCGCCAATGCTATCCGGTTACAGGGCGAAGCCGAAGCCGACATCATCTTCAAGAAAGGTGAGGCAGAGGCCAAGGCCATGAACATCAAGGCTGAAGCCTATCAGGAATATAACCAGGCAGCCGTGGTGGATAAGTTGATCACCGGCTTGCCGGAAGTGGTCCGCGCCATGGCGTCACCGCTGGCCAACGTGGACAAAATCACGGTTGTCTCTACCGGCAATGGTCATTCAGCGGGCATGAGCAAGATCACCGGAGATATGGCGGAGATCGCGGCGCAAGTGCCGGCGTTGTTTGAGGCGCTCTCCGGCATGAGCATGGCCGAGCTGTTCTCCAAGGTGAAACAGATCGGTGATAAGACTCCAAAGCCCACGCCTGAGCTTCCCGGCGGAGATGAACCTCCTGCGGGCAAAGCCAAGGCCGCAGCCAAGTAACCAGCAAATGAGTGCCGGCAGGCTGGATGTTCGGCTTGCCGGCGATCTTAAAGGAATGCAGTTAACGACGGAGAAGGCGATGAAGAAGAAGATCTCAATCATTGGATTGGTCCTGGGTGCGGTGCTGGGAATTGTAGCTGGTCTCATGGCTGGTAGCTGGGTCTTTTGGCTGGGCATGGGACTTGTTGCCGGCGTGTTGATTGGATCGGCTGGCGCGCGCCGCAGCCGTTTACAACGTGGCAACACCGGCAACATACACGCAGGGAACCTGAATATGTAAGTCGGCCATTGAAAGTAAAAGAAATAATTTGGAGGCGTTATGGCATTACTAGAAAGAGTTTCAACCTTGATCCGGGCAAACTTAAATGAATTGATCGATAAAGCTGAGCATCCGGAGATCATGATCAAGCAGGTCATCCTGGACATGGAGAACCAGTTGCTTCAGGTGAAAACGCAAGTCGCCATTGCGATGGCGGACCAGCATCTGCTGGAAAAAAAGCAGAAAGAGAACGAAGACAAGATTGCCGACTGGGGTCGCAAAGCGGAAATGGCCGTGGGCAAAAAGCAGGATGATCTGGCGCGCGCCGCCATTGAGCGTTCGCTTCATTACAAGCAGATGTCGGAAAACTTCCGTCAGCAGGTGGCCGACCAGGCAGCACAAGTAGAGACGCTGAAGAACGCGCTTAACAAGCTGACGCAGAAGCTTGAAGAAGCGCGCTCCCGCAGTGAGCTGCTGATCTCCCAAAACCGCCGCGCCCGCACCCTTAGCAAAGCCGCGGACGCGCACTCTGGTGTTTCCGGCCCGAACCACGGCGCGACCTTTGATCGCATGAAGCACAAAGTGATGCGGCAGGAAGCCATTGGCCAGGCCAAAACGGAGCTGTTGTCCTCTGACGCCGCCAGCGTGGAAGACCGCTTTGCTCAAATGGAAAAGGAAGACGAGATCAGCCGCATTCTGAGCGAGCTGAAAGCCAAGCGGGCATAGTCCCACTGCTATCACTGCTACGCTCGATTCGGAGCCGAATGGTAGGATTGGTCTTTCATCTTATCCAATGACGAGACGAATACTCTTCGCCATCCTGTTCCTTGGTTTTGTTCTGGGAAGTTATACCGCTCACGCTGGGCCATCTCAGCGTGAGCAGCAGCTTTTCGATCTGGTAAATCACGAGCGCGAAAAAGCGGGCTTAAGCAAGCTGGAGTGGAGTGACCAATTGGCTGAAGCTGCATTGGCGCATTCCAGGCTTCTCGCCGATCATCAAGACCTCTCCCACCAGTTTCCCGGCGAGCCGCTATTGCAGGAGCGTGTCGGCGCAACCAAATTGCGTTTCAACGCCGTGGCGGAAAATGTTGCAGAAGCGCCAGATGTCGATACTGCCCACAGGGCGCTGATGAAATCGCCGGGCCACCGCGCCAACATTCTTCATCAGGACTACAACGCGCTTGGCATATCCATTGTTGAGCGCGACCATGTACTCTTCATCACCCAGGATTTCGCGCACATGCTGGCTTCGTATACAGAAAAGCAATTTCGTGAGTCTTTGATTGCCAATTTCAACCAGGCAAGGCGCGCAAGAAAAATGCGTCCAGTTGACGTGATCAACGATCCCTATCTGAGAAAAGCCGCATGCTCCCAGGACATGCATACCGACAAAATGATTCAGAACATGCCCGGCGCGTCCGGCTTGCTGGTATTTTCCTTGTCGGAACCCGGCACTCTTCCCAGCGACATGCGGAAGTTCGCTTCTGACAAAACGCTTCAGCGCATGAACATCGGAGTCTGCCTGCAGACAGGCGGTGCAACGGGATTCTCCAAGTTTTGGGTGGTGGCAGCTTTTTACCGGTCGGCTGACCGAGCCGATCAATGAAAGTTCTTTGAAACTGCTGCATGAAGATCTTCTTTCATTGCGTTTTTCTTTTTCTGCTGGCCGCCGCGCAGGCAGCCCAATCCGTTCCTGCTATTTCTCCAGCTGAAAAACGCATCTTTGAAGAACTGAACCGTGAACGCGCCAGCCACGGTCTTACTGCCCTGCAGTGGGACAACCTAGCCGCCGGTGCAGCCGGTGCTCATGCGAAGCTGATGTCAGAAAACGGTAAGCTTTCACATCAATTTCCTGGCGAAGCCACTCTGCCTGCACGTCTCAGCGCCACCCATGCGCGCTTTACTGTCTCCGCAGAAAACGTAGCGCAAGTGGAATTTATTGAAGACGTCCACCCGGCACTGATGGGTTCACCGGGGCATCGGGCCAACATCCTGAGTAGCAGTTACAACGCAGTTGGTATCGGTGTGGTTGAGCGCCAAGGCAAACTTTACGTAACGCAGGATTTCATCTTCCTTGTTCCAGATTATTCGGAAGCGCAGTTCAACTCCGCGTTTGCTGAAGCCTTTAACCTGGCCCGAAAAAGCAGAGGCATCAGACCGCTTGACGCCCGCGAAGATGCGGCACTCCATCAACTCGCTTGCGCCACGGATGGTGACGCTGCGAAGCTTGCCGCTAAACTTTCAGGCAACAGCGCCGTGGTTGTGTTCACTTCTTCTGATCCACATCATCTTCCCGCAGAATTAAACCGGCGCGCGGCCAATGCAGATTTCCATATCATGAAGTTTGGTGTTTGCTTCCGTCCTGACCAGGAGCATGGCTACGCCAATTTCTGGGTCGTGGCTGCTTTCGCAAACTGAACCTCTCCAAAAATCAATGCTGCGATTTCTGCAGCAATTCCGCCAGATGGTCGCCCCAGATCGCAGGCCAGGTATGGGTCCCATGGCCGCGGGTCTGGTCTGTGATCGGCAGCAGCACATACTGGCCGTTCTTTACGCGTTGAATATCACGATCCATAATCTTGAGTTCGGGCGGATTGATCTGGTCATCGGCTGAGTTCACTGCGATGAGCGGAGCGGTGATCTTTTCCAACTGCGGCTCAGGATTGTAATTCCTTGATGCGTCAAAGTAGTAGAGCATGTCATTCGCGTCGGTGATTTTCATGCGCGATGCGATAAAGTTTTCCAGAAATTTGTCGGCTTGCTCCCTCGTCGGGTCATCTTTCTGCATGCGCAAAGGCGAGCTGCCCATGATGAGCAAAATATCCAGCGCCGCAGCCAAGCCGTGAGGCTGTTGCTTGTACTCGCCGTTATTCCAGTCGGGCGAAGTGCTGATCGCGTCCATAATCATGCGCCGCATCATGCGGTTGCGCCCAGCAATCTCTACCGGCTCGCTGGCCAGCGGCATGGCTGCATCAATAAAGTCAGCATGCTGCTCCGCCCACAACCAACTGTGCATGCCGCCCATCGACGTTCCCATCACCAACCGCAAATGGTTCACGCTCAATCCCTGTGTGAGCAGGCGGTATTGCAGCTCGATCATGTCGTCATATTCATAGTGCGGAAAGCGCATGTGCAGACCGTCGCTCGGCTTGCTGGATTCTCCATGGCCCACATTGTCCGGCAGGATGATGAAATATTTCGTCGCGTCCAGCAGTTGGCCCGGCCCAAAGAGCACGCCTGCAAAATGATCATTCAGGAACTGCTTGCCGGTGCCGCCGGTTCCATGCAGGATAAGCACAGCGTTGCGGACT
>JBAVLE010000020.1:0-6521 GCA_049688735.1 Candidatus Angelobacter sp. | reverse complement strand
GCACGTACGCGATGCCGCTTTCGTAACGCGTGACCAGCACTTCTTCACCCTTAATCAACTTCTCTCCATGCTCGCTGCGGGCGGCGGACGCTTTGCGGCAACCATCCTGCTCAAAAATAATCTCCCCTGTGCCATTCGTGCGGACGCCGCTGCTGACCTTGCCCAGCACTCCGACCATCTCAAAATCCATGGGATCAAGACTGTAATCGTGGGCCATAAGGACTTTCGCGACGAAAAGAAAAATCAGCCCTGCTCCGGCCAATCCAACCAGTGTGGAAAACAGCAGCGCCGCGAACATCCATAAATGCTGATATCGCATGAGCAGGTACCCGGTCCCTCCGAACCAGGCCAGGAAAACAGCGAGTGTCAACGGATTAAACAGTGGAAAATGCCCTCCATGCGCGCCGGCGTGTCCTGCGCCGTGAATGTGTGCATGGGGAAGATGGAAATGCAGATGCAACGTGCCGGTAAGAAATGACAGCGCGGCAAATGCAAAACCGATAACGAAACAAACCAGATAAAAAAGTTCCCAGTTCATGGCTTCACCTCGCTCACTATGCCTCGCTTATCTCCGCCGCATTTTTCTGCTGCTGTGGGCGCAAAACATGCAACAACTTTTCCGCGAGTTCAGGCGTTTCCAAAATCGCTTCCATCAGCACCAGGCAGCTGCGCGAATCTTTGTGCTTGGCCAGGTTGAGCAACGCGCGGCTCACCTGCGGATCGCGACGGAAACGCTCAGCGCCCTGAATCAGCCATAGGTCGAGCGTGTCTTCCGCGGCGCTCACGTCCGATATCAACTCGTTGTGGAAGCCTTCAGGGTCGTCCACCAAATATCCCGGGTGGACGTTGAAGAATTTTGCCAGCAGCAGGCGCGTCTTATTCGTCAGGTGCGGACGCGCGCCATTCTCAATTTGCGAGAGATAGCTCTGGCTGATCTTCATTTTCAGGTCGCGAGAGACAGCTTTCACAACTTCCTGCTGCGTCATCTCGCGGCCAAAGCCGCGAAGGTTCCCTTCCATCAATCTCAGGTAGCGTAATTTTTCGCCAAGTTTCATATCGCTAATCGCAATAACAATATTTCAATTTGTGATATGCGTCAAGAGGAATTTCACCTTAGATGTATCAGTCAAGCACGCCTGTATTAACTCATTTAGAATCTTGCATGTAGCTGGAATTCAAATTGCGCTTCTCGAATCGTTAATGGAGTCTAGGTACGCTGTGCTGTGGCGAGATGTACATTTTGCGGCAGAAACTAAGGTAGTGCCCTCGTTGCTGGTTGATGGCGCTCAAGCCGGCTAAAGCGGCAATGCGTTTGAGCCTCGCGATGCTTTAGCAATCTGGGGGAAATCCGATGTACTCTTTGCAGTAAGGAGGGACCAGCCGTGAAGATCTTCACCCGATCGCTGCTCATGATTTTGCTGTGCCTGCCGTTGCTGGCCCAACAAGCGCCAGCGCCGGCTGGGCAAGCGGCCGCGGCGCCTGTTTCACCCTCCGCAGCTTCCGCCGTGGTGCAAGCCACTGAAGGCAATCCCGACGTAAGAGTCTGGGTGAATACCGCGACGGGCGTGTATCACTGCCCGGGCTCGCGCTGGTACGGCACTACCAAACAGGGCGACTACATGACCCAGGCTGAAGCGCAAAAGAAACATTATCGACCGGCCTACGGAAAAGTGTGCCGTTGATGGAGCCCTGAGCGCTGGCCACCAACGGCGCACAATAGGCGCTGATTCGTCTATCCACGGTCGCCCATCAGCACGCGGTCGAATTCTTTTTCCTGTTCGGTGCGCTGGTCGTCGTGCTGTGGCTTGGCTTTCTTCTGCTTCTTTTCTTTGTGCGGCTTGGCGGCGCATCCAGCCTGCTGGGTGTTTGCGGCAGCAACGGTGGTTTCATTGGCCGTAGCTTGGTTGGATTGTGGTCCCTCGGCGGCAAAGGCCGAGAGGCTTGTCGCCAGGGTTGCGATAGTAAGTATGCGGACAAGAGCGGTTTTCATGAGAGTTTCTCCTTTTTTCGATTTGCAATGTATGAAGGCATCGCGCGATGACCTTGCGTTGTACACTATGCAAAACGGAAAAGAAGAGCGTTTATTCCGGGGAGTGGGAGGAGAATATTTTTTCGAAAGCGGGAATAAAAGGGAGAGATGGGTTTCAGGCGAATTGAAATCATTCCTCGTTGTGCCGCTTCGCTTTGCTGCGCGACCGCTTGCGGCGCAAGGAGGAGCGCGGTAGACCTAAGTGAATAGGACACACCGCTTTTCAGTCTTCTATGTCTTCATTAAAGATAACATCATTATTTTTCAAGTACTCACGCAATTGATGTAGCTGCTTCTCGCTGATCCCCCAAAGCTCCGCTGCCAGATGGTCCAACCCCATCTCTGCATCGCTCAATCCGCTACTCTCGCTGGCTGCTAATTCATGACATAAAACTGATTGCTTAGCTAACTTAGTGTGCAAGGCATCATCCGGAGAAAAAGGCTGCAAGTTTACATTTTTTAGCACATGCGTGCTGATTTGGACGTTTACCATATACGATTCGATAACAAAGCGTGCCGGAGAGGAGTTTAAGACTGCGGCGATATAGTGGGCCTCCGCCGAGGACCCACATGCTACTACTATTAACTTGTGGTCCGCGATACATGGCGGACCGCTATTTGATCCGAGGACAGCGCATCGGAAATGAGCTGACTGTTCTCGCCACAGAACGTGCGCTGGAGCAAAGGTGTAATTACCGACATTGTACATACTCCAAAAGGGCTGTCCTGACGGTTTGAAGTGTTGAATATAGTGCGCTCTCTTAATCATCTGTGCTCGAAACCGATTAAAGTATGCAAACGTTTTCGGGAAGTACTTTTTCATGCCCGCCTCCGAGATCGCCTTCCCATCATTTTCAGGTTCATACGGCATTACGATGTGGAGAGAAGGAACTACTTTCCAGCGGTCAAGATCTCGGCCACGTATCAAGGGCTTCAAAAGTTCGCTTTCAATCGAGACAGTCACATGTTCAAACTTGTTTCGGCCTATATCATGACGGTTTGAAATTAAGGCGGATTTTCCAGTCGTTTTGATGACATCTACCCAGAACACTCCAGCGGCTCCGCCGCTATGCACACCGATCCTAGCATTGTACGGAGACACCCCTCGAACTTTTGAAACTATCCCGGACGTGCCTGGTGGAAGTATTGACCACGAGGAAGTCGAATCTGCGCTCACAGGCGTCGCTTCAAGGCGAATAAGGTCAAGATCGAAATCTCCGAGCCTGTCTTCCTGCCGCGGGGCCGCCTTGCCAGCAGGAATACACATCCGGAAGTACGGGACAGGGTAGGTCGTCGGAGCTTCTGAAACCAAAGCGACAAACGTTGCAGTGCGATTGGTGGCTCCTTCAAAGGGCTGAAAATTCGTGAAGTCAAACACTTTTGCAATCTTCAGGAACTTAGATCCAGGCAGTACAAATCTTCTGAAGCCCTGACCACCGCCGGCGGATTGAAATATAGTTTGTGTAATGACGAAGGCGAGAGTTGCCCCCGGATGGAGATAGACATCGCTCGCCACATACGTCATCAGGACGCTTATATCATCCATACCTCCGCCAAGCCTGGCTTCTAATCCCCTCTTACTGAACAAGCCGTACTCCACCCACAGAGGGCCGATGGTTTTGCGGTATTCAGTCGGCAAATTTCTCCAATTGACCCAGGGAGGATTGCCGACAACGAAATCGAATCTGCCTACAAAAAGGGGGGCGAAAGCATTCTTGATAATGCGGGCCCAAACGCCATTTTTGTTTGCCTTATCCAGCGCTACAAGTTCGGAATAAAGGTCGGCGTGCAGACTTTCTGCGGCAATCGCAAGACCTTCATCCTTACAACGAGAAATAAACTCATCAGGCGAATATTCATTTTTAACGCAAAACTCGAGTTGCTCAGCGTACCGTGATAGATCCTCTCGCGACTCCGCAATCTCACTAGGAACAAGAAAATTTGCCACCGCTGTCTTGAACGCTTTTGCAGTCCCGAACTTTCCTTTAAAAAGGCCGCCACCATATTCGGAAGGCGTCGAAACCGAATCACAGAGGTAAATGGGGATCTCGACACGATCTACCCTTCCGATAAGATCACGGATCGAGATTAAATAGTTTGTTCGAGCAGCCATGACTGCAATCGGATTTAGATCGAATCCAACGATGTTTGTAAGGATTTTCTTGCATAGTTCGCCCTCATCAAACTGGCGCGATTCCCGGTCGGCGTCATACCAATTTCGAACAGCGTTGATTGCCATGATTAGGAATGTGCCAGAGCCGCATGCTGGATCTAAAAGCCGTTTATCGGGGTCCCCCGTATATTCGGCATTCTCAAGGACATGTTCCACTAACCAATCCGGGGTGTAGTACTCACCTAAATCGTGCCGGACGGATTTCGGAAGCAGCTGTTGATAGAGTTTTTTGAGAAGGTCGCGACTTCCGCTTGGGTCTTCTGAAAGAGTTCCGGGATTGTAATCGTCAAGTCTCGCGACCATATCTCGAACAAGCTTTTCAATAGGTTCATCCCAAGCACTCAGGTACCACGCGAACAGGTCCCCCTCCAAAAAGTTTGTTATGTTGAAATGAACGAAGATGCTACCCGATTCCAAATCCTCGATTTCACCCTTGAGCTTGTTACTAGTGGTCGCCTTTAACATCTTTTTGAGTGGTGTAGGTAGGCTGTGAAAAAAGGCCACAATTTCAGAAGCAAGCAATTTCATGAAGAGCGCATAATACGTGTGCACTCCGAAGAGCAATTCTGCTGCTTTGGGTGTCTTGCCTTCTACCCCATAAGAGGTCGCAAGAACTGACATTCTGTCTGACGGGTCTTCTACATCGTAGCCTGCCACCTCGCCAAATAGGATTTTCCATTGATTGAAAAACGTTGTGACTTTCGGATGAGATGAGCTCAAAACGGATTGATAGAGAGTTCGCACCCCCTCTTGCGCGAGTTTGGATTCCGAACCAAAGTCAACCGCAAGGTTTTCGGGGGTAAACGATTTACCTTTCCTGCCGAGATTGAATAAAGCCCACAGAAATCGTTCTGAAGAATGCTTGTTTACAGGAACCGGATTTTGGACCTCCCATTTATCATCCCTGTACCTGACAAAAATAAAGAAGTTTCCGTCGAGACCGACCCCGAACATTGAATTGAGAGCCTGTCCATGCTCCTGTCGCAGGTCATAAAATCGTTTAATTATCTGGGCCGTTACCTCTTTTGCTCCAGGACAATCCGCTTTCGGCCCAATCCGTGACGCGGAATTGGAGGGGTTCTTGTATTCAATAATCACGCGATCATAAACAGAATCCACTCGGCCACTGGCGACTGTAAATTCGTGTTTACCCTCCAAGGTAATTCCCGCTTCTTTCTGAATAAAAGCGAGTTGTTTTTCTGTTTCAATCCGAATCTCTTCTTCCTTGGTTGCAAAAGCTGCTATTGAACTGACGCGGTGGGAAAATTCGACGGCCTTGGACGAAATCAGTTCGTCCAAAGAAGGCTTCTCGGGCATAAACCTCCTGAGGGTTAGGCTCCCCTTTGATGCAATCCTCTGGAACACATCTGCTTGATTGGAGAGCAAATGCCAATCATATCAGCGCATATATCGCCAAATTCCAGATCGTCTGAGTGTAGATATCGCGAATTATCTAGGTCTGGGGCTCACGGTCGGTAACGGGGTGGCAGGGCACCTTTGAGAACGCAAATGAGATGTCGCAAATATGCATGGAAAAACTCCTCAATGCCGCATTCCATTGGACAAGGTTTTTGGCCTTACTTCTTTTTCGGCTGCGCTCGGTTTCGGCTGTGATGGATATAAGGCGGTGGTTACCGAAGGAGCCAGCTCAGAAAGGGGAAGCGTGAATTAATGTGAAATATATGTTGACATACAGTAGACTATATTGTATAAGTAGTTCATGGCAGATGAAACTGCATTGAAAATGTATGAATCGGCGAGGGAAAAGCTCAAAGAACTGCTGCGGCAGGAAACGGAGATCAAAGACCAGATTACGCACTGGGGGCCGATTGTAGAACAGCTGGCCCGGTTAACAGGTGAAACGGTTGACCCGGATATTGCCAGCAGAATCAATGAGTTAAAACAGGATGAGGAGCAGGCCCAAGTGGCGGGGCAGGAGATGGGGCTGACGGAGGCGATCCGGTGGGTCTTCCGGCAGCCTTTATTGATGCCGCTGACACCGACCCAGGTAAGAGATCGCATGGCTGAAATGGGATATGACCTGAGCAAGTACAAGCATGTGATGCCTCCGATTCACAACACAATGAAACGCATGAAAGAGGCCGGCGAGATTAAAGAGGTGGAGGGGATTGGAGGGATTGGACGAGCGTTTGTAAGCGGGCGGTAATTTGCCGACACCGGAAAACCAATTTTCACCACGGAGACACGGAAGGTGTGAAAAAACCAGGCGGTGAACTGAGTTCTTTATTGACAAAGGCAAGAGAACAAATAATCTCAGCGCATGGATGAAAACAAGACGCCTGATGCAGTGCCGCAGCG
>JBAVLE010000019.1:0-9158 GCA_049688735.1 Candidatus Angelobacter sp. | reverse complement strand
ATGCAAGGCTTCCAAACCTATCATGACTGAACAAGAACTCGAGCAGCAACGGGCGGCGAACTGGCGGATTGAGGGCAACGCTGTCCACACGGTGGAAGAAGCGCGGAGTTTTGTTGAGGCTGTGGGCTTTTGCCTGATGTATCCGGAGCGTACGCTGCCGCGAGTGCCAAGTTTTATGGGAGCGTTTGCCGGCACTGGCGCGGGATTGCCGACGGCAAAGAATGCTTTTGCCGATCCACGGGCGCAGCAGGCAACGGACCTGATGGTGCGTCTGCTGCGCGAGCGGTCGGCATTTGAAATGATTTTGTCCGGCGAGACAACGTTGATCGTCTCCGCGGCGGCGTTTCCTTTTTTCTACGGGCTGGTGGGTGACCGCACGCCGAAATCGCTGCCGCAGAAAAAAGCGCAGGGCGCTGCGGTGTCTGAGCTTTCAGCAAAAGTTTTTGAGGCGCTGCAGCAGCACGGGCCGCTTAGCAAGAGTCAGTTGCAGGAGCATGTTGGGCGCGAAACCAGCCAGGCAGCTCTGGACCGCTCGCTCACGGAGCTATGGTCAATTCTAAAGATTACGCGCGTGGATTACAGCACGGGCACAGGCGCCTCGTGGGACGTACTCTATCGTTGGGCCCCGGCACCGGTGAAAGAAGGCATCAATATTTCCGTGCCGGAAGCCGTGACAGCGCTGGTGAGCAAATATCTTGAGACTGCCATCGCCGTGGAGCAGGACGACCTTGAACAGTTTTTTTCGCATATGACCTCGCGATCGAAGGTGCGCGAGGCAGTAGGTGCTCTGTTGCAGGCACGAGAGCTAAGCCTGGTGACGATCGGTACCAAGAGCCTGATCCGCCTGACGCCGCCCCCGGACACGCAACGGAGACGCAATGCGTGATGACAGCGTGGGCGGAGAGAAGTCCAGAGACAGAAAACTGGTAATTGCAATTGATGGGCCTGCCGGCTCCGGCAAGAGCACGCTGGCCGCGCTGCTGGCGCGACGGTATAACTACACCAACATTGAAACCGGCGCCATGTATCGCGCGCTTGCGTTTAAGGCCATTGAGGAAGGCGTGTCGCTGGATGGTGAAAAGAAATTGGCGGAGATGGCGGACAAGTCACGTATTGAGTTGGTGGCGAACCCGGAAGGAAATCGCGTACTGCTTGACGGCGAGGATGTGACGGAGCGCTTGCGCAGCCAGGAGGTGACGGATGCAGCGTCAAGGGTTTCAGTGCATCCGGCCGTGCGGGAATGGATGGTAGCCGCGCAGCGCAAGATGGGCGCGGGCGGCGGTATAGTGATGGAAGGCCGCGACATTGGAACGAAAGTCTTTCCGGACGCTGAAGTGAAGATCTTTCTTGATGCTGCTCCGGAGATCAGGGGCACGCGGCGGTTTCAGCAGTCTCCGGCGACGGCAACGCATGAAGCGTCCGTGGTGGCGGAGTTGCAGGCACGAGACCAGCGCGACCGAACGAGAGCCAATTCACCGCTGGTAGCTGCGCCGGATGCCGTGCTCATTGATTCAACGTATCTGACGCTTGACCAGGTGGTGGCGCACGCGGTTGAAGTGATTGATGCGAGGCTTTCATCCACTAGGATGGTGTCTCAGAAATAGCTTTGCAGCAAAGCAAAGGCTGAGCTTAGGAAGCTACGCCAAGCGGATTATCGAGAACTCCCTGATGCAGCACGGATGGCAGAAATCCTCGGAATCCTTCGGAGCTCCCTCGGCTACGCTCAGGATTTCGCCTGCGGGCTCAAACGCCCGCATAACGGCTCAACTTCGACTCCTCTTCAGTCGCAAGCTCCTTCAGACTCGCTCAGGACCACAGAGATAAACGGACCTACTGCTTGCGAATCTGAATAGTGCCGCGGTCGGTGCGCAAGCGGACATCCGGGCCGCCTTTGCCGACCGTTGCACGGGCGGTGGCATCGCGGCTCTGGTTATCGACGTTGACGCTGAAATCGTTCACATCAATTGTCCCGTCTTTGCTTTCTGCGTCCAGCCGGAAGCCAGCGGCTGGGGGCAATTCAAGCTCAATTCCGCCACGCACGTTGTTGATATCGATATTTCCAAGCGGTATTTTAGGGCGAATTGAAACCAAGCCGTTGCGGTTTTCCACGTCAACTTCACCGCTCACATCTTCAAAATGTACTTCATTGGAGCGAGTGTTGAGCTTGACGGGGCCGG
The DNA here is from genome assembly GCA_049688735.1 of Candidatus Angelobacter sp. Lineage (GTDB taxonomy): Bacteria > Acidobacteriota > Terriglobia > Terriglobales > Acidobacteriaceae > Angelobacter. Next base: position 6,981 of record JBAVLE010000019.1, on the reverse strand, counting down.
CAAGCTCAGTGGCGCGGATATCCCCGTGGCCCATGGAGATTTCTCCATCGAGCTTGGCGAGCTGCAGATCCGTGCGGACTGACTTGAGATGGATTCGCTGGCTGATGTGGGCAAGCTGCACGGTGCCGTTATATCCGGCATCGAATTCCAGAGTGCCAGTCACGTCGGAAACGCTTCCGTCTTCGACTTCCCCATCAACCTGAACATTGCCCGTAACGGTTTTTACATTGACTGATCCGTGGTGTACGTGCAGAGAGGTAGCGCCCGTGACGTTTTCAGCGCTCAGATTGCCGCGATCCGTGCTTAGGTCAATGTTGCCTTCCCGCTGCGAGACGCTCAGGTTCCCGCGACGCGTAGCCATGGAGAGTGCAAGCTGCTTCGGCAATTGCAAGTCAAGATCGAAACGAGCTTTTTCAAAATCGCCGCTGGTCAGGTCAAGCAGCCAAAGGCTCCCTTGCTGGATAAACTTGGGATGAGTGGAGTCATTCAGTTGGTTCGCGTTTTCCTGCGAGTCAGTGCGGATGGACTTACGCACCACGGCATGGACCTGATTGTCTTCACTGGGCGTAACGGTGATGTCGCCTTGAGAGGAGAGAATTTTTATCTCAGTACCGCCGGCCAGAGGCTGCGCGAAGTTGTCAGTAAAGTCATAGTGGTTTCCGAACATGTTTTCCCAGTCGGGGTCGGCATCTATTTGATTGCCAAGGGCGCCCCAGTTCCAGTCCGCGGTCCGTGTGATCCCTGTACCAAACAGGATTACGAAAATCACGAGCACAATGGCGCCTCCGCCCAATCTCGGGGTTGGCTCGCCGTGCTGGCGGGCCCAGACATGTTCCAGAAGCTTGGCGACGCCCCAGAAGATGAGCAATAGCGGCCAATAATGGACCATCCAGTTGCGAAATGCCTGGAAGGAGATGACCCCGGTGCTGCGCAACAAAAAGATAACGCCAATGGTGATAAGGACGAGTGGACCAACGATGGAACGCGGTCGCGGACGATAGTAAGGAACTTGTGGGGGCGCACTCATGGTTTCACCTGCGAATCATTTTGGCCGGATGATGGCGGATTCTCCGCACCGGAAGTCCATTGCTGAGGTGGCGGCGGTGGTACGGCAGTTGTGGTTGTCGGCCACGGTTGAGGGGGCTGAGCAATTGGTTGAGCAATTGGAGGTTGTGTCCAGCCGGGTTGGATGTGTCCTTCAATAGAACCGGTGCGCGAGACGAGCAGCACACAGCCGATTACGAGGAGCAGCGCGGGTAAGCCCTGCTCAAATCGAAGGACGTCGTAGCTATTCATCAAGAAGAGCACGCCAAGCGTGATAAGGACTGCAGCGCCCATGAGTCCGTGCGCGCGGCAGCGCGTGCACTGGCAGTTTCTATTTTGGATGTAAGGAATCATTGCGGGCCTCCGACGGTGGGCCGAACAGTGCGCTTATAGGCAAGCCACAGGCCTACGCCGATCAGGAACAGCGGCCACAGGTTATGAATGCGGAAAATGCCCAGATTCTGTAGAAGAAACAAGACTCCAAGACCAATCAGCACGATCGCGCCGATAGGAGCGTTGTCTTGGGGCGAAGGAGGCGGCTCAACCTGAAAAGGCGTAGTCGTCTGTGACGCTTGAGGCGGCACCGGCGGATATGCCGCAGCTGTGTTGACGACCGGGGGAACGCCGGTGGAATGGATATTAGTTTCCTGAAGGCCAAACATTTTATCCAGGCCCAGAGGATCCGGCGCAGGCAGGCCATGGCGCTTTGCTTCAGCGGTCTTATAGGCTTCAAAGGCCATGTAAAACACAAAGAATGCGATGAGCACGCCGAAAACTCCCGAAACGTTGTCTGCAGCGATGATGAGCATGACAAAAATCAAAACGTGCGCAAAGGCTTTAACAAATTGGCCGTTGTACATGGCCCCTACGCCGGGAATAAATCCAAGCAAACCTGCAATAACCGGGTTTGGCGCACCCGGGACGCCGACCGCCAGCGGTGGCACAGCGCCACTCGTCGTTGCAGATGCTCCCTGCAGTCTCGCGGCGATACACGGTTCGCAATAGATGGCGCCCATGACGTCGCGCTTGCATTCTTCGCAAAGCGCTTTGCCGCACGTACGGCAGTACGCTACTGCCTGACTCTGGTTGTGTACGGCGCAGTTCATATCCGGGCTCCTTCAGTCCACATAAAAGTTTGGGCGATCAAACCGCCATCGCGCTCCATGCTGTAATCTTCATTCAGTTTCTCGCGTCCATCCGGCGCAGACTTCCTGTTCTGTTGCCGATTCTCCCCCGGCCCAGACACCGGCGCGGTATTCTTTTTCAGCTCTCTAACTTTGGCTTGCACCTGGTAGACGAGCCGCAGGTTTTCGTAATAGCTTGTTACCCTGGCTTCGACGCTCGTATATCCCAGCACTACGCTCTTGCGCAGCAACGTCGGGTGCTCGACCATATTTTTCACGTCAGTAATTTTCACTCCAGCCAGCGTGAGCGTGATGCTGAGTGAAAAGAACGCCATGGCGAATGACATGGCAAAGCGCGAATGCAGCAGCCCGCCGACTCCGGGGCTCACGCTCCGCCGCAGACGCTCCATCCATCCCAGCTTCGCTTCTTCTGCGATCTGCTCTGCTGTAGCTTCTTTCCTGCTCGTCGCCGCCAGGATGTTATGCATCAGGTTTTTTGGCGGCTCCAGCTCAGCCAGTTCCCGGACCATCACCATGCCTTCCAGGGCTTCAGCCAGCATCGGCCCACAGACTGCGCAGCTCCGGCCATGCTCGTCAAAGGCCTGCCGTGCGTCGGCGGCGATGGCGTTATCAAGCGCGTCAGCCAGCAGGATCTCGAACTCGCTGCATCCCATCCCGTTTTTTGCTTCGTTATTCATTACTTACCTGCCTTTTATTACGAGAAAGTAATCGCGCAAGTTCCATTCTTCCTCTGTTTATTCGCGACTTCACAGTTCCCTCCGGCACCCGTAAAACCTGGGCAATCTCTTTGTAGTCCATATCCTGTAAGTCCCTTAGAATCACTGCTTCCCGCAGGTCCGGACTGATCCTTGCCAGCGCCATCTGCACCATCTTCTGGGTCTCCTTGCTCGCCAGCCGATCGTCCGGGTTCGGCCTTGGGTCCTCCAGCCTATCGCCCAAAGAGAGCGAATCGTCCTCTTCCCGCAGCCCTGCGTCAATCGAATCCGTCACCCGATCCTGCTTGCTCTTGCGGAAATGGTCCACCAGCAGGTTCCGCGTCAGGGTGGTCAGCCACGTCGTAAATGCCCCTTTTTCAACATGATAGCTGCCCATGGACTTGTAAACCCGGATAAACACGTCCTGCGTCAGGTCTTGGGCGTCGTCCGGCGAGTTTGTGAACCGATAGCACAAGTTGTAGATCCGCCTGTTGTACAGGCGCACAATCTCCTCCCATGCCGCGGCATCGCCTGCCAGGCATCGGCGAACAAGTGCCCCTGTTTGTTGCTCTTCCAAGCAGTCTCCCCGTCGAAAGGATACGTAGTTAAGCGTGCTTTGGTTCAGTGACCCGGTAACGAAGCCCTTGTGCTTCCGAACCTTGCGTCAAACGCTTGCTCTGGCCCGGCCCAAAAATCGTTGTGAGTGCAAGTGAAAAGGTTTACAGGAAACAGGGATGAGGCGCAAATGGCGACTACAGTTCGCGATAAGGGTTTGCTATTTGGCTTCTTGGCTTTTGGCCCTTAGCCTCCGCATCCTCCGTTCCTCGCACAAATATATGCCCGATCAGAACGTAATAGTCCAGACGGTCATGCGCGGCTATCCGGTTTTTCTTCCTCTGCGTCCTTCGCGTCCTCTGCGGTGAGTGGTTTTGTCTTTCCGATCAGCGTCATCAGTGTGAATCAGCGGTAAGTTCTTGCACTTTTCTGATCCGCGTTTATCCGCGTTAATCAGCGGTAAGGTTTTGCTCCCCCACAATCTTGCTCAACTCAATCACCTCCAGCGGACACTCCGGCCAGTTATGCTTCCAGCACACAATAATGTCGCACCCGCTCGGGTCATGCAGATGCCGGAGGAAGTTGCGGCTCTCGTATTCAAACTCAATCCGCACCGGCTGCCACCTGTCTACATCCACCAGCCTCATCGCATAGCAATCGGGAAACGCGCCCTGGATCAGCGTCACCACAAACCCCAGCCTTTGAGATACCGTTCCAAACAGGTAAAGCACCCCGTTTTCGTTAATAGGCCCGTGAATCATCGGGTACGGCCGTATCAGGGGACCATACACGGGGCGGTCCGTCATCACTCGGGGTTTTTTCTGTTCACACTCCGGGGTTGCCGCCATCTCCATCCCGTCCTGTCCCTGTTCGTACTCGCGGATCAATTCCATCACGTCTTTCCATTCTTCCGTCAGGCCTTGCTCTTCCATGTAGCGCCGTAAATAGCGAGGTACCTGTCCCCAACTCCCAAACCGTGTCTTCAGCGGCGTGTCGCTGTGTTTGCCCATATGGGCAAATTCTGCCTTGCTGGGAATCTTCTTCAGCTCCCGCACCACCCGTGCCCAGTCTTGAAACAATTTCTCCAGCGGAAGCTTCTTTCCGCCCGCGCTGGGCTCCAGGTTGCACGCCCGTAGCGCTCGCGTGTACGTGCCAAAGTGCTTCACAATCTGCCGTCCGCTCACCTTCCCTGATCGCATCAGCTCGGCATGGCTCGGCACATGCCCCAGTTTCTCCGTGACTTCTCCAATCGCCGCCATCAACTGCTCTTTGGTCATCTTTAAAAAACTTTTGCGCCCCGCCGGCCTTTTGTTCGACCGGTTCGTCTGATAAGCAGCAGGGAAGTCGGCAAAGTTTTGGTGAGTGGTTTCCGGCCTGCTTTCCGGGATTGTTTTTTTAGGAATTGTGTTTTCAGGAACTGTGTCTTCAGGAACTACGTCTTGAGGTACGGCTGTGCTTCCCGTTATGTCGTGGTTTGTCTCTTCGGTGAGATCTTTGGTGAGGGTCGGGCTTGGGTTGTCAACATTGTGCGTGCTCATGTCCTGCTCCATTCTTCAGGTTTTGGTGTCACAGGCTTTCTGGGTTTGGGTGGTCGTGGCTGGATTTTCTGGGTTGGCTAAGTGCTAATTGCTAAGTGCTAAAGGCTGGTTTTCTACGCCAAATGAAAAAAGCCACCGTTAAGGTGGCTCAAATGTTTGTGGTTTTTGTGGCGCCGGCACTCTTGCCGGTGGGATTTCAACTGTGGATTTTTAACCTATATATGAGTGGGGTTGAAAAATGGATGCAGCTTAAATAGAGAAGCTAAGAGCTAAGGGCCAATGGGTGTTTTTTAGGAGCTAATGGCTAAGTGCTAAAGGCTTTCCAGGTTTGTTTGGCCAATTGCCAATTGCTATTTGCTAGCTGCTCGCGGCCTTCGGCCGCTTCGCACACCACGGCCACCTATCCAGATGACGATGTGTTACGCAAGAATGCATCTTTTTTAAGGACACACTCTAGGTCATCGGAGGCCGCGGTAACTTGTGACCCAAAAGGTAGGCCACTGACCACAGGGGTGCAGGCCGTTTCGGGTTTCCCCACCAACCAGGCTTTTCTTGCCCGGATGCTGATCCGCCGGCGCCGCTCCCGTCAGATCCAGCCTCACTATCTCATAGAAGAGAAGCTTTTGTCAATAGACAAATTTTGTACATAAGTCTGATAACGGCGCGTGTCTGTAAACTACCAGCACAATTATCTGTCTGGTAACACTATCGAGCTGTTAAACCGCCCCAAATCATATGTCCGATAACGCGAGTGGACTGTAAACCGGCCCAACAAACATGTCCAATAACGCGAGTGGACTGTAAACCGGCACAAACTTATATATCCGATGCTCGGACTCAAGCCCTTTTTTCTATTCCTCACCATGTCGTGCTTGGCCATCCTTTCGCCGCTTTTGCGAAAGGGTGGGATCGATTCTCTCCGCGCTACAAGGCACACATATACGCGGATAAAAATCTGCCGCGCCGTAAAACAATCTCAACGTAGAGACGCGGCACAGCCGCGTCTCACTGCTTTCCCCAATCCTGATGCTTCTGGAAGACTCCACAAGCCCACATCTCGCCATCGAATCAGAACCTCACAGCGCCGCAGGCGCGAAAGAGCTTGGCCCAGGCGCATACCGGGGCTCCCGGCAAGCCCGGTTTTAGCTTGCTGGGGTGGTTAAGCCCTGGGTTAGCATGATCTAGAGAACAGAGCGCCGTAGGGGCGGCATCCGGGAGAGGCGCGAATGCTGTATAAAGTTGGCAGACTTGGAGGACTCTCAGAGCGATGCTTGAAAGGGACATAGAAGATTTAGTCGCCGCTCACCCTAAAGATTTTTTCAACAAGGAATTTACGCTCATCGGTCGTCAACAGTCCTTTGCTGATGTTGGGCGTTTCGATCTCCTTTTCAAGGATGAGTTTGGCTGGATGATTCTCGTTGAGCTGAAAGCGCGTGTTGCGAAATATGAGGATGCTACCCAATTAGCCAAATACAAAGATGAGTTGGCGCGACGCAACCAAACTTCGGTCATAATGTGGTTGGTTGCTCCGCATATACCAAGTTCGATTCGCGAGTTTCTCGACGGAATCGGTATCGAATACACAGAAATACATGAAGCGCAGTTTCGCCGTGTGGCTCAGCGGTATGGCAAAACCTTTTCGCGCGATCCACATCCTGAGGCACCCAACGCAGAGTTGAATGGCAAGTCGAAGCCGGCCAAACCGCCGTCCCCGATTGTTAGGGCATCGAATGTCGTCAGACGCGCGTTCAATCCAACTCAGGTTGCTACTGGCCCAACAGTAAGTGCCCCTCCTTCTTTTAAGTGGAGGAATGTTGGCTTCGATTTGGTTGTCGAAAACACTCAGGATTTTGATAAGAATCGATTTACGGAGTTGGTTAAGTCTTTTGAAACTTCTGTTCCGAGCGCAAAAAACTCGAGGTTGGTTGAAAAGCTAATCGAGTGGGGCTCGGATCCGGTAAACAACCGGCTCAGTAAGTACATATGTTTCCGGCTACTCAGATG
>JBAVLE010000018.1:0-3848 GCA_049688735.1 Candidatus Angelobacter sp. | reverse complement strand
ACTCCGCCCTACTTCCCGTCCCCAGGACTCTTTAGTGCGGAGTTGTTCCATTTCTTTTGAAAGATCGAATTGCAGCACAGGATCGGCCAAACCGGGCAGCCGGGTAAGATGAGCGCGGCTTTCGGTACAATCGGTGGACGCTGGTTTCATACGTGTACCTCCATCTTAGTCCAGAATGTGTCACGATATCGTGGTGCGGTGTTGATTTTGTTTACCGCTCTTTGCCCAGAACTGAAGGCTCCACAAAAAGATTTTCAAATTATGTTTCAGGACAAAACTCACAGCAGATGCTCCACTGACGCGGCCTTCCTGAGAAGAGGAATTTACGAGTTCGCTTGAGGGCCTGCGGTAAGCAATCGGTTCTGAATCGTCTGCATCTTCTTAAATTCCATTCTCAAGCGCCTTTTGCAATGCGATGATCGATTCAATCGGATAGCCGGGCCGGTTAGAAAAAGCCCTTCCTTCGTCTCTGGCGGTTAGTTTTTGCGCTCGTCTCTAAACACATTTTACCTTTGGTGCCGTGCCGTCTTTCCTTACGCTGCGGCGCCCGGATCCCGCTCAAACGAATCATCGTCCGGGTCGGGAATAGAAGAGGGAGGATCACTGGAGGGAAATGAATCGGCAATGGTTTTGTCAAGCATCTTCTCTCGCACATCTCTCTCGTTCTGCTCGTCAATGATCCGGTCCTCGGGATCACGAGCAATATCAGGCCGGTGCGGCATGGCTAGCTCCACGCGGCAAATTTGCACTGGAAGAACCAGCCGGGTCCACAGCATGGTTCTCATATTGCCTCTGTCTAAGTTCGATATCTGGGTTAAGACTCACAGCGGGGCCCGCTGCAACCAGATCCGGGAGGAAAATACTGACGCAGGTTCCATGTCTGCCCGGATTGTCGGTGCTTCGTAACGGTAATGTGTCCGCTGGGGGCGCATCTGGCGTGCTTATCGCACGGGTTTCCTGTGGCCCACTTCGCCTTCCGTCGCCGTCTCGGGGCTGTGAAACAAATCCTTGATTGCCTGTTTCATGGCCTGTCCGTATACAACCGAAATTGACGTAGTGAGGGGAATGTTCTTGGGGCAAATCTGCACGCAATTTTGCGCGTAGGAACACTGATGAATGCCGCCATCTCCCATCATGGCGTGCAGTCGTTCAGTTTTTAACGATTTACCTGCCGGCTGTTCATTAAATAGGCGTACCTGGTTGATGATCGCGGCACCGACAAAGCGCGTTGCCTCTGTCACCTCCGGGCACACCTCTAAGCAGAGACAGCACGAAAGGCAGCGAGACATTTGGTACATCTTCTCTTGCTTTTCCGGTTCGACGCGCAGCCCCGGCCCCAAATCATAGGTACCGTCGAGTGGCACCCATGCCTTCACCAGCTTGAGGTTTTCGAATAAAACACCGCGGTCCACGGCCAAGTCGCGAATCACAGGGAATCGCGATAGCGGCTCCAGCCGGATGGGTTGTTTGAGTTTGCGCACCAAAGCGGAACACGCCATCGCCGAACGGCCGTTGATCAGCATAGCGCATGCGCCGCACGCCTCCTCCAGACAGTTAGAGTCGTAGGTTATGGGAGTTGTCGCCGTACCGAAGCGATCTATTGGGTTTTCGGCTATGGCCATCAACCCAGAAATAACGTTCATGCTCGGTCGCAAGGGCAGGTCGAATTCGTCCCAGTGCGACTGCGATTCCGGCATGGGCTGCCGTTTGATAATGAACCGGACAGTCTGATTAACCATGGCGTGCTCCTCGTACGGTTACTGTACAACCCGGACCGAAATCCCGCCGTCATGGCGAAGGATGTGCTCCATCGCGGGGCTTTACTGTTCGACTCAAGAATCCCGTGGCTTTCATTTCCGTACGCTTATTTCACAAGCTGATTCCATTCCGGCTCTAAAGTGCGATTCGCACAATAGGTGCTATGTACTTTCAAGCCAAACATTCGTACTAGCGCGTTTTATTTATCGAAATTTCCTACCATACAGAATCCTGAGTCGTAGCAGATCGCCCGACCCGCGACCATTCTCGACGAGGTTACGCGACGTACAACACTCGCCCTTCGGGAAGGGAGTTCGCTCAAACATCGATCCAGGTCTTTGCAGTTCTGCGCCGAGGAGAGAGAGTGACCTTCGCACAAATGAGCGCAATCAAACGAGTCTTCAGACGATCGACGCAATTGTGTTCAATCCGAAGAAAGCAATCCAATGCCGTGCATTTCCTGACCGGCTGACTCGACTCTTCTCGCGTCCCGCGTCAGTAGGCGGCATGCCTGCACTTGGAAGGCGGGATATACCGTGCATGCTTCTCGGACTGTCCGCTTTTGAACGGAAAGGAGTTCCATTAAATGGCAAGATAATCCCAAGGGAATATTTTCTTTCAATCAGGAGTTGTTATGGCTCATTACAGTCTGCTTCGTGATTACCGCTTCGCCAACGCCGTGGACGACATCCGCGGCTCTAAACTGTACGACTTTTCGGGCGAACAAATTGGCACCATGGATGATATTGTGTTCGACCATATGGCCGGTGATATCCGTTACGTGGTGGTGGACATAGGTCAACATAAGGTGCTCCTACCTTCGGGGAAGGTGTATCGAAGCTTTAGTGAAGATGGCTTTGAAACGGATCTCAACAAAACGGAAGCGCTAGCGCTGCCGGCGTTCGATGAGACGATGCTGGAGTCGGAGGAGCAATGGACGGAGCACGAGAAGACGCACCTAGACGCATGGCATAAACGCGCAGAACAAACCGAAAAGGAATACGAGATGAGCTACAGCGACGATGCCGTGGAACATCGCAAGGGATCAGACCATTTTATTACGCCTGGACCATCAGACATGCCACCAGAACCTGCGAACACCGAACGCAAGCGAGTCATCAGCAGCGCGGATCTTACGCCGCAGCGAATACGGGACAAATTCAGCGGACCGTCGCACCCCATGTTTCTGGCAACCACAGGAGAAGCATCCTCGCGGACGACTATGTCAATCTCGCATACGGCATATTCGGGTTATCACGATTTGAGTCCAAGGTGGATCGCCTTCCAGGACAACGTGAAAAGGCACATTGATCACATACGAGGCGATTGCGCAGCATGCTCGACAGTTAAGGCGGCCTAGGCTAAGCCTTCGGTTACGAGCCGACCACTTGGTAGTTCATGAACTCTCAAATTAAGGAAACAGTTTTTTGTGTATCGTACAGCGATATAATGAGTGAGGCTCCCATTGTTGGCTACCCACAACCGTCCCTCGAGCTCGCGTACGCAACGCCAGGTTGAAGTGCGTAAACCACTCCGCAAAACGACAGTGCCAGCGCCAACAATGGGAGCGCAAGGTATCGAAATCTGCATGAAAGGAATTGACCATGATTCATCTGAAGCGCGCGTATGACCCCGCCAGGAGTACCGACGGTACCCGGTTGCTGGTCGAACGTCTCTGGCCAAGAGGAGTGAAGAAGACTTCACTTAAAATCAAAAGTTGGATTAAAGATGTGGCCCCAAGCACGGAACTGCGGAAATGGTTCAGTCATGATCATGCCAAGTGGGAGAAGTTTCGCAGCCGTTACTTTGACGAACTGAAAGCCAATCCCGATGCCTGGCAGCCGATCATAGACGCTGCTCGTCATGGGACGGTAACACTGATCTACAGCTCGCATGACACCGAACACAACAACGCTGTGGCGCTACAAGAATTCTTGGAGTGGCACCTCCACAAGAAAGAGACTGCCCGCAAACGGGCAGCATAGGATGACTTATTCCTCCACCTTCGGTGGCTCCTCGCAAGTTGCAGACGCTTAGTCGTCGATGGCCAGAGATCCGCCGCACTTACAAAACCAATGCTGCTCTAACGG
>JBAVLE010000017.1:0-11771 GCA_049688735.1 Candidatus Angelobacter sp. | reverse complement strand
AAGTCGACCCCCATCGTTCGCCAAAAACGCACGATGTCAAGTAAGAGAAACCGCGGGACACGATAAGAGCGACCATCTTCTGTCAATCGGTGATTGTCTTCTTCGAGATAACGGTTGATTACAGCTCGAACAACGCGCTCATGTGCTTGAGTTCCCTTGCCAACCACGGCCGATTCGAGGAGCAATAAAATACGCTGAGTTGTATTTTTGTTGGTATCAAATTGCCCGCCGATCTGGTGGATGATTTCGTGACTAAATGCCATGTTTCCGAAGATTCCCGACTGTCCTGGTGGCCGAAATCGTTCTTTTTGCTCGCTTAGCGCCTGATGAATCTTTTGTGCAATAACAAGGTGATCCGAGTTCGCTTGACCATCTATTAAATATGTCCAATCGAGATCGCTGCTGCTGGTCCACTCTTGTCGTGCTAATGAACCGAACACCACCACGCTAGTATCCTCCGAATCATATCCGCCGACGCGCTCTCCTAATAGCTGCTCCAGATCATGACGAGCCTTATCTGCGTTGTTGCGCGCTCTTTCGAGCATTGGAACGGATAACTTTAGCGAACTGCTGTTGGTCATTTCGCAGAATCTCACTCGACATTAGATGAGCCCGCATTCTAGCAGAAAATTCGCTAAAAATTCGCTATATTCTAATTTTTGATTAGTAGCGAGCGGCGGACGCTTTTATGGGCAATGGTCGTACAAATGGCACGTTTTGTCGCATCCGTCATGGGCCACGTGCATATGTACTCGAGTTACGGAGCCGACAGCATCTCTTGCTTGCGGATTCGCCATATATTTGGTACTATGCATCTAAGCTTTACAGCCGGGAGCGGCAGCGGCTTGCCCCTTACAGTCCAAAGGGGACGCCAGCAAATTGCGGTTTGCTGGGCGAGCTCAAAGGCCTGCACCTAGAAGTGTCCGATCAGCATAAGTGATTGGCTATCCGCAAGTTAGCCGCAGCTTATGTTTTTTGAGCCTTCAAAAACGTGCGCTATAAGTGTGTCTGGACAGCAGCAAATAGCAAATAGCAAATAGCCTTTGTGTTTTAGCTGCTGGATGCCTTCACACGCTGAAAGTTGGACTGCGGGCAAAACCGTAGCCTGAAAAACCAAAATTTTAAAATCGTAGCCACCCAGCTGGGTGGCTTTTGTTTTGCCCTAAACAGTCCCAAGTCTGCCTGAAACCAGTTCCGAATTTTCTAAAAATCCCTTCCAAAGTGAGAACACCATGTCAAAAGAAGAAATCCTCAAAGCCATCCGTTCGTGTGCCAAACAACTTAAACGCAAACCCACGCGCGACGATCTGCGCAGTAGGGCCAAAATCAAGTGGGAAATGATCCGAAAACATTTCGGGGGCATGAAAAAGGCGATGGAATGCGCCGGGCTGGAGGCCATAGGGTCCGGCTTCCCGCAGCCCGAAGCCACTTTGTTAAAGGACTGGGCCATGGTGGCGCGTAAGCTGGGAAAACTTCCCTCAGTGAATGAATACAGGAGCGCCGGCCGATTCAGCGATACACCCTTCTTCGGCCGATATGGCAGGTGGACGCGTGTCCCGGAGGCTTTCCGGCGCTTTGCCAAAGCGACCAAGATCGAATTGGAGTGGAAGGACGTGCTGGGAATCATCAGCGAGGGAGCCAAGAAAAGCAGTGGACCTAAGATACGCTGCTCTCACCAGCGCACGCGCAAGCAGGACATCTTTCAGGACCGTCCGGTGTATGGCGCGCTGATGAACCTGCCTGAGATGGTCCACGAGCCGCTGAATGAACTGGGAGTGGTATTCGCGTTTGGCATGGTGGCGCGGCAACTGGGATTTAGCGTGCTGCGGTTCCAGAGCGCTTTTCCCGATTGCGAGGCGTTGCGGGAAGTCGTACGCGGACAGCTACAGCGCATGAAACTTGAGTTTGAATTTGAAAGCCGGAATTTCCTGCGGCACGGGCACAGGATTGATGGCTGTGACGGAATTGTGTGCTGGAAACATAACTGGAAGGAATGTCCCCTGGAGGTGATTGAGCTGAGCAAAGTCTTCAGGAACCTTTACCACGAAGGACACGAAGGAACACGAAGGGAGTTGGAGATCGCCGGAATCGCCGACTCAAAGAATCCAAATCATCCGCCGAAGAAGAGCGCTGCTGGTCGGCACAGCGGGAAGTGATACGAAAATCTGACGAGAGTGAAACAGTTACGGCGACTTGAGCAAGCCGCAGATTTTGTCGGCTTGCATCAGGAGCAGAAGATCGTAACAAGGACAAAGCACTGTAGCGGTGTGGAGCGAGCGACAGAGTCTAAGCTGCGAGGCCGACCACGCGCCGAGCGGCTTGCATCAGGAGCAGAAATTTTGCAAGAGAAGGAAGGATCTGTAGCGGTTTGTCGCGAAGCGACCAGAATAATGAAAAGGCCGTCCGGCAACAGGACGGCCTTCTCTTTCAAGGGAGAATAGTTCCAACGGAGTTCGAAAAAGACCATCAGAACTTTCTGGCGAAATCTTATTGGGCAGTGAAAGGCAGTGTCAAGGGATTTTTAGAGAATAGATACCTTTGTTTTCAATAACTTAACAATCTTATCAACATAGTACATCTTGTGACAAAAACTGTCACTTTCTGGCTTCGAATCTTCGTAAACAGCCCTTTTTCAGCTACTTATCGCCTTGCCTAAGGTCCAAACGGATGATCTCCACCGACTCTGGCTTGCTGAAAAACCGGTTGGGGAACATACGGTTAGCAAGGATCCTGATGCCGCCAAAAACGAACCCAAACACCAGCGCAGCCAGCACCGCGAGGACACACAACATCATCAGCGCAAAAACAAAACCGGCGCGATCTTCAACGGGACGTGGTTTGGTAGGCTGCAATTGCATCACGTCGGCGTCATAGTTCACTGAGGCCAGCAGAGACTGCGCTTCATCGGCGGGTATGTTGCCATTCACTGCCACCACATACGGTCCAGTGCGCTTGAAGTAAAACGGTCCGCCTGTGAGTGAAGCGGCTTGCATGGCATCCATCCGCTCTCTGGCAATTTGCGGCGTGGGATAACCCACCAAAGTCACCGATGCCTCACCTTGTGAAGTCCGATATTTGCCAATCGCCACTTCTGGGCTCTTATTGAAATCGATTAGCTGCGCCGGAATTGGAACCCCCAGGCGCGCCAGCGCCTCTGGGCCGATGATGTAGCGGCTGGTATTGCGCTCCAGCGACTGTGAAGGAAGATTCGCAGGCAGCGTGGGCAGCTTACCGCTTTCGTTGCTAAGGCGCGGCAGAGCATCTGCCAGTGAGCGCAGGTCGGCGCCGGACATGGCGCTGAGATGCTCGATCGATACATCCACCAGGATATTGCCTTTGAAGAACAAAATACGCGTGTTACTGGAAGCTCCGCGCTCTCCAATCTTCTCAACCTGCATCTGCGGCTGGACGTAATAAGTAAAAGCTCCAAATGCGCCAGTGGCATCATTGAAGCGGGCAGCTTTGATCTGCATCTTGCGGCCATTGCGGCTATAGGTGGCGCTCTCAAGATCGGTAAAGCCATATTCTTTCAGGACTGGCGCGTCCGTGGGATCGGCCGCAGCCGGATCTTTAGTGGCCTTCACGCTATGGGGATCAATGCGCCAGCCGCTAAAGGTCTGGGGCAGCGGGCCGACGGGAGCCTTTGACTGAGCAGATAAAACTGTCGCCAGCGAAAGAAGGACCAGAAAAAAACGCGCAAATATTGACTTACAGAAGGCAGAAAACATCACTGTTATTAGACACCATCAGCTCCAAGAGAGATTCTAAACGGTTTGCCGTAATCGGTTGTGGATGCCGCCGACGAGCCAGTCTCTGGTAACCACTTTAGAGAGAAGCGGCCCGGCAAAATCGGGTAAACTAGAGAGAATGGCAATCATTCAGCGCAGAAAGAGCGTAACCGCCAAAATAGGCAATGTGCGCGTAGGCGGCGACGTGCCTGTCGTCGTCCAGTCAATGACAAATACTGACACGGCAGACGTGCAATCCACCGTCCAGCAGGTAGCACAGCTGGCCCGGGCTGGGTCGGAAATGGTCCGCGTAACCGTGAACAATGACGCTGCGGCGCAGGCTGTCCCAAAAATTTTTGAGGAACTGGCAAAGCAAAACATCCATGTTCCTATCATCGGCGACTTCCACTATAACGGGCACCTTTTGCTGACGAAGTATCCTGAATGCGCGCAGGCGCTGGCCAAGTATAGGATCAATCCCGGTAATGTAAGCGTAGGGCGCAAAAACGACGACAATTTCCGCGCAATGATCGAAGTCGCTGTGAAAAATGATAAGCCGGTGCGAATCGGCGTGAACTGGGGTTCGCTGGATCAGCAGCTTCTCACTCGCATGATGGACGAGAACTCCCGCAGCGCCAACCCGAAAGACGCCCGCGACGTCACCATGGACGCGATGGTGGAAAGCGCCTTGCGGTCAGCGGAACTGGCGGAAGAGTTTGGCCTACCGCATAACTACATTATTCTCAGCGCCAAGGTCAGCGGCGTGCAGGACCTCATTGATGTTTATCGTAGCCTGGCCGCCCGCTGTGATTACCCGCTGCATCTGGGACTCACGGAAGCCGGGATGGGCGCCAAAGGCATTGTCGGCAGCGCAGCCGGACTGGCGGTACTTTTGCAGGAGGGCATCGGCGATACCATACGCGTGTCACTTACGCCAGCTCCCAACGGCAACCGTGCAGAAGAAGTTTTTGTCGGCCAGCAGATTTTGCAATCGCTAGGGATTCGCAGTTTCACTCCGCAGGTCACCGCCTGTCCCGGTTGCGGACGCACCACCAGCACCTTCTTCCAGGAGATGGCGGAGCAGATCCAGAGCTATCTCCGAACGAGCATGCCGGTCTGGAAAGACAAGTATCCGGGAATCGAAGAACTGAAAGTCGCTGTAATGGGTTGTGTGGTCAACGGGCCTGGCGAATCCAAACATGCCAATATCGGCATTTCACTGCCTGGAACTTTTGAAGAGCCCAAGGCGCCGGTGTTTGTTGACGGAAGATTAATGACTACGCTGAAGGGTGACCACATTGTCGCCGAATTCTTTGACATACTGAACGAATACGTGGAAACACGTTACGGTTCAGTTAAGAATGCGGAAGTAGCCCGAGTCTGAATCCTGCCGCTTTCGCCCTGCTCACATAAAGAAGCTGAGGAGGAGTTGATAAAGCAATTCCGTCCTAGGCCGCCAGCAAACCGTAGCCTATCGCCAGCCACGCACCAAAACCAACCACTACCATTGCAATCCGTACCATGGTGTTGTCCACAACATTGTTCCATTTCGCATCCATAACATCCTCCAGAAATCCGTTTGTTTTCTCATGCTGCAACCGTTTTGACTGGTGTTTGCAGCTCTTGGTTAGTAATACGTCTTCCCGGCAAATAGGTTCCATCTTGTAAAACTTTTTTTACAACTTTATTTGCATGCTTTCTGGTAACTCTCCTGTGTTTTTGCCGTCTTATGAGTATTCATTCTTTTCTCTCTCACCCTGATGGGAGCGGAGCGGAATGTCAGAACTGGCGGACAATGCACCGAACCCTCTTCCGCATCACAAGAGAATTCGGCGCAACATAAACCGGTTCTGTTATTCGCTTTGTTCCCGCAGGGTGATTAAATATCCCAACCAGCTCTGGCCAGCAGTTTCCCTTCTTCCCTGCATTTCATCAAAGTAGAGAGCGGCGGCTCGTGTTGAATTTGAGGGGGGAGATGCATGCGTCTCTATAAATTTCAAGGGAAAGCCCACGAAAATACGGAAAAGAAGAAAGAACGGCTCTCTCCCTGGAAGCTTGGCGGACTCACGTCCTGGCAGCTGCTGAAGCGCGTCTATAACGAGTTCAATGAAGATGAAGTCCTCACGCGCTCGGCGGCGCTGGCTTTTTACTTTGTATCAGCTCTGGTGCCAATGGTTTTTTTTCTCATGGCAATTCTGGGATTGCTTGCCCAAGGCCATGATCTGCAATCGGGACTGCTGGGCTACGCGGGGAGGTTCATGCCTCCAGATGCTTATACTCTGTTGCAGAAAACACTGAAAGAGATCACCAACAATAGCACTGGATTGAAGCTGGCAATCGGCTTGGTGTTGGCCTTGTGGTCCGGCTCGGGCGGTGTGAGTTCGATCATGGACGCACTGAACCGCTGTTATCACGTCAGCGATTCGCGTCCTTTCTGGAAGCAGAGGCTGCTTGCCATCGCCCTCACCATTGCTCTTTCCGCCCTGACGATTACTGCCTTGATCATCATTCTGTATGGCGGCGACATCGCACAGTTTTTCGGCAATCACACCGGCCTGAGCGCTCCGCTGGTAATGGCGTGGCGCATTGTGCAATGGCCGCTTGCTTTCTTTTTTGTGGTGATGTCTTTCGCCCTGCTCTACTTCTGGGGACCGGATACAGAGCAGGATTGGCAGTGGATCACTCCAGGATCGCTTGTCGGAGTGATCTTGTGGATTGGCGTCTCATTAATCTTCCGTGTGTACCTGCACTATTTCAACAGTTATAGCAAGACATACGGCTCGCTCGGCGCGGTCATCATCCTGCTTTATTGGCTCTTCATCTCAGGATTGGCGCTGCTGATCGGTGGCGAAATTAATTCCGAAATCGAACACGCCGCAGCCAAACGCGGCCATCCGGATGCGAAAGAACCAGGAGAAAAAGTGGCCTAATCATTGAGGCCGGCAATTTGAACTGTCGCGGCATGTTATTGTTTCGCCCTCACGTTCAGGAGGTTTCTATGCTCTCTGCCGGCAAGCTCATCGGGTTCGTTCCCACCAAAGACGCTGCGCGATCAAGAGGGTTCTACGAAGGCAAGCTCGGCTTCAAATTCGTGAGCGACGATGAATTTGCACTGGTCATGCAGGCCGGAGAGTCCATGATCCGCATTGCCAAAGCGGGTAAATTCACACCCGCACAGTACACTGTGATGGGTTGGGAGGTCACCAACATTGAGGCGACGGTGAAATGGCTGACTGAGCGTGGCGTTATTTTTGAGAAGTATCCGTTTGTTCAAGACCAGAAACAGGGCATCTGGACAACGCCGAACGGAGATAAAGTCGGATGGTTCAAGGATCCCGACGGCAATGTGCTTTCTTTAAGCCAGCACGTTTAGGCTACCGGTATTCTCTCAGCCGCAGGCTGAACCAGGGCAGGCATCGTCGATAGCGGAATGCAAATCGTAATCAAGAGCCCATCATTCACGTTTTCCGCCCGGATGTTGCCGCCGTGCAGTTTGATCGTCCGGTCAGCAATCGAAAGCCCTAGCCCCACGCCGCCACTCGAGCGCTCTCGGGCTTCGCCCACGCGATAAAAGGGCTCAAAGATATGTTGCAACTCGGAATCAGGGACGCCCGGGCCGTGATCGCGCACTGTCACAACGGCGCTATCGAGCCGCGTAGTTAATGAAACTTCAACAGCAGTGCCTTCAGCCGTGTAACGAATAGCATTGCGAATCACGTTTTCAATTCCGCTGCGCAAAAGCTCCGATGATCCACGCACACGGCACGGCGAGAGCTGCAACACTCTCACTTCTTTATGCAGCGGCTTGGCTTCATAGTTTGCGTCGTCAATCACTTCTTCCACAAGTTCTTCTAAAGCGACCGTTTCAGGCGGAACGCTCTCCGCACCGCTCTCCAGCCGCGTGAGAGCCAGCAACTGCCCCACAAGCGCATTCACGCGCTCAGATTCCATTTCAATCCTGTCCAGCGCGGCCTCGCCTTTCGTGGTGGTGTTTTTGCGCGCGAGCGCCAGCGCCACTGTCAACCGGGCAAGTGGCGAGCGTAGTTCATGGGAAATATCGGCTAGCAGGCGCTTTTGCGACGAGATAAGCGCCTCAATTCGCTCCGCCATGTGATCGAACTCACGGCCCAGGTCTGCCAGTTCGTCACGTCGGCTACCCAGTTGCGGCGCAACACGCGCTTCCAAATTTCCCTGGGCAAAAGATTGCACCACAGTTTTCAATTTCTTTACAGGCGACGTGAGATAGAGGGCCAGCAGGTAAGAGATGACACCCGCTGCCAGAATGCTCAGCGCAATGCCCAGGTTCGGCAGCCCTCTGGGCACATAAGGCTGGCGCAAGCGGCTTACAAAAATATAGGACTTCCCGCTGGGAGCAACTACCATGCGGCCCCAGGTAAGGCGGCCAATGCTGGAAACATGGGAAACATGCTCTTTGGTCTGGCGTATTTCGGTTGCCACGTCGGCCACATCATTTGAAGTCTGGGGGGTAAGAGCCTTTCCCGTTTCGTCAAAGAGCGCGATCTCGGTACCTGCCTCCTTGAGTGACCGCGTCAAGTATTCTTCAAAGGATGGAGCTCCTTCACTGTCATAAACCTGTACTGCGGATTCCGCATACAGATTTAGCGCTTCACCCAAAGCGCCACGTCGCCTTTCAGGATTGGGGTCCTGCACGAAAGAAAACCAGAGCATCAGGTTCAATGCCCCGATCATGGCCGCAGCCGCCAGCCAAAAACAGAAAAATATTTTCAGGAACAGGCTGCGGTATTTCACTATTGCTCTCCCGGAAGGAGATAAACGTAGCCGCTGCCACGGATGGCCTTGATGCGCTCCTGCTCTCCGTCATAAGGTCCCAGCTTGCGCCTGAGATTGCTTACATGCACGTCAATGCTGCGGTCCATGGGAGACATTGGCCTGCCCAGCGCAGCCTGCGTAAGGTCCTCACGGCTGATGATTTTGCCGGGACTGCGCAGGAAAGAATAAAGAAGATCAAATTCCGCCCCGGTAAGCGCTACAGGCTTGCCATTGCAAGTGACGCTACGAGAATCTGGGTGCAGATCAACGCCAGCCAAATGCACCGGCTGCGAGGCTGAAGGCGTGCCGCCAGTGGCGGAGCGCCGCAGGATCGCGCGCAAACGCGCAACCAGCTCACGAGGATTAAAAGGTTTGGGCAGATAATCGTCTGCTCCCAGTTCCAAACCCAGAATGCGGTCCAGTTCGCTGCCGCGCGCCGTCAACATCAATACCGGCACCGCGCTTTTTTGCCGAAGCTGCTTCAGCACATCAAGCCCGCTCATGCCGGGAAGCATCACGTCCAGGATCACCGCGGAGTAGTTGCCGGCCAGCGCTTTGTCCAGACCACCGGGACCATCATGCGCCGCGTGCAGATCGAATTGTTCGCTCTGGAGATACTCCTCCAGCAGCTTGCTTAACTCTGTGTCATCGTCAATGAGCAGGACTGAGACCATACGTAGTCACCTTAAACCCTGTAGATATCGGGATTGAGTTAAGAATCGTGAAGGAATCATACTACGCGAATTAACAACTCATAACTTTGTTTCTCGCCAAGCCGGGTTCACACTAGTGGTGGCCCATTGCGGGGTTTCCCGGCGCAGTGCCGGGGTGATGTAGCTGCCACTCAAATTGTAAAAGGAGTTGGTAATGCATAAAAAATCTGTCATTCTCGCCGCCATTTTCATGGCCTTGGCAGCAGGCCTGGCGACAACCGCTTTTGCGCAACACAGGGGCATGGGCTTTGGCCGCAACAATGGTTGGATGCTGAAACATATGACCAAGCAGTTGAACCTGACTGAGGCCCAGCAGACCCAGATCAAAGGCATCATGGCCGACGAAAAGACCAAGGTCAAGCCCATGATGCAGCAGCTCCGCCAGAATCAACAGGCGGAAGATGCAAACGTGAACGGAAGTTTTGACGAGAACCAGGCCCGCACCTTCGCCAACAAACAAGCTCAGCTTATGACTGACTTGATTGTGGAGAAGGAACGCATGAGGTCGCAAGTCTATGCCGTGCTTACTCCAGAGCAACGGCAGAAGGCGCTTCAACTTATGCAGGAACGCCAGCAACACCGGCAGGAACGCATGAATATGAAGAAGCAAGCAGAACAACAACAGCAGCAATCAAAGTAGGATCTCCTTCTCTCCTCCCTCCAGAGGCTGGGCGGCAGCGATGCCGCCCTTTTTTCTTCTCCTATGATTACCGCAGGGAGCTTTTTCGACCGGTTCTCCATCAGCTTCCGTCTGTGTTAAAAAGAGTCTGGTCATAGGGAGAGGCAATCGTATAAACGAATGGGATTCGACTTTGATTCCGAAACACGCCGTCGGCTTGGCTACAAGCTGATTGACCGCATTGACGAATATTTTTCCAGTCTGGCACAATGGCCTGTCCAGCTTCCTGAAGAGCTGCGATCTTTTGCCGATCTTGGCGAGCCACTGCCGGAACTCGGCGCGGATGCCGTTAGTGTCCTGGACCAACTCTGTTCAGACATGATGACCGAGGGCTTTCATGTCCCAAGCGCCAACTATTTTGGCCTGATGAATCCCACGCCCACTTATATGGCTGTGCTGGCGGAAGCGCTGGTGGCGGCTTTGAATCCGCAACTGGCCAGCCTGGCCCGCTCCCAGCTTGCAGCCAGAATCGAGCGCGAAACCGTGCGCTGGATTGGCCAGCGCGTAGGCTGGGATAAGCCATTCGATGGCACTTTCACCAGCGGCGGTAATGAGGCCAACTTCAGCGCCATGGCAATGGCGCTGGCGATGCACTTTCCGCAGACCGTTGAAGATGGACTCGTATCTGCTGCGGCAAAGCCGGTGCTTTATACGTCATCAGAAGCTCATCATTCTCTGGACAAATCTGCAGGTTTGCTTGGTCTTGGCCGCAAGGCGCTGCGCCGCATTCCAGTGAATGCGGCTGCTCAGATGGACGCCGCGCAACTCGAAGCACACATCCCGCAAGACAAAGCTAAGGGTCTGGCGCCTTTCTGCGTCGTCGCCACCGCCGGCACCACAAACTCCGGCGCAATCGACGACCTGATCTCCGTGGCTGCAATCTGCAAGCGCCACCAGCTCTGGTTTCACCTTGACGGAGCTTACGGTGCTGCCGCAATCTTTTCTGATCGGCATCGCGAACTGGTACGCGGTGTTGAACTCGCGGACTCGTTGACCATCGATCCACACAAATGGCTGGCAATGCCCTTTGCCGCAGGCGTGGTGCTTACGTCGCACCCTGAGGCGCTGCAGCAGGCCTTTTCCACCAGCACGCCGTATATGCCAAAAAAAACCGGCTCTGCGCCTCTGCTCGATAACTTTCAGGTAAGCACCCAGTGGTCACGGCGGATGAACTCACTGAAACTATGGCTCACTTTGCAAGTGCACGGACGCCAAGCCTATGAAGAGTTGATCGACCGGCAACTAAAGCTCGCCGCGTTCTTTGCCAACTGGGTGCGCAGTTCAGAGCTGTTTGAGCTGGCCGCGCCGCAGGTCCTTCCCATCGTCAATTTCCGCATCAAGCGCGCTGGGATCACAGACGAAGCGCGCCGTGCTGCTCATGAAGCGATTGTCCATGAAGTCACGCGCGACGGACGTCGCTGGATCTCAACCACGCTGGTTGGTGGCCAGTCAGTAATCCGGATGATGGTGATCAGCTATCTCACCGGGCATCGCCACTTGGAAGATTTGATCATCGCCCTAACTGAAGCCGCAAAGAAACATGCCCGCTCAGCTTGAAAAATCGGGTCGGCAAAACCTAGATCTACGGCTGCATCTCTGCCTGCGGTTTTTCCTGTAGGAATAGACAAACACCATCCCAATTTTGTGAAGTTACAGCGGCCAGTTCAATTCCATCTTCATTCTGCGGGACCGTTTCCTCAGGCGTTGGACGCTTGCGATGATGACCGCCATTGGTCTCTTCAATAAAGTCATTCAGCTTTTTGGGATCGACTTTTACCTGGAGCACCACAGCTTCATTTGACTCAAGATTTACCACCAGCACCTTCATGTCTTTTCCCAGATCCTGCGCATAGATATAGG
>JBAVLE010000016.1:0-2710 GCA_049688735.1 Candidatus Angelobacter sp. | reverse complement strand
GGTATATGCCATTCCCAAAGTACTCAAGATGGCCGGGTTGAAGCTGGAAGATATTGATGTGATCGAGTTGAATGAAGCATTTGCCGCGCAGGCGCTTTCGGTCATCAAGGAAGCCGGGCTTGATCCGAACAAGATCAATCCCAATGGAGGCGCAGTGGCGTTGGGGCATCCGCTGGGGTGTACCGGAGCGAAGCTGACGGCGACGATTTTGCGTGAATTGAAGCGGCGCAATGGTCGATATGGGATCGTGACTATGTGCGTTGGTGGAGGCATGGGCGCGGCGGGGATCTTCGAGAATATTCAATGAGTCCTTCACCACAGAGGGCACAGAGGAACACGGAGGAGAGCGGGACTAATTCCGTTACGTCGGCCATCATAGGCGCGGCCATGAAGGTTCATTCAACTCTAGGCCCTGGTTTGCTCGAAAAAGCCTATTCAGCGTGCGTTGCATACGAGCTAAGGAAACTCGGGTTTGACGTGAAGGTAGAAGTAGAGCTGCCTGTGATTTATGAATCTGTTCGCATCGATCTCGGATATCGAATCGATCTGTTGGTGAATGATCTTGTTGTAGTTGAATTCAAGTGCGTTGAGAAAATTGCGCCGGTACATGAAGCGCAGATTATCTCTTACATGCGCATGTGCAAGAAGAGTGTCGGATTGCTTATCAACTTTCATGTTCGTCATCTCAGAGATGAAATAAAAAGATTCGTAGAGGGGACTGACTGGAACTGACTCTGTGTTCCTCTGTGTCCTCTGTGGTAAAAGGAGATCTAAATGGCTACAGCAACAGTCCCAAACAAAATTAAACTGGCGGGCGGAAGTTTTCTCATCGACGAGCACGCAACTGACCAGGTGTTTACCCCGGAAGACCTGAGCGAAGAGCATCAGCAGATTGCGCAGACCACTCAGGATTTTGCGCGTAATGAGATCCTGCCCAACGCTGACAAGATTGAGCACAAGGAATTCGCCGTGACACGCGGGTTGATTCAGAAGGCATGCGAAATCGGCATCGCCAACGTGGACATCCCGGAGCAGTATGGCGGGTCGGATATGGACAAGATCGCGTCCGCGATCATCAATGAGCACATCTCCGTCTCGGGCAGCTTCAGCGTGGCGTTTGGCGGACACACCGGTATCGGCACGCTGCCTATTGTTTATTTCGGCACGCCGGAGCAGAAAGCCAAGTATCTGCCTAAGCTGGCTACGGGCGAGCTGATCGCGGCATATGCGCTTTCTGAATCAACTTCAGCCTCGGACGCAATGAATGCCCGCACCAAAGCTGTGCTCTCGCCCGACGGCAAAGAGTGGATCCTCAACGGCGAAAAGATGTGGATCACGAACGGCGGCTTCGCTGACGTAGTCATCATCTTTGCCAAGGTGGATGGCGAAAAATTCAGCGCGTTCATTGTGGAACGCGGCTTTCCAGGCTTCCAATCGGGCGCAGAGGAAAAGAAGATGGGCATTCGCGGATCATCGACTACGCCGATCATCCTGAATGACTGCCGGGTACCTAAAGAGAACCTGCTCGGCGAAATCGGCAAAGGGCACGTGATTGCTTTCAATACGCTGAACATCGGGCGCTATAAGCTGGGCGCGGGTGTGGTAGGCGGCGCGCGCAATGCGCTGAATAATTCCATCGGGTATGCCAAGCAGCGCAAGGCGTTCGGCAAGACGCTGGCGGATTTTGGAATCATCCAGGAAAAACTGGCCAACATGGCGGCGGGAATCTATACCGGCGAGTGCATGTCTTATCGCACGGTCGGGATGATTGATGCGGCGATGTCTGAGATCGATAAGAACTCGCCAGATGTCTACAAGGAGACGGCAAAGGGCATTGAAGAGTACGCGGTCGAGTGCTCCATCCTGAAAGTATTTGGCTCGGAGATGCTGGATTATGTGGTCGATGAGACCGTGCAAATTTACGGCGGCTACGGATTTGTGGAAGAGTATCCGGCGGAGCGGGCGTATCGCGACTCGCGCGTGAACCGCATCTTTGAAGGCACCAACGAAATCAATCGGATGATCATCACTGGATGGCTTTTGAAGCGAGCGATGAAAGGCCAACTGCCTCTCATGCCCGCGATCAAGAAGCTGACGGATGAAATCATGTCCGGGCCGAGTTCGGCGGAGCCGCTTGAAGGCGCGCTGGCTGCCGAGCGCACGCTGGTGAGCAATGCCAAGAAAGCCACGCTGATGCTGGCCGGAGCGGCGGTGCAGAAATACATGGCAGCAATCGAGCAGCAGCAGGAAATTCTTTCTGCTGTTGCGGACATGGTGATCGAAGTCTTTGCCATGGATTCTGTGGTGCTGCGCACTCAGAAACTGATTGAGCGTCAGAGCGAAGCAAAGTGTGCTCTAGCCATCGCCATGGCACAGGTCAGCTTGACGCATTCCATGGACAAGCTTGAAGCGGCAGCCAAAAAAGTTGTGGCTGCGGTTTCAGAAGGCGACATGCTGCGCACGCAGATGGTCATCCTGCGGCGCTTGTTCAAGCATGAGCCGTTCAATGTGATCGCGCTGACGCAGCAGATTGCCGCGCGGCTGATTGATGCAGGGAAGTACGTAAGGGCGTAAGTCAAAATCTCACCACGGAGACACGGAAGGTGTGAAAAAACCAGGCGGTGAACTGAGTTCTTTATTGACAAAGGCAAGAGAACAAATAATCTCAGCGCATGGATGAAAACAAGACGCCTGATGCAGTGCCGCAGCG
>JBAVLE010000015.1:0-8356 GCA_049688735.1 Candidatus Angelobacter sp. | reverse complement strand
AAAGACGCCTTCCCTTTCAGCCAGCAATGTCATGGCCTCAACTATCTCAGAATCGCTGGCATCTTCCGCCCATCCGCCACTCGCGAGAATGGTCTTCGCGGCATAAAAACCGTCGGCAGGATTGCCGATAGCAAGCGAACGCGCGATGGTTTGTGGTTTCTGCGGCTCAATCTCATTGCGTCCGGCTTTTACGGCCGCGCTAATCGGACTGCACCCGGTGGCCTGAGCGCCAAAGAACTTGACCTGCTTTTCTTCTACGAACCCAAGATTGATCAGCTCTTTGAAGGCTTTGTAGATCTTCGTAATGAGCGATCCGCCGGCCATCGGAACAACGATATTGTCCGGCAGCCGCCAGCCCAGCTGCTCGGCAATCTCATAGCCTACGGTCTTTGAGCCTTCAGCATAGTAAGGACGCAGGTTCACGTTGACGAAGCCCCAGCGATGCTTGTCCGCAATCTGCGAGCACAGGCGGTTCACGTGGTCGTAATTGCCGTCAATTCGGACGATCTGCGCTCCATAGATCTGCGTGCCAAGAACTTTGGCGGGTTCAAGATCGGCGGGAATGAAGATACAAGCCTTGAAGCCTGCGCGGGCGGCCTGCGCCGCAACGGCATTGGCCAGATTGCCCGTGGAAGAGCAGCTCACCATGTCGAATCCGAAATTGCGGGCCTGCGTAAGCGCTACCGCCACGACACGATCTTTGAAGCTGAGCGTAGGGAAACAGACGGCATCGTTCTTCAAGTAGAGCGACCGGCTGCGCACAGTCTCACCCAGCTTGGTTGTTTTTAGCAGCGGCGTGAATCCGGCCGGCGTCGAAGCGTCATAGGTATCAGGCAGAGGCAGCAGCTCTTTATAACGCCAAAGGTTGGTGGCGCGGCTTGCGATTTTGCCTTTGCTTATTTCTTTGCCGATGCGGTCCCAGTCATAGGCCACTTCCAGCGGCGCAAAGCAGTTCTGGCAGAAAGAAATCGGCTGGTTGCCCCAGCGAGTCTGACATTCGCGGCATCGCAGTTCATAACGCAGGTTCGTACTCATTCTCTTGCTCCTGTGCAGTTGTCCTGTCTAGCCAAGACAATCTTGTTCCAAACTAAAAAACCCGCTGCCCTGAGGCAGCGGGTTCATGATTGCTGAATAAAAACTTACTATGAACCTTTCTGCCTCAGTGTGAACACACACATAGCCATCGCACGACAGCACATAGCCATGTTGGAGACAGAAAGTAACATCGGGAAGAGTTTACATCAATTATCTGGAGGGCCGCAATCTCGGGTTCAGCGGATAAGGGACTTCTTTCCACCTGAGCTAGTGGCCAATAGCCAAAAGCTAAAATCAAAGCCAAGTACTAACCAAGTACCGCTTTTAGCTCGTCATCAACTCCCTGGCCCTGATCGTCGTCTTGATCACGGCATTCATCAGGGTTACGCGCAAGCCGCCTTTTTCCAGTTCCATTAGGCCTTCGATGGTGCAGCCGGCGGGCGTAGTGACGGCATCTTTGAGCAGCGCCGGATGATGTCCCGTTTCAAGGGCAAGTTGGGCAGATCCATAAAGAGTTTGCGCGGCCAGCGTTGTTGCCATCTCGCGCGGCAGGCCGACCTTCACGCCGGCTTCAGCAAGAGACTCGAGAATCACAAACACAAACGCCGGACCGCTGGCGGAAAGCGCCGTGATTGCGTCCATGTGTTTTTCATCGACCACTAATGCGCGACCGACGCTTTCGAACAATTGCTTGGCAGTTTCCAGATGTTGGGCAGTTGCTGCCGGACCGGCGCAAACGGCGGTCATCGCGGCGCCGACCATGGCAGGCGTATTGGGCATGGCGCGGACGACTGGAATGTTCTTGCCCAGTTTTTGCTGAATAAAACTGGTTGTAGTTGAAGCGGCGATAGAGATCACGAGCGTTGTGGGCGCAAGCGCGGGCGCTATTTCTTCCAGCAACTGGCCGAGCACCTGCGGCTTTACACAGAGAAGAACAATTTCCGCTCCGGCAACCGCAGCGCGGTTGTCCGTGCCCACCGGAACGCCGCGCAGTTCGCGCGATAATTCCTGGCTCCGCTCGCCATGCTGTACCGTAGCGACGGATTCTTCTGGCGTGACCAACTTGCGTTCAAGGAAAGACTCCAGCAGGATGGTTCCCATCTTGCCGCAGCCGAGCACGGCAATTTTCTTTTGCGGATGCGCCGCACTGCCGCTTCCGGCCTGTGTTTGCGTGTTGGATGGACTCATAGATCGCAATGATACAAGCAGAGAATCCCTGCCGCCAGATAACTTATGGCATCAGGTCTTTGCGGCTATTCGTAGCGAAGGGCTACCAACGGATCGACTTTGGTAGCTCGACGCGCAGGCAACAGGCAAGCCAGGAGGCTGACCAACAGCAAAAGCAGCGACACCGCGGCCAGCGTGAGCGGGTCCATGGCTTTCACGTGGTACAGAAGTGTGTTCATGATTCGCGTAACGCCGAAAGCGGCCGCTACGCCGCAAACAACTCCGGCCAGTGAAAGCACCACACCCTGGCGCACCACCATGGTGATTACGTCAACACGCTGCGCGCCAATGGCCATGCGTATGCCGATCTCGCGTGTACGGCGTGTAACTTCATAGGAGAGCAGGCCGTATATTCCGCCGCAGGCCAGAATCAACGCCAGTGCAGCAAAGAAAGCGCTCAGTTCGGCCAGCAGACGTTCAGTGTGCATCTGCTCTTTCATCTCTTCCATCTGTGTGGTGACTCTGGACATGGCAAGGTTACTATCTCGTCTTGTGACCAGATCACGGATGGCAGGAACCAGTTGTCGCGGATCGCCTGCGGTGCGAATGGTAAAGAATCCGCCGCCGGACAAAGGCGCATACATCACGGGTCTCACGTCTGCCCGCAAGCCGTCATACTTGGTATCGCCGGCCACCCCGATAATGTGCCAGCCGGTGCCGTTGCGCTTGGTCTTGTCGTCTAACAAACCTTGATCCACATGTTGATCGAGTGGGTTCATGTGCGGCATAAATTGTTTGACAAAAGTCTGGTTGACAACCACCGGCATAGGCGGCGAAGTCAGGTCGGGCTCTGAACTGGGTGGCTTTGAGGCGCGCGCAGTTGCAATCGCATAATCTGCAGCGTTGAACTCTCGTCCGGCAAGGAGGGGGATTCGCATGGTGGTGAAAAAGTGGGGACCTACCGGCATGTAATCCGTGTCCGCGACTTTGTCCTCGGGAGTTCCGGGTGGATGGACATCGGTGTCCCACAGGCTGCCGGCCAGGAACGGCTCCCATGAATAGCTCACCGACTTGACTGAAGGCAGAGCGGCAAACTTTTCCTGCAACTCACTATTGAGACTATGGATTTGGTCCGGCTTATATCCGGCAAGCGAGGGGTCCACGCCGAACAGCAGCACGTTGTTGGGATCAAAGCCGAGTTCCACGCTCTTGAGATTATTCAGCGTTCGCAGCAGCAGCCCGGCGCCCATAAGTGCCACAATGGCCAGCGTTACCTGGGCCGTTACCAGACCACTACCGAGACTGAACCAGCGGCTTTGTTTTGCTGCGCCCGCAAGTGCCGCACTGCCGGATTTGAGGGCAGGAGTGAGGTCCACGCGAAAACTGCGGAGTGCGGGCCCAAGTCCGAACAAGATGGCAGCAAAAAAAGAAACGGCAAAGGTGAAAGCGAGAACGCGCCAGTCAAAACTGGCCTGCAAGGGTGTCGCCTCAGACGTGTCACTCTTCATCAGGAAAATAAGGCCCCGCGATCCCCAACGCCCCAGCAGAAGGCCAAGCGCGCCGCCCGTTAATGACAGCAGCAGGCTTTCAACCAGCAATTGACCCACGATTCTGCTTCGCCTGGCTCCCAATGTCAGCCGCACCGCAAATTCACGTGAGCGGGCAGCGGAGCGCGTGAGCAGCAATCCACCGATATTCGCACAGGCAATCAGCAGGACGAGACCTACCGCCGTCATGACGATATAAAGCGGATTCATGACTTGTGCCCGCGGGTAGTAAAGCCCATCTCTGGCGGAAACCACCCTGATTCCAGGATCATCCGCCTCTTGAAACAGCGGCTTCGGGGTATGAAATGTGTGTGCGCGAAACATGCCTGTGAGGACGGCCTGGGCCTGTTGCTGCTGCACTCCGGATTTCAGCCTGGCCAGGATCGCAACTTTCCAGGAGCCATAGCCATCATCTTCCGGGTGCCAATTGGGATCCAGTCGTGCTTCCGATGACAAAGGCACCCATAGATCAACCTGGTCCCCTGAGGTAATGCCATTGAACCCGCCGGGCATAATGCCAACAATGGTGAAGGGCACACGATTCAGGCGTACGGTCTTTCCAACCGTATCGGCAGCGCCGCCGAAGGCGCTCTGCCAATAACCATAGCTGATAACCATAACTGAAGCAGCATTCATGTCATCATCTGCCGGCAGCAAAGTTCTCCCGACTGCAGCGCTAAGGCCCAAGGTTGGAAAGAAGTCTCCGGAAACCTGCTGGGCAGTGTTGACGATGGTGGCCGGACCGTTTCCACTCAGGTTGATCCTGCCGGCGTTGGCCATGGCAGCCACTCCGGAGAACAGGTTTGTCTGCGAAGCTACTTCTGTGAACCACGGCAGAGAGAACGAGCAGCTTCTGTAATCTGTTCCCGCAAAGTTGCTTTCACAATACCCGTAACCGCGCTGGCTCATGCTTTGCGGACGTTTATGTGCATGCCAGTTCAACAGGACTACTTCCGCCGGCTTGCGCACCGGCAATGCACGAAACAAAACACCGCTGATCAAGCTGAAGATGGCGGTGTTCAATCCGATGCCCAGCGCCAGGGTGAGTACCGCGATGGTGGTGAACACCGGCGTCTTGCGCAACAGCCGCGACGCATAACGTGTGTCTTGACAGAGGACCTCAAAGAAGCGGCCGCGATGGACTTCCCTCAGGGATTCCCGAGTCTGTTGGACGCCTCCGAAGGCGATCAGCGCGCGGCGGCGAGCTTCATCGGGAGACAAGCCTGCGGCGATATTCGATTCGATTTCTTTCTCTAGGTGGAATTGGAGTTCGTCGGCGGCGTCGTGTTCGTGGCGGCTTGGCCGGGTAAAGACCGCACGGAGTTTTCTAAAGATCATTCTCGTAAGGGTCATGGCGTGAAATCCTTCTAGCTTTGCTGCAAAACCAGTGCAATGGCAGCGGAAAGCCGCTCCCATTCGCCCATTTCTTTTTCTAATTGGCTCTTGCCGGCGCGGGTAAGGGAGTAAAACTTTGCTCGGCGATTATTGTCAGAGGTGCTCCACTCTGAGCCGATCCAGCCACGCTGCTCCAAGCGGTGTAGCGCGGGGTAAAGGGACCCTTGGCCCACCTGTAAGACGTCCTGTGAAATCTGCTGGATGCGTTGGGCGATTCCCCAGCCATGCATAGGCTCCAGCGCGAGTGTCTTGAAAATCAGGAGGTCCAAAGTCCCTTGCAACAGCTCAATCTGGTTTCCCATCCATCTCCCCTCGAACGTCGACAGCAGTGTAGACGAATCTCCTTATCGAATGTCAACAAGAGAGGTAATTTTCTGGCAAGAAATTCTCCGTACGGGTCGGCTGAAGTTAGAAGAATTTAATATAAAGAGCTAACTTGCACAGATGGCGGTGCATAATTCCGCGATCCAGCCAGAAAACTGACAAAAAATGGTGCAAAAGGTGATGCAATTCCATTCTGGATCATCTAACATGGTGCCCCTTCGTCTGCAGTTGATCGAAAGATTTGGATCGTCCCTGGCCGGATGACTGGTGAAGCCGCCACTTCCCAGGAGAAGTCCGCGATGTTGAAAATCAGCAAGGCAGACTACGATCTGATCCGTTGGGAAGCCAAGCGCAGCTATCCCCATGAATGCTGTGGCATTCTGCTTGGCAATGTGGTGGACGGGCACCGTCTGGTGACACTGACCCTTACCTGTGAAAACATGCGGGTGGATTCCCCTGCGGACCGCTACAGCATCAACCCGGAACAGGTGATTGCGGCCCTGAAGCTGGCGCGTAGCCGGGGTGAGAACATAATCGGGTTCTATCATTCGCATCCAGACCATTCGCCCAATTACTCTTCCACTGACCTCGCGGAAGCCCATTGGTTTGATTGCTCTTACGTCATTACCAGTGTGGAGCAAGGAACGCCGACTTCCACGGCATCTTTTGTCCTGGTGGGTTCAGAGGACAAGAAGGTTTTTCAGAGCGAAAGCATTGAGATTGTCGCCAACCACCGCTCGCCGGTCTATGCCACGTGACATATAATAAGTTGATGGTCCTCTACGCATCATTGCCGCAGCTTCGAATGCCAGCCATAGCGCGATGTTCCATGCGGGCTTCCCGCCCCTAATTTCCCGAAATCCTGGTCGATTCAATAGCTGTTTTCTTCTTTCCGGAAAGGAATTTTCTATGGCCACCACAATTTCCCTACACGAACCACCTGCATTGAGCAATGAAGAGGTCCTGCGCTATTCCCGGCACTTGATCATGCCGGAAGTGGGGATGGAAGGCCAGCAGAAGCTCAAAGCCGCGCGTGTGCTCTGCATTGGGACAGGCGGCCTTGGATCGCCGTTGGCACTGTACCTTTCCGCTGCTGGCGTGGGCACGCTCGGGCTGGTCGATTTCGATGTTGTGGATTTCACGAACCTGCAGCGCCAGGTAATTCATTTCACCAGCGATGTGGGCCGCCCCAAGCTGGAATCGGCCAGGGAAAAGATTGCCGCCATCAATCCATACGTTAACGTGAAGACCTTTGACACCAAGCTTACCAGCCAGAACGCGCTTGAGATCTTTTCTGACTTTGACATCATCGTGGACGGAACAGACAATTTCCCAACGCGTTTTCTGGTCAATGACGCCTGCGTTTTTACCGGCAAACCGAATGTTTATGGCTCGATCTTCCGGTTTGAAGGTCAAGCCAGCGTTTTCGCCACCAAGGATGGGCCCTGCTATCGTTGCCTGTATCCTGAGCCGCCGCCGCCAGGGCTGGTTCCTTCCTGCGCTGAGGGCGGTGTGCTTGGCATCCTGCCTGGCTTAGTGGGCCTGATTCAGGCGACGGAAGCGATCAAACTGATTCTGGGCGCGGGCCAGCCGCTCATCGGGCGGCTCCTGCTGGTGGATGCCATGGGCATGAAGTTTCGCGAGCTCAAGCTGCGCAAAAATCCTGATTGCGTGGTTTGCGGAACTAATCCCACTGTGACTAAACTCATTGATTACGAAGAGTTCTGCGGACTGCGAGGTCAAGAAAAACCAGTGAGCAACGGCGTGCCTGAGATCAGCGTGGAAGAACTAAAACAGCGTCTTGACGCAAAGGAAGACTTTGTCCTGCTGGACGTGCGCGAGCCGCACGAATACCAGATCTGCAACCTCAACGGTGTCCTGATTCCGCTAAACGATCTTTCCCGGCGCGTGCATGAACTGGATCCCGGCAAAGAGATGGTGGTGCATTGCCGTTCTGGCGCCCGCAGCGCACGGGCCGTCGGCTTCCTGCAACACGCCGGATTCAAAGCCAAGAACCTGGCGGGCGGCATCCTGGCGTGGTCGGACCGAATTGATCCCAAGATGCCGAAGTACTAAGCGGGACTCCTTGAAAAGGCGCGGCTTGAATGTCTGCGCCAGATCCGATCACCAACAGATAATGCGATGGAGCTAAATCGCAGGTTCGTCGTCTTCCTTAGAGTCCACAACAATCTCTTCATCGCGAGGCGGAAGCTCAATGTCTTCCATCTGCTTCTTCTTGGCCTTGTTATTCAACTCAGCACGGCGTTCCTTCGATTGGCGGATTACTTCTTCAAATCGGTTCTTTGAATTGTCGAGGGGAAGCTTCTTTTCCATGCCAGATAGCATACACAAAGATGGCCTCTTGTGTCGGCCTCACTTGCAAGATGATATCCAGCTCGGGATCTGCAGGTCTACGTGGATAAGCATGTGGCGCCCGTATGGGGCACGCCGGCGAAACTGACCAAGACCAAAGGATTCAGGAAAGGCGCATGGGCCATGGTGTTCCTTGATAACGCTGACTCCCCCGCCTCAGAGGCTTACCACGATCTCACGCCGGACGGGTTGCCGGAGGCGAAAGTCTTCGTCAAGTCCACGCTCAAAAATAAAGATCTGGTCAGCGTGTCTGCCTCGCATGAGCTGGTGGAAATGCTGGTGGACCCCGCCACCAATATGATGACGACCGGCCCTCACGCCCGCCGGATCTACGCCTATGAAAGCGCTGATCCCGTAGAAGACCTGAGCTTCCCGGTAAACGGCATTCTGATGAGCAACTTTGTCTACCCTGCATATTTTGAGGATTTTCACAAACCCCATTCCATGCAGTGGAAATGCTGGTGGACCCCGCCACCAATATGATGACGACCGGCTGAAGTGGGATAGCCCAGGCG
>JBAVLE010000014.1:0-4574 GCA_049688735.1 Candidatus Angelobacter sp. | reverse complement strand
TACGGCAGCGCACGGAGAATGCAAAGCTCCCAGGTGTCGAGGATAGGGACACTCTAGCTATGATCGCTTGCCCTAACATGGTTTTTTCACAGGTTCACGGAGACACGGAGAAAAGGTAAAGTCAGGACAAGTAGGTTAATCCCTGGCCGGATTTCTAGAGTTGTCGTATTGTCGCGAACAGGTGCGGGAATGCAATCCCTCCAGAAAACCTTTTGGACCGGACTCGTTCCACTCTTGTCTTGGTTTTCTCTGTGTCTCCGTGCCTCCGTGGTGGATTTTCCCATTTATCATTACTCACGATGCTGCCCCAAACCCTCCTGATTGACGCCGATGACACGCTCTGGGAAAACAACGTTTACTTTGACCAGGCCATTGCCGACTTCATTGAGCGGCTGAACCATCAGCACCTTTCGCCGGACGAAGTCCGGAAATTTTTATATGAGGTCGAACGCGAGACTGTTCTTGAGCGCGGCTACGGTTCGCACAGCTTTTCTCATTCGCTGGTGAAGTGTTTTGAGCGTCTTTCAGAAACGCCGGTAACGCCTGAGCTGCATGAGTTCATCTGGGGCTTTGCCGACAAAGTTTCAAACTATCCCATTGAGCTGATCTCCGGTGTCCCGGAAACGCTGAACTATCTTTCCGGCCGAGGCCACCATATGGTTGTGATGACCAAAGGCGATTTCACTGAGCAGGCGGGCAAGGTGGAACGGTCCGGGATCAAGGAATATTTTGCCGCCGTGGAGATCGTGTCGGAAAAGACTGAGTCTGCCTACAAAGAGATCGTTGCCAAGTATGAGTTTGAGCCGCAAGTTACATGGATGGTCGGCAACAGCCCGAAATCAGACATCAATCCGGCGCTCGCGGCGGGCATCAATGCCGTCTTCGTGCCGCACGATCTCACCTGGGCGCTGGAGCATGAAACGGTGAATCCAGCACCGGAAGGGCTGAAGCTGCTGCAAGTGGAAAAGTTTGTGGAGCTGCAAGAGCACTTCTAGGCTTATGCTTCTCGACAACTCTAATGCTCCTAGTTCATCGCCCTTTTGACTAATTTTCCTTGTGCCTTTCCCGCAAATGGATAAAATGGGTGACATGAATGCTGGCGAAGACACCAAAGCAGCATCTGCCGCAATAGGCAGCTTAAGCCAAGGTCATGAGGGCGATATCGAGCATTGTTTAGCTCCTTTCCTAAATGCCAATCCTACATCAAAGTTACGAAAGGAAAAATCTGTCTATATTGTGGATCCTTGGGGCGATTCGAGCCTAGAAATACGAGTTGGCGATAAAGATGGCCAATTGGTCGCTGATCTGAATAGCATCGTATTGCCTCCACCGCTGGCAGCTATTTACCATCGCGACACTCGGGCGATCGAGATTATCTACACCGCCCTTGGTATAGAAGACGATATCGAAAAAAGAAGGTTCATCTTTAGATTTGACGGGGATGAGTACCTCTGTAAGTTTTCTAAGTCAAGCGACAAACTCATTCGCATAGCTCTCGCTACGCGTGCAGTGAGTGGCGCCACTCACACATCGCACAGGCACCTTTCTAGCTTTTGGCAGTGGAATTTCCTGAATCGTGCCCGTCTGGGTGAGAAGGAGGAGCGCACCCCTAAGACAACTCCCTTTTCTTTCTGGATCGAAAATATCGATTGGGAGCCTAACAAGACAATCGAGCTAGCAAATAACCTAAATTTTTTTATGTACTACTTTCATCGGGTCTCGCCATTGATTGACATATATGAAGAATCGACACCCCAAGACCCATACTGGCTGGCACCATATCCCCTCGGATCCTTTCCCGAGATCATCGCCGGAAAGAAAATCGATCCCTATTTGCTCCGTGTGTGGCATAGTACGGTCAGTGTTGACCCCCTGCGCAAGTTCCTCTACAACTACCAAATAGTTGAATATGCCGCATTCTACTATATTCAGGATACAGTTTTGCAATCCGTGAGGAAGATCATTCAATCCCCGGAAGCTCCGTCGAGAATTGCGGAAGCTGTTAGAGCCATAGTCGAATCAGTTACCGAGAGCAGAATGGACGATGAAGCCAAATTGCCGATCGTGATCAAGCAGCTCACGTGCGTCGATGATCTCTGGAAGGAAATCGCGCCCAGACAAGATTTCTTCTCTCGTGAACTTATTTTTGACGGTGGCTTTTCTCTCCCGCCTCTAATTAAGGCTGACTGGACTGTAGAGGACTTCAAAACAGCTTGGATTCCAAAATATCCTGATTCACTTCGTAAAATACGAAATGCACTTGTCCATGCGCGCGAAGCGAGAATGGCAAAAAGCATCGCTCCCACTTTGGCAAACATGACCAAATTACGACCATGGGCGGCGTTGATAGCAGCAACGGCTATGCAGGTTGTTCTATATGGTTAGGCTAATGCCTCTAGCCGTTTCTGAGGATGCCCTTTCTGTGTTCGGGACGGCCTAAGCTATTTAAAAGCGATGGATGCATTAACCGCAATAGGTCTTTCCCGCTCAGGACGATGACGCCACTCTGAATGGATCCTTGACCACGAAATCTGGTCGTGCGTTTTCACAAGGTACGTGGCTGTGAGCGGGATTTCAGAAAGGGCGATAGGGTCCCCTCACTGCGTTCGGGATTTCAGAAAAAACTACCGCATCATTCCCGGCAGCTTCATCCCGGCCAGTTTGCGGCTGAAGCTGGATTTGCCCATGTCCTTGAACATTTTGCGCATCTGGGCGTACTGGCGCAGAAGCTGGTTCACTTCCTGTACGCTGGTGCCGGAGCCGCGGGCAATGCGCTTGCGGCGGCTGCCGTTGATGATCTCGTGATGGTTGCGCTCTTTCGCCGTCATGGAATTGATGATGGCCTCCACGCGCGTGATCTGGCTTTCGTCCACGGAATCGGCGGCTTTCTGCATGTTGGCGAAGGGGCCGATACTGGGCAGCATCTTGATGACGCTCTGCAATGATCCCAGCTTCTTTACCTGGCGAAGCTGATCGCGGAAGTCTTCCAGCGAGAAGCCTTCACCGCCCAGCGCCTTCTTGGCAAACTCTTCCGCCTTCTTCTGGTCAACTGTTTCCTGCGCTTTTTCAACCAGCGTAAGGATGTCGCCCATCCCCAGGATGCGTCCGACGATGCGGTCAGGATGGAAAGGCTCCAGCGCGTCATACTTTTCACCCACGCCAATAAACTTAATCGGCTGCCCGGTGACCTGGCGTATGGAGATCGCCGCGCCGCCGCGTGCGTCGCCATCCATTTTGGTGAGCACCACGCCCGTGATGGAAAGTTTTTTGTGGAACTCGTCGGCGGAGCGGACGGCGTCCTGCCCCGTCATGGCGTCAGCGACGAACAGGATTTCCTGCGGGTTCAGAATCTTCTTGAGCGACTGCATTTCCGACATTAATTCGTCATCAATGTGCAGTCGGCCGGCGGTATCAACGATCAGGAAATTGCAGCCATTGTTGATGGCTTCTTTACGTGCTTCTTTGGCCAGCCGCTCGACCGTCGGCGTATCAGCGTTCTCAACTTTGCCTTCGTACAGATTGGCCTTGATGGCTTCCGCCACAACTTTTAACTGCTGGCGCGCAGCAGGTCGATAGACGTCCACGGAGACCAGCATCGGTCGGTGTCCGCCTTTTTTAAGCCATGCGGCGAGTTTGCCGGAAGTGGTGGTCTTACCGGAGCCCTGCAACCCGGCCATCAAAATGACCGAAGGTGGCTGTGAAGCGAACTTTAGTTTTGCGGTGTCCTTGCCCAGGACTTCAACCAGTTCGTCGTGCACCAGCTTGACGATCTGCTGCGCCGGAGAAAGCGCCGTCATTACTTCCTGGCCGACAGCTTTTTCCTGCACGCGGTCAATAAACGTCTTGACCACTTTGAAGTTAACGTCGGCTTCCAGCAGCGCCATGCGGATTTCTTTGAGCGCTTCCTGAATGTTTTCCTGGGTTAGCGTGCCCTGTCCGCGGAGGTTCTTGAACGCCCGTTGCAGTTTTTCCTGAAGATTTTCAAACATAGATAAAGACAGTGTCCCTGCAGTGGATTAGATGCTCAAGTTGCAGGTCCAGGCCTTATTGTAACAGCCTGGATCGTCGCTTAAGGCCGCCGCAGGGCCACCAGCAGACACACAAGAAGATTGTTATTAGCGGCCATGCTTGCTCCGGACCGCACGGACGATCCCAGCTTTCATGTCTTCAACCGTCACACGGGCAGACATTTTTGAATCGCCCTCCGCCTTTGCGGCGGCGGCAACGGCTGCTCGAATATCTTGCAGCGTGTTCGTATGTCCGCCGGAAACACGGATTTTCATCAAGCCCATCGATTTGTATTTTTTGGTCATTGTAGGGAATTATCAGTACCGTTTAGCCGAGACATTCCGCCCTATCCGCTCTTTTTCTGCTCCACGCCCAGGTAACTCAGGAACGCACGCGTGAGTTCACGCTTGAGCGCCTGGTCATCTTTGGGCAAAAAGACTTTCCATGCGCCTACGTCCAGAGGCATAACCACCCAATCGAACAATGTGCTGGAGATCATCATGAGTGCAAGGCAGATTGCCGTGCGCGGCTCCGGGTGTTTAATGTCTTTGCGATGGGCCATGAAC
>JBAVLE010000013.1:0-6091 GCA_049688735.1 Candidatus Angelobacter sp. | reverse complement strand
ACGCATTCATTACCACGACGTTGAAAAACTTGTCGGAAAATCCACCGTAATAACCGGCAATCGATCCCAAAATCAGCCCCAGCAGCAGAGACCCTGCCACAACGCTGCTGCCCACCAGCATGGAGATGCGTGCGCCATAAATTACCCGCGAGAAAATGTCGCGGCCCAGTTCGTCGGTGCCGAACCAGTGTGCCCCGCTCGGAGGCTGCAGCCGCGATGGCAGGTCGATGTTGCTGGGATTTTGCGGAGCAATCCACGGAGCGAAGAGCGCAAACACCACGAAAATTGCCACCAGCACCATGCCGATGGACGCAAGCACATTGCGTCGTCCCAACGCCGCTGCTGTGCTCCATGTGGTGGAAAGTGCCATCGCAATACAAAGTTCCAGGAACTTAACCGCCAAGAACGGAAAGGTCGCAAAGGAAATCGCTTCAGAAATTTCTATCCTTCGCGTCCTTAGCGCCCTTTGCGGTGAATGGTTTTGCCAACTGCTATTTGCTAATTGCTACTCGCACCAGCTTTTTCAGCGCGCGAATGAACGTCTCATTCTGTTCGGGCGTACCAATGCTCACGCGTATGGCATAGGGAGCGCCCCACGGCGCCAGTGAGCGGACAATCACTCCTTCAGCCTGCATGCGTTTGGTGAAGGCGCTGGCATCTTCATCTACCGTGAAGTGGATAAAGTTCGCGCTCGTCGGTATAGCCTTGACTCCAAGCTCCTTAAATCGCTCCAGCAGCCACGCCGCTCCCACGGCATTGTTTTCCACCGTCTTGCGGATATGGTTCATGTCGCGGATTGCTGCCAGTCCTGCCGCTTCAGCCACCACAGAGACGGAAAAAGAATTCCTTACCCTGGCAAAGTAGCGGAGCAGCTCGGGATTTCCGCAGGCATATCCCAACCGAACGCCAGCCAAGCCGTGCGCTTTGGAAAAGGTGCGCAACACCAAGACGTTCGCTTTGCCTGAGCGCACATAATCGAATGATCGCGAATATGTAATGCCGCGCTGGCGCGCAAAATACTCCGCAAAGTCGGAGTATGCTTCATCCAGAATCACCAGCACGCTCTCCGGAACTTTTTGTAGAAAAGCTTCCGTCGCATCCGCGTCAAACATCGTCCCCGTGGGATTATTCGGGTTCGCCAAAACCACCACGCGCGTCTGTTCGTCAATGGCCGCCGCAATCGCGTCCAGATCGTAAGTGTCATTGCGCATCGGCACTTCAATAAACCGCGCGCCAATGCTGCGTGTGATCACCGGATAACTGATAAAAGACCGTTCGCTGCTGATGCAGTTTGTCCCCGGCACAAGCAACGTCCTCGCGACAACATCCAGAATTCCCAGCGAGCCATCGGCAATAAAAATCTGTTCCGGGGTCAGTTGATGGCGTGTTGCCAACGCCTCACGCAACTCACTGGCGTCATTATCCGGATAAAGATTCACCTCGGCCGCGGCTTCTCGAATCGCCGCCAGGGCCAGTGGAGATGGTCCAAACGGGTTTTCATTCGACGCCAGCTTGATCATCGCCACGCCGGATTCCCGCTCTGCCTGTCGCAACGGTTTTCCCGGCACGTATCCCACCAGCGCACGAATGTGTTCCGGAATTTGATCGAGGACGGTCTTTTTCATCGGAGAAGAAGGGATAACAGAAGTTTGTATCACAAGCAGAGTTGCTTCGCTATGTCACGCAAGTCTTAGGCACTAATTCCAAAACAAAACAGTACCAAGTCCAGGGTTAGGTTTGTCTCGGTTTTACGAACAACATTACCGGCTTGGCCTTCGTTCCCGGCTATGCTCACTGCGCCGAGCACTGGCTCTCTTTCGCGATGGCGGTTTGCGTTCAGGTGTTTGCGCTTTGCCGCCTTTCCCTGCGCGTTTGAGAGCCGCAACTTCTCCCGCCTTCAATTCGCGAAACTGGCCCGGTTCAACATCCAGCGTGAGCGGACCATAGCGCACGCGCTTAATCTTTTCCACGTGATGGCCAATCTCTTCAAACATCCGTCGTATCTGCCTGTTCTTGCCTTCGATCAACGTCACTTCATACCAGGGATTTTCAGCGTCTTTCATCAGTCGGATTTGCGCCGGCGCTGTGTGGATCGTTTCCATGCGTCGCGGCCCGGGCTTGGCGCCAATCTTGATTCCGCGGCGCAGCTTTTCGATCCCTTCTTCATTGGGTCGTCCGGCAATCTTTACCAGATAAGTTTTTGGTACATGTGAGGAAGCATGCGTGAGCTTGGCGGCAAGCTCTCCATCATTCGTTAACAGCAGTAGTCCTTCGCTCGACCAATCAAGTCTTCCCACGGGATAAATGCGCGCCCCCACGCCTTTAATCAAGTCCATTACTGTGGGCCGGTGTTCAGGATCGGCCACCGTGGTTACATATCCTTTTGGTTTGTTGAGCAGCAGATAGACGTGACGCTCTGCGCCTTGTAAAAGCTTTCCGTCAACTTTGATGTGGTCGCGCTGAAGATCGGCTTTGCTGCCAAGCTCTGTCACGGTCTGGCCGTTTACGCTAACGCGCCCTTGCGTGATCAGTTCTTCCGCTTTACGGCGCGAAGTGACGCCCGCAGCGGCAATAATTTTCTGTAATCGCTGTGGAGGCATTTCTAGCCGCCTGTGCTCTCAGCGGCAATCTGGTCGGCCACCTGTTCGTCTGCTTTGTTATGCGCCGGATCAGATGAGACGGTTGGCTCCGTCACATTCTGCGGAACTTCAGATTTATCTTCTTCCATCTGTTCCACGCCGCCATCTTCGCCATCGTCACCGGGCGTGCCGGTCGCGTCTGCAAGGGCAACAGGGCCGGCATCAAAAAGCTCATCCTGAAGTTCGCCTGCAGCCAGCTTTTCAAATTCTTCCAGGCTTGGCAGCTCGCTCAGGTCACGCAAGCCAAAGCGCATCAAAAAATCTTTGGTGGTCTTGTACAACATCGGGCGGCCGACCACGGCTTTTCTTCCTGCGGTGGTGATGAGCTTTCGTTCCAGCAGCGTGCCAATCACTCCCGCTGCGTCCACGCCGCGAATGTCACTGATTTCCGGCACCGTCACCGGCTGTTTATAGGCGATCACGGCGAGGGTTTCCAGCGCCTGCAATGACAGGCGGATCGGCGGCTTCAGGCTCTTTGAGAATGCGCGTACTACATCGTGGTGCTCTGGCTTCGTCGACATCCGATAGCCGCTCGCCACTTCTCGCACCTCAATTCCGTGCTCTGGGTTGTTGTAGTCGGCGATCAGCTCGTCAAGGTATGGCCTTAACAGTCCGCGCAACTCCACCTTCTCAGATTTTTCTTTGACTTTCTTTGCGGGCAGCTGCGGTGCGGATTCTTCCACCGCGCCCAGATGGTGTTCTGCATTCTCTGGCTGTGGCTGCGATTCAGGCACGCCGTCCACTGCTGGATCCGGTGTTGCCGGCAAAGCAGTCTTGAGCGCCAGCAGGTCGTCTTTAAGCAGCGCAGCCATCTGGTCCAGCGTGATGGGATCTTCCGCCGCGTAAATGATTGCTTCGAGTTTAGGTTTGATGGACACGGTATTTAGTAATTGGTATTTAGTACTTGGCCAAAGCCGCGCGCCTCTTAGGGCTAAGTACTAATTACCAAGTACTGCTTATCTCCAATCATCTCTCACCGCGGCGCCTTCGCCCATTACGGTGTCAAACATTGCGTGCTTCTTGATCAGGACCTCGCCAAAAACTCTTTCCTGCCGCAGCAGGATCGCTTGCAAGCGCACTAGCTCAAGCAAAGCCAAAAAGGATGAGATGAGCGCATGGCGAGAAGTGATGTGCTGTAAAAGCCGTTTCAGTGGAATCGGGCGGTCTTCCATCAGCAAGCGCCGGCGGAAAAATTGAATCATCTGCGCTACCGTAACCGTCTCTTCATTCACCTGCAACATTGGGCGCGACCTAGCCCGCTCCAGTATCTGTTGGAACGTGCGCACAAGATCTACAACGTCTGCGGCCAGCTCCGGCTCAGTCCCTTCCGCGTCCTTAAATTCCTTCATTGACGGATTACTGACCACGGCTTCTTCAATCTGCTGCTTTTGCATCAGCATCTGCGCGGCATTCTTGAATTTTTCATGCTCCAACAGCCGCTGCACCAGCTCTTCGCGTGGATCTTCCTGCTCGCCTTCAGCCGCTTCAGGATCGCGCGGCAGCAGCATCTTGCTCTTGATGTGGATCAGCAGAGAAGCCATGTAGATAAATTCCGCTGCAATGTCCACGTCCAGGTGCTTCAAATTTTCTACATACCCAAGGTACTGCGCCGTGATCTTGGCGATGGGGATGTCATAAATGTCGATGTCCTGCTTGCGGACCAGGTCCAGCAGCAGATCGAGCGGGCCGTCATAAACCTGGCCGACGCTGACCGAGAACGGAAACTCATTCGTGTGCGGCTTCGCGGATTGTGAAATTTCTGCCATCAAAAAACCAAAATCTTTGCTACACAGAGGAAAGGAGGAAGCGGACCCTTTCGAAATTTAAAATCCAATGACTGCGCTCAATCGCAGTGTCACCAACCTATCAAAACGACTTGGACGATACGTACGACATTTAATTCTAAACGTTATTTGGTGACTGCTGCCGACTAGAAAGTGGAGAAGCTGTGGATTACGGAACTTTTTAGCATCAAGAAATGCACATTGCGTCTGTCATCCTGAGCAAGCTCGAACGACCGCAGGGAGCGAGGGCGCGTCGAAGGACCCCGAGAATGTGTCCTCTGCCATGCTGATTCAAGGAGTTTTAACAAGATTCGTTTTAGCTACTGCAATGCACTGTAGTCGCTTTCGTAGTCTTTTACAGGGCGATTTGTCGATGCAAGTCGCAACGCTGGGCCTTGACCGGATGATATGAGAGAAACGTCGACGGTTTTCCGACCATCACTCCATGGAGTTTTAACAAACTCTTTCCAGCATTCCTGCAAGATTTTCGGTGGAAGAATAAAATCGCGTATAACCTCGCCGTCGACTGCGAGAAGCACAAGTACATTGATTGGTCGATCAGGGAAACTAAAATTCCAATTACCATTGGCGTCCCCCCAAGCTGTATGAACTCCAACTTTTCTTCCCTTACGCGTAATGAACGTTCTCGGCCGATCGTCAGCCTTAAGAGAATAAGTTTTAGAAACTCGTTCCACCCAGGCGGCTGTTAGCAAATCTCGTTTTTCTTGCTCGCTAGTGGCGCTTTTCGCGGCGTCCGGTACCCTCAGCGCCGTGCTTTCTTCTTTCGCCGCCAGCCCCGCCACCGCGCCCAGCCGAAGCAGCCCTATCGCATCACGCACCGCCATCATGGTTTCGTCGGCTGCAGCTATGGCTTTCTGCGCGCCGTGGTAGATGGTTTGCCGCAGCCTTGCTGGATTCTGCGCCAGCTCGTGCCGCCGCTCTCGGATGGGCGCCAGATGCGCGTTCACACTCTCTACAGCCAACGCTTTGCATTCCACGCAGGTAATTGTCGCTTGCGTGCAACCCTGGGTAATGTAGGCCAGTCTTTCCTTGTCACTGAAGATCTGGTGCAGGTTTCCCACCGGACAACGGTCGGGGCTGCCATGATCGGTCAGCTTTGGCCTGTCAGTAATGCTGTTCTTGATCTTCTGCTCCACGGCTGCGGCCTCGTCGCTCAGCAGAATCGAATTGCCATAAGACTTTGACATCTTCCGCTTGTCAGTGCCCAGCAGCTTGGGTGAAGGCGTGAGCAAAGTCTGCGGCTCAGGGAAAACGGGCTTGTCATTCAGCTTGTAAAAATGGTTGAAGCGGCGCGCCACCTCGCGCGTGAGTTCAATGTGCGCCGACTGGTCTTCTCCCACGGGCACAAAGTCCGGTCGATACAAAAGGATATCGGCGGCCTGGAGCAGCGGATAGCCCAGAAACCCGTACATGTGCAGGTCTTTGTTCGGCATCTGCTGCTGTTGTTCTTTAAATGAAGGAACGCGTTCCAGCCAGCCCAGCGGCGTAATCATGGAAAAGAGCAAGTGCAACTCAGCATGTTCTTTTACATGCGACTGGACAAAGATCGCGCATTTTTCAGGATCAAGGCCCGCGGCAAGAAAATCCAACACCACTTCTAATGAGTTGTCAGCAAGCCGCGAAGTGTTATCGTAATCGGTGGTGAGC
>JBAVLE010000012.1:0-2992 GCA_049688735.1 Candidatus Angelobacter sp. | reverse complement strand
TACGGCAGCGCACGGAGAATGCAAAGCTCCCAGGTGTCGAGGATAGGGACACTCTAGCTATGATCGCTTGCCCTAACATGGTTTTTTCACAGGTTCACGGAGACACGGAGAACAGCCAAGATCTTTTGCCGCAGATTTCGCAGATAATCGCAGATCAGCGGAACCAAGA
Organism: Candidatus Angelobacter sp.; assembly: GCA_049688735.1. GTDB lineage: Bacteria > Acidobacteriota > Terriglobia > Terriglobales > Acidobacteriaceae > Angelobacter. The sequence goes on along the minus strand of JBAVLE010000012.1, from coordinate 2,823 downwards.
ATACTTACCACAAAGCACAGAGGGAAAACCTTCACCCAAGAGAGCCGGGGCGAACGCGGCATCGTCCTAATCCGTTCATTGGGCTTTTTTATTTGCCCATTCACACGCAAAACAGCGCGCGAATGGCCCCCCTGGAGGAAACGTGAAGATGTTGACGAAGGAAGAATTAACAGCCGCCATTCTGGCCAGCGCAGTCAAGCTGGGGAAAACGCCCACCCGCGGCGAACTGATGGCACTGGCGGGGGCCAGCCCACGCAACGTGAGAAACCACTTTGGCACGTATCAGCGCGCCATGGAGTCTTGCGGCCTGGAAGTTAACGGGCCCGGCAAGAAGTTGACGATGCAATCACTGTTCGAGGACTGGACTGTAATTGTGCGCACGCTCAAGAAGGTCCCCAGCGTGACGGAATACGAGCAGTTGAGCCGCTACAGCGTACGACCGATGTTGAGAATGTTTCGCATGTGGCTGAACGTGCCAGACGGGATAAAGATGTACATCGAAGAGCAGGGCCTGGCCGACGAATACAAAGACGTTCTGAATGTAATTGACTACTGGGCCACGCATCAGGGTGGCGTACCCAAAGTGTCGACGCCCCCATCCATGCCGCAGATCTTGAAGGACCGGCCGATGTATGGCCCGCTGTTGCAGGGCTGTCCGCTGGTGTTTGCGCCAACGAACGAGGCCGGGGTGCTGTATCTTTTTGGCGCCATGTCAGAACGGCTGGGCTTTCTGATGCTGCTGGTACAGGCGGGATTTCCGGACTGCGAAGCGATGCGCGTGGTAGGAGAAAACCGGCTGCAACGGCTAAAAATTGAAATTGAATACCAAAGCCGCAATTTCCTGAAGCACATGCATGACCTTAAGGGGTGCGACATGATTGTGTGCTGGGAGCATAACTGGCCGGAGTGTCCGCTGGAGGTGCTGGAGCTGAAGACGCTAGTGGGGCAGTGGCGCGCGCAGAGTGATCGCACGTGATTGGAAAATCAACCCCTACCACGGAGGCACGGAGACACGGAGAAGAGCCAAAGATCGGAAATCGAAAACCAAGAACTTTTACCACAGAGGTCACCCATTCGACTCCTTCGCTGCTCTCAGTCGCTCAGGGCAGGCTGCGGAACACAGAGGAAAACCGGATTCCTGATTTGGTAAATGGGTAATTTGGTAATTGGGTAATTGAAAACCAAAACCTTTAACCGCAAAGGACGCAGAGGACGCAAAGGTAGAAAAGAAAAACCTACTACTGATAACACGGATGACACTGATCCGGAAAAAGAAAAACCACAGCCGAGGGCGGCTGTGCCACACGAGTATCGCTGGATTTAGTATCGTCGCGCGGATTTGTTCAGTGCGCCATGGCTCCGGGGCCGCCTCCGCCTTTGGGGGCTTTCTTCATGATGAAAATGAGCGGGAGGCAGGCGGCGAACATGATGGCCAGAAGAAAGAACACATCGACATACCCCATCATGGCGGCCTGTTGCTGGACCATGCCGAAGAGTCCGGCGGCGGCTTGCTTGCTGGCGGTGGCGGCGTCCATGCCGCGGGCCATAAAGGCGGCTTTCATTTGGGCCATCATGGTTTGGGCCAGCGGATTGTAAGGATTTACGTTTGAACCCAGAGTATTGGTATGGATTTGGGCGTGGCGCGATGAAATTGTGGTGACGCTGGCAATGCCAATACTGGCGCCGATGTTGCGCATCAGGTTGAACAGGCTGGTGGCGTTGCCCATCTGCTCTTTGGGAATCAGGCCGTTGGTGATGGTGGTGAGCGGCACAAACAGCAGTCCCATGGAGCAGCCTTGCAAGAGTTGCGGCCAGAAGATATCCCAGTAACCGGCGTTCAGGTTCAGGTTGGAGAGCTGCCAGATGCTGAAGGACGCGACGATCAGCCCCGCAGCCAGCAGTTTGCGCGCCTCGACTTTACCCATGAGAATGCCGACGATCGGCATAAACAGGAACGAGCCAAGGCCGCGTGGAAGCATAGCCATACCGGCTTCAAGAGCGGAGTATCCCATGAGCGTTTGCAACCAGAGTGGAAGCAAGACGGTGCTGCCATAGAGCACGAAGCCCAGCACGGTCATGAGAAAGACACCGGTGGCGTAGGTGCGATTTTTGAAGATCCGCAGCTCCACCACAGGATGACCAATGATGAGTTCTCGGACGACAAAGAACACGAATCCGATGACGCAGAGAATTGCCAGTATAAGAATAAAGTGCGAGCCGAACCAGTCTTCTTCCTGGCCTTTATCCAGCATGATTTGCAGCGCGCCAATGCCGAGAGCGAGATAGCCGATGCCCCAGTAGTCCACGCCGCCTTCTCCGCGCTTGATGTATGGCGGATCATGGATGAACAGCAACGCCATGATTACGGCCGCGATCCCGATAGGAATGTTGATGTAAAAAAGCCAGCGCCAGGAGTAACTGTCGGTGATCCAGCCGCCAGCGACGGGACCAAGCATGGGAGCCACGACGATTCCCAGCGCCCAGAATGCCATGGCTTTGGCACGCTTCTCCGGCGGGAAAGCTTCCATCAGGATGGCTTGCGAGAGTGGTTGCAGGCCTCCGCCGGTTGCGCCCTGGAACACACGGAAGATGATCAGCAGCGGCAGGTTCGGCGCAATCCCGCAGAGGAACGAGAAAACTGTGAATCCGCCAACGGAGGCCAACAGAATATTGCGGCGGCCAAAGTAGTTGCCGAGCCATCCGGTAAGCGGCAGGACGATGGCGTTGGCAACCAGGTAAGACGTCAGGACCCAAGTCGCCTCTTCCGGGGTAACGGAAAGGCTTCCGGCGATGTGCTGCAGTGATACGTTCACCACCGTGGTG
>JBAVLE010000011.1:0-4619 GCA_049688735.1 Candidatus Angelobacter sp. | reverse complement strand
GGTGAAACCGGATCTGGCAAGGAGATGATTGCACGCACCATCCACACCAATTCATTGCGTTCCAGCCAGCCGCTGGTTGACGTGAACTGTGCCGCCATCCCGGAAAACCTGGTTGAGAGTGAATTATTTGGATATGAAAAAGGAGCGTTCAGCGGCGCTGACGGCGTCAAGGTCGGGTTTTTCGAGATGGCCAACAAGGGAACTCTCTTTCTCGATGAAATTGGCGATCTGGATTTAAAGATCCAGGTAAAGCTTTTGCGCGTGCTGGACGGAGTGCCTTACTACCGTTTGGGCGGCAACAAAAAAGTCAGCGTCGATGTGCGCGTTGTCGCGGCCACCAACCAACACCTTGAAGATCTGGTCACAACCGGACGCTTCCGCAGCGATCTTTATCATCGGCTTGCCCAATTCAAGCTTGAAGTCCCGCCACTGCGTGAGCGTCCTGAAGACGTGGTGGGAATCGCCGAACAGGTATTGCACCAGCACTATCCGGAGTCACGCTTCAGCCGTGACGCCATAGACGCGCTCACCAGCTATGCATGGCCCGGCAACGTGCGCGAACTTAAAAACGTGGTCTTTGGTGCGGTCTTACAAGCCAAAGACGCACAATCTGAAATCTCAGCTTCTGATCTGCGCTTTCCAGATTCAGTCAGCTCACGCCGCCGGCCTATTCCCGCTGACTCCGACCTCGATCAGGTAGAAAAACAGGCGATCCTGCACGCCCTGGAAGATAGCGGCGGCAATCAAGGCAAAGCCGCTGAAGCTCTTGGCATCTCACGCCGAACATTGATTCGCAAGCTCAAGATTTATCGCGAGGCCGGGCTTGAGGATTCTTTCGGCAGTCTCAGCCTCAACCAGCAGCGTTATTATCGTGCTCAACTTGAGCTCCCTATCAAAACGAAATATTCCGGTGAACAATTTGACGCCGTGCTGCTCAACATCAGCGCTGGCGGTGCGGGAATCCGCGCGGAGAAGCCGCTGAAATCAGGCGCTCCGGTTGCACTCGTCTTCACGATTCCCGTCAGCAATACAGATACTCCGGTCGAACTTCCTGGCCGGGTCACCTGGACTAACAAAAGCGGACAATACGGAATCCAGTTTGCTGAAATCCCTCCGGCATTGCGTACCAGCTTGCAACGCTGGCTGCGCGTGGAAATGAAAAAAGACGGATGGGACGTAAACACCCCAGAGTAGAAATCCCTCGCTGCTGATCGCCTACGAACTTCCAATCAATATTCCGGCAACAAAAACCAACGTTCCACCCAGCACCACCTGCAACGTGGCAGAGACCCACGGCGTTTCCATAAAACGGTGCCTTACCCACGCAATTGCTCCCAACTCCGCGATCACCACGGCTACAGCAACCATGGTTGCAATCCTGAATGACGGTATCAGGAAGGGAAGCGTATGGCCGATTCCGCCCAGCATCGTCATTACACCGCAAATCACCCCGCGCACCCACGGATGTCCTCGACCGGTAAGGCTGCCGTCATCGGAAAGCGCTTCCGCAAAACCCATGCTGATGCCTGCGCCCAGTGAAGCGGCCAAGCCTACCAGAAAAGCAAAGTGCGATTCATGCCGGGCAAACGCCGCAGCAAAAACCGGCGCCAACGTTGAAACCGATCCATCCATCAGGCCGGCCAGCCCTGGCTGCACTATCTGCAGAACGAAAAGCCGGCGGCTGGCTTCATCTTCCTCCCGCCGCGTTCTGGGATCCAGGTTCTCACGGCCCAGTTCTTCGGCCCGCAACTCATGCTCGCGCTCTTCCTGTGCCAGATCATTCAATAACTGGCGGATGCTCGCATCCTGCGTGCGTGATGCAGCCTTCTCATAAAACAGCCGCGTCTCCACTTCCAACGTGGACGCCTGTCTGCGCGCCGCTTCCGGACGCAGAGGCTGCGTCAGCCAGATCGCATGGCGCGGCACCAGGCCCTTTACGTCCCCACGCCGGATCAACGGTATGTGCTCGCCAAACTTGGCCCGGTACAGGTCAATCAGCTTGCGCCGATGCGTGGACTCCTCTTCCCGCATGCCTTCAAACATTGACGCCGTGGCGGGAAAGTCTTTCCGGAAATTCTCGGCAAAATCGCTGTAAACGCGTTCATCTTCTTCCTCTAACGCGATGGCCAGGGCAAGTACTTCTTGTTCTGTGAGGCTCTCAAAGCTGCGCATAGTTTTCCAGGGATTGCGGAGCCCGCGCGACGCGCTGGCTCAACTTGGCATTTTACTTTATTGACCCTCGTGCCACCCCTCCCCTACCTCAACCCCGAAAGATAAGGACTTAGCGGATTCAACCCCGGGGATGACCCCGGATTGAGGTTGTCCTTGGATTAGTCCCGATTTCAATTCCTCCGTATCTGCGGAGTAGATTGTGGCCGCATTCCCCGATCTCCAGCTCCTCCGCGTCTCCGTGGTGAGGTTTTGATCTCCCGATCCGTGTTATCCGTGCTGATCCGTGGTAAGGTTTTGCCTTTCCCGATCACGCGCGATGTCGGTGATCACCCGATCTGCCCATGCCCCACCCGGCCTTTTTTCGTTTCTGTTGCAAACAAAGACTTTGTTCAGATCGACGCAAGGGTGGCCCTTGCGTGACGCTTGGGCCACCCTTGGGCCACGCTTGGGCCACCCAAGGGCCACCCAAACCCAATCCCAGACCCAATCCCAGACCCAATCCCAAGTCGGCAGAGGGTCGCAACTTGCTAAAGCCGCGCGGCGCAAAATCGCCGCGCTTCAAATGTCATCGTAAGCAAGCGGGATGTAACCGCGAGTCGAACAATCTAAACCCAGGCGAAGCCTGTACTTTATCGGCTAATCGCTAGCTGCCAATTGGCTAGCTGCTAGTTTTTCAAAGAGCATCGTGCAACTGACCCCTCGGGGCTGCTGTACTATAGCCGAAGGCAGTAAGCGAATCAATGACGAATTAGGACACGTACCGATTCAAAATCTCAGAAGTACAGGAAGCGATAGGGCTGCCGGATTCCATGCCAGCAAAGCATCGAGATGATTCAGCGGATTCATCGTCCGTAGTGTCCTCGGTTCCCGAATGTCTCTCCCACCCTGTCTTCCTGAGCGCCGCGCAAGTCCCGGCAACGCCGGGATGAGCGCAAGTCGAAGGATCCCGAGGATCTTTCTTCTTGACATGCGGCTTCAAGGAGTTCTCTTGAAAATAATTCTTCCTGGCATGCTCGTTCTGGCTTCAGTCAACAAAACCGTGGAAACAGCTTTGCCAAAGTAAGAAATTACTGACTTGGGTACTGTCCTGCTTTCGTGTTGCCAATGAAAATAACAATTGCAGGAATTACATATATAGCGGAAGAATGCAAACGACAGGGGAGTATGATTGATTTTTGCTCTGAAAAAGACAGCTTTACAGCTTGGGTTCACAGCTAGCAAACAAGTTCAATTGCTAATGCCCTCAAATCTTCGATTGTGTTTGAATAACCCGTAAAGCATCCAGAACGACCAGAAGGGCATTACTGATATTCCATAGTGCTTGGTTTTCAACCGGAACGTTTCCTGCTCCGTCGCTCGGGTTCACGAGATTTTCGTGAAGGCATTTAACAGCTTGATTGTAATCAGGTGTCATGTCGCAATCTTATGCTGCTGTCAGTAATTCCTCAAGCTGCCAAACGTGGTCAGTCAAATACGTAATATGAAGACAGGACACACTACTGGCCTTCGTGCACGTTTGACATCGGAAATCGAACGACTTTACAATCAAGTCTGCTGCCGACGCCAGGTCGCGCAGCTTGTTTTTTGTCTCGTTTCCCCTCACCTTTTGGCGGTGTAGCTCAGGTGGTTAGAGCGACGGTCTCATAATCCGTAGGTCGTAGGTTCGAGTCCTACCGCCGCCACCAAAGAAACATTCCGGCTTCAACCATCGCTCGGGTGAGCGCCTGAGGAACACTGATGAAGGACCATAAGCTATTTGAACTTTTGATCCGTGTAAATCAGCGTTATCCGTGTTATCTGTGGTGAGGTTTGGGTGTATTGTGCAAAGCCCGCCATCTGCTCTCGAATTCCATCAGCAGCTTTCGATCTTGCCCCATTCAGCTCTGGATTCGCGGGACAATAGTTCTGGAGGTAAAAATGGCCAATATTACACAGCCCAACCGCACTAATAAAGAGAACGAGAATTACTCATTCCGTTGCGCCGACGCCGGCTTTACCGGATGCTCCTGGGAAGCGAAAGGTTCCAGTCCGGATGACGTGCTGCGCCAAGCCGAACAGCATGGCCGCGAGCAGCACAATATGACGTCAATTAACGACGAAACGCGCGACAAAGTACGGAGCAAGATTCGCCACGCTGCGTGATCCATTCATAGGCGTGAAACCGGTCAAAGTTCATGTCCTCGCAACACCTTCTCGTCCCGGCGGGCCTCGTCAGCCCGCCTTTTTTGTTTGCCCATATGACTGAGCGGCTGGATCAAGCCGGATAATTAAGAGCCTGATAGGGGACCCTGGCTAGTGCCCAATTCTCGAAATCCAAGGCTACGTTCCGGAGACCGACAAAATATAATTTAAGGTCGCTGTCGAAGTCGGGCCAATAGATTCGCTATCGCAATGCAAAGCGCTTGCCATTTAGCTTGACGTTTCGATTTGTTCTATCCGCACTCCTC
>JBAVLE010000010.1:0-2080 GCA_049688735.1 Candidatus Angelobacter sp. | reverse complement strand
TGGTGGCCAGGGACGGAATCGAACCGCCGACGCCAGCCTTTTCAGGGCTGCGCTCTACCAACTGAGCTACCTGGCCATTTCGGGTGGGTTACATACGTGCATCTTCGGTGGGACAGCTGAAGACTTTGTGCGTACGGAACGTTTCGATTATAACAACGTCGCTGAATTCACTCAAACCCGAGCCGCCGCTCAATATACCGCTCGATTTTGTGCGGTCTGCTTTACGGCGAGTGAAAAGCGCGGTTCGCCGGGAGCACCATCCAGGATTCGCCCGCTCAAATATTCTCCCAGCGCGGGGCCGTGTTTAAAGCCATGACCTGAGCCTCCGCCCGCGATCCAGACATTTTCGAATGCAGGATGGCGGTCGATCAGGAAATCACCGTTCCATGTATTTTCATATTGGCATACGCGTGTCTCAACGATTGGTGCGTTCTTCAACTGCGGTATGTGCTCGCGCAGGTATGCGCGCAAACCATTAACAGAAGATTCGGCTACTACCCGCGCATCCGTGTCCGGATCAAAACGATCACCGTGGCGATCAAAAGCAATCTTGAATCCGCGTCCCTCGATATCGGGCAGCGCGTAGGGCAAATCTACATGCGTGCGATGCAGCCATACCGCCATCTTGGGTGGACGAAATTCCGCGTTGCCTGCTGGCGCGCCCAGGAAAAATACTTCCTGTTTTGTGGGAAATATTCGATTGCCCAACAATTCAGGAAAAATCTTAGGCAGCCACGGGCCGCAACAATAAATGAATGTTCCGGCCGAAATGGATTGGCCCGCGCTGCTCTGAATCGTTTTTAGCTTGCCTCCGCTGCCATAAGGGACGCTGACGGAGATTGGAATGTAATCAACGCCGTTCGCTGCCAGTTCTTTCACCAGCATCTGCACCGCCTCGCGGGCCAGTAGGAGGCCGCTGTGCGGCTCCAACACACCCCATGTGACATCGTTGAAGCGGAGTTGCGGCCAACGCCTCGCGATCTCATCCATCGTGAGTTCTTCGCGCTCGACTCCAGCCTGCTCCAGCACTCTGCACAAACTTCTTACATATGCATCGGCATCATTGCTCATCCAGAGGACGCCAGTCTGGTGGAAAATTTCATGTCCGGTGCGCGCGGCAAAGTTGCGCCACATAGGCAACGATCGTATGGCCCAACGCGTGTAAAGTTCATCAGGACCGTAACCCATGCGAATCACGCGTGTTTCGCCGCCAGAGCTGGCTCGGCTGTTCGCCGGTCCATAAGCATCCAGTAATGCGACAGACGCACCGCTCTGGCGCAGAAAATGCGCAGTCCACGCGCCAAAGACGCCCGCGCCGACAATAGCAAAATCGTATGTTTTGTTCGTCATCTGTGATGGCTGGTCGTTCCTATTTCGCGCTGCCATGCTGGTAAATGAGTTGGGCTGTTACCAGGTCTATTAAAAGTAGTCCTCTTCGTCACAGCCGGATGTGTTTCCATCCCAGCGTGGCTCACGTTCTTGAGTGTGCGCAGTCAATAGACTCACTAGCTTGCCCTTTCTCCTCAGGAGATAAATGTGAACATGAAGAATTCATCTCTGGCACGACTCTTTGCACTGTGTTTCGCAGCTTTTCTGCTTCTCGCGAATGTTGCAGCATCCGCGCAAGATGCCGCCACGCAAATTAAAGCAGAGATTGAGCGTTTGCAGCAATCGTTAAAAGACAAGCCCATCGCAAACCCTGACATCGCAGAGATGAACTCTGAAATCAAAGAAAATCTCACAGGGGCCGCTGCCGCGCTGGCTACCGGCCGTCTCTACTTGAGCCTTGAGGGCTTGGGCCGGGCCGAAGACCATATTCACGGAGCTCGCTTCCTGGATGCGAAAGCCGATGAAATTAAGGACAGCCTTCCCGCCTTCGAATCGGAATGGAATAAAGCCAGCGTGCAGCTTACGGCACTGGATAAATCCGCTCGCGGAAGAGACTGGAGCCACACCACGGCCGGTGTCCGAGCCATATCGGAAGCAGCGCAGGGACGTGCAATTCCGTTGCTGGAAGGTGGGCGCGGGTTCGCCACTGCAACAAAGCCGAGAGATGGATTGTTTTATATGGGACAGGCAC
>JBAVLE010000009.1:0-6326 GCA_049688735.1 Candidatus Angelobacter sp. | reverse complement strand
CGGCAAGGGCGGTGTTTTCGTAAATATTGAAGACAAAAGCGAAATCACCAGCATCGACGCTAAAAAAGCGACAGTGATCAAGACCTGGCCGCTGGCTCCGTGCGAGGAGCCGAGCGGGCTGGCCATGGACCAGAAACATCGCAGATTGTTTTCCGGTTGCAGCAATAAGATGATGGCCGTAGTGGATGCCGATAGCGGCAAGGTGATTGCGACACCAGCTATTGGAGAAGGCGTGGATGCAAATGCTTTCGACGCCGATAAGCAACTCGCTTTCAGTTCTAATGGACGCGATGGCAACCTGACGGTTGTCCATGAAGATTCACCAACCAAATTCAGCGTGGTTGAGAACGCTCCCACGGAGAAATTTGCGCGCACGATGGCACTGGATACTACGAACCACGACGTATATTTAGTGACCGCCGAAATAGAGGAAGCGCCTCCGGCAAAAGAAGGCGAGCGCCCTCGGCGCACCATGAAGCCGGGAACGTTCACCCTGCTCGTAGTAGGGAAGAAGTAGTTTTTTAACAACCTCCGGCTACTTCAAGTACTTCTCCGGTATCGGGTGTGATGGATCTTCACCTTCCCAATAAATGGTGAGGATCCACCAGCGAGTGCCGTCATTTAAAAGCTGAAAGCTGTTGATACCGCGCTGGAACGGCTTTTCACCCTTGGCATGGCGGGATTCGTATGTGCTCCACACATGGGCAATGTGGTCCCAATCTTCTACCCGGTTTGCAACTGAATTCTCAAAAAAGCCCTCTTTAGAAAAAAAATCCTGGGCACGGGTGGCATATTCGTCTGGCGAAGAAACTCGCGCCGTTACAACTCCTTTATCATCGCGACGGCTTGGGATCAAGCGTGCTCCAGCATAGAAAAAGGTGCGGAAACGGTCCCAATCTCGGGGGCCGGCTGGGCCGGAGATCACGTCATACACCGCAGCAATAATGTGATCAATGGAATCCACTTCACCCGGGCGTGCGGCTGTGGCCGAGGCAGAAGGCGCGCTCTTTTGCGGTTTGGTTGCTGGCGCAGGTGAAGTTTGCGGAGCGGGGCTTTGCGCGACGGCGACGCAACCCACACCGAGACAAAGCATGAAAACGGCGGCAAAGAGTTTTCTCATGGGAAACAATCTAACGCTGATTCGCCCTGTCCGCAAACGAGCCTGGATTCTCATGTGATACGTCAGCCTCAGTGCTCGGGGATATCGGCGCTCATGGGCGCTTCTTCGTCTGGATGTTGACGCTTCCACCATTGCAGGTAGTGCAGGTTGCAGCAAAATGTAATGGGCGCTCTCTCCACTGCGGGAATGGAGATCCCATCATCAATGGACGCCCCGCACTCACTGCACACGCCCATTTGGACGAACTCTGGCGCAACAAGTCCGTGCCAGGGAATCCGTCGATATCCCCCTTCATAAATGCCGGAAGCATAGATCGGGCCGATTGGTTCGCGGGTGCGGGTGTGCCAGTTCTGGCAATAAGTCCAATGGTCGGCCAGCATAGCTACCCGACGGATCTCGCAGAACGAGATTTGCTTCTCATCCTGTTCAGGATTTCGCCAAATGCCGCGATTGCGGCGATTGAACCCGCAAGTTCCGCAATTGTCTGGGCCGCCGTTTGGCATTGGTGCATTCCTCTGTAGAGGTGCGTCTGATGCGCCAGCACTCTACCAGAAATGTGATTGCAGAGGGAATCATTCTCCATGTAATCTGCTGCCAAGAGGAGAAACTTGTTATATCCCGGAGAGACAGTGCGGCTCGTGTGCGAACTGCCGGAAAGCGCGTTGCCGCAGTACACGGAAGGCAGAGTGACTGCTGTTGCGCCACCGATTGAAGGCGAGCCGCGCATAGCCGAAGTCCGCTTTTATCGCGATGGAGAGGCAGTTACCGTCACCCTGCCGTTTGACGATATCGAACTGGTTATTGAGCAATCTTTGCTTTTTCGCACCGCTGTTTTCTGGGCCCTTGAGGAACCCCGGGAGAGGCTGGTGGAACTTGCGATCAATTCGTTGCTTGATGGTGGCTTCCTGATGCGCGACGGCCTGAATGTGGCCCGGCTGCATTATGATCGCGACGACCGCTGGTGGAAGTGGGGCGAGAAAATGGTTGATCCCAGTGGAGCTTTGACCGTGACCTCCGCTTCGGCATGGGATGGATGCGTCGTGGCATTTTCTGGGCGGCAGCGCTTTCATCTTGAGTTCCGGTTGCGCGGGCGCGGCGATCCAGTAATTTTTTTGCACGAACGGGACGCGGTCTATACCGAGCAGATCATGGCCACTGAATCCGCAATGTCAATTGCGCGAGTCCTGATGAATCTTACGAGCGCTGTGGGCGCCCGTTACTGCGCGTTTCCTGTTGCCGATCCGTGGCTGCAAGATGAAGACTGGCAGTCTCTTATGCGTCCGCCGCTATATCCAGATTTTTTCATGCTTCCTGAAACAGATTTGCGGGAAGAGCTTCCAGGCTTTCGCGAAATCCGGCTTATGGAAAGTCGCGCTGTGTGGACCTCTCTTCCGATGAAAGGCTCGCCGCTTGAAGTGCCAGTCCAGCGCACGGATGAAGAATTAGCGCGCAATCGCCTGCGGCAATTAAACGCTCTGGGAGAAAAGCATTATGACCAGATGTATGAGAGCGGCCAAGGCGCTCGTTATTGTTACAGCAATGCTAAAGACGCTTTTTACGATGCAATCAGCTTGGCCAATGAATTGGGAATGAAAGAAGAGGCCGACCGGTTGTCGAAACGGCTGGACCATATAAAAGCCGTGTTCCGAAGCCAGTTCACATAGTTCACTTGCATCGGTCACCGGCGAACAATCGCCGGTAAATACAGAAGTTCAATAGTTCCCTAAGCCATGTGCAGGTCACGCGTGGTGCGGCGGATCATTTCTTTTTGCTGCTCCGTAATGTGAAAATACTTGAACCCGTATTGGAAGCCGTGACGGTAGCGGACTTCAGCCTTAATCTTTAAGGGTTCCGGGTTTCCAGGAAGCTGCAATTCCAGCTCGACAATTTCTCCAATGTTGATTTCGTTGGGAATGGTGGCGCCCAATCCGCCTTCGGCAATGTCTTTTGTCCGGCCAATGAGGGTTTCTTTTGTCCTGACGACAATTCGCAAATCCAAAAGATAGCGCGAATGCGCGCGAGGGAGTGTCCATGGGTGCTGTTTGTCTTGGGGCATAGCTCTTGAAAACCTTAACACAATGTCTCTTTTCAGGACTTGCCTAGCGCGATTTGCCTGTAAGTTTTCTAAGCGCCCACTCGGCGTGCTCTGCGACGACACCGTCCGGTTCAGAAGCCATCTTTTGTAGATCCGGCGCGAAATCTTTGTTGCCGCTGTTACCCATGGCAAGGGCCACATTCCGTTTCAGCCCGTGATATTTTGTCCGTTTCACCGGAGACCCGCGAAATATGCGCCGGTAATTCTCCTCATCCATCTGTGCAAGCCAGCGCAGTTCAGGATAAAACAGCTGCTCCTGTGGTTGAAATTCCGGCAGGGAAGTCGGCGGCGCATTGCCAGACTTGTTGTTCCATGGGCAGACGTCCTGACAAATGTCGCAGCCAAAGATCTGATGTCCCATGTCTGACCTTAATTCTTCCGGCACGCTGCCACGCTTCTCGATGGTGAGATACGCAATGCAGAGCCGCGCGTCCAGCTTGCCTGGCGACACAATTGCGTGCGTAGGACATGCGTCAATGCAGCGCGTGCAGCTTCCGCAACGATCGGCCGCCGCCGTGTCTGCGGGGAGTTCCAGCGAGGTAAGGATCACTCCCAGAAAAAGCCAAGAGCCTAATTTCTGGTTGATGATGCAGGTGTTTTTGCCTATCCATCCAATGCCGGCGTACTTGGCATAAACGCGCTCAAGAATCGGACCTGTGTCGACGTAGCTGCGGGTTTCGATTTCAGCGTTTTGCGCTGCAGCGGCCTGCTTCATCGCCACTTCGACCTGGCGCAGCCGTGGGAGAAGCGCATCATGGTAATCCTTGGTGCCCCAAGCATAGCGGGAGATCCAGCCACGTTTCGGATCATTTACCTCAACCGAATAAGGCTTGTCGGCGCTGTAATTCAGGGCGCAAACAACCATGGAACGCACCCACGGAGCGGCATTCGTAGCTGAGGCACGGCGAAGCTCGCCAGATTCCGTGCGCGACTCCAAATACTTCATCTCCCCGGCGCAGCCTGCATCCACCCACTCAATAAAAGCGCCGAGCTCAGGCATATCTTCTGTGCGGACAGGCGCGATCCCAGCCAGATCAAAGCCGGCCTGAGTGGCAGCTTGTTTGGCTGCCTGCGCGATTTCCTGTGCAAAACTCATCTAAGTCGATTATCGCTCAAAACGGCCGCCAGAACCCGGCCCTGATCAGCCTTGGCCTGCTTTTGAAATAGTACTAAGGCCCGCTTCCCCCCAAAGGGGAAGAAAAAAAATGAGCTTTGCAGCTTATCAGCAGCAGCTGTCATCCTATTTAATAACTGAGCTGCTGTTTAGGAAGACGTGTGTTTAAACGGCACTCAAAGGAGTAAAAGCGCTCTCATGCTTTGTACCTTTTGCGGGACTGAGAATCGTCCGGAATATAAGTTTTGCGGCAGTTGCGGTGTACGCTTGGAAAGACGGCAGACAGAGCGAAGGACGCACAAATCCGGAAGCACCGCGTGCGCCGGCTGCGGCCACGTAAATGAGCCAGGAATGAAATTCTGCGGCATGTGCGGTACTCGCATTGAACGCCGCATGGAGGAACGCCGCGGCGGGGCGGAAGCTTCACGCACGGCTGCCATTGCCAATGCACAATTGCCATCTCCCGATGTAAAACGAAGGACAGCAACACAGGTGGTTGCACTACCGGAGCAAGATGAAGCTCCCGTTGTGACTCCTCGCCGGAGCGAGCCGGCAATCTTTCGCAATGAACCCCGTCTTGATAGAGCCACGCATGCCGGGTCGGTATCCAGCGAAACGATTCGCACAGAATCTGGAAATAGTGGTCGCATTAGTGGCCCCTCGTTTCTGGGCTTAAATTCTCAGCCGGACAATACTGAAGGTGTGGAATATCTGCTGGAAGATGAGCCGACCGGCAGCGGTTTGCGTAAGCTGCTTCTGCTGGTAATACTTGCTGCCATTCTGGGCCTGCTTTTTGTGCAATGGCGATCGAGCCTGAAAGCCAATCCAAAACCGCCGGTTCCGGCAAAATCAGATCCATCAACCCCGGCTAATGCACCACAGGGAAGTAACAATCCTGCAAATTCCGTGGCTGCTGGTGCGGAGTCGCCTAAAGTTGCAGCCAGCGGAGTCAATGCAATTGTTGGAGGCGCTGTTTCTGAGACAAAAGCTCCCAGGACTGAGCCAACCGCGTTAGAAACCACATCTGCCAGTGCCTTGACCACTAGCTCAGACGGAGGCATCAGTGCGCCAAAGTCTCCAGCCGCTACCGACAAGGCCCTGCCCAACTCAGACAATAAAGCTACGGAAGAAGCCCGTATTCCTGACTACAAACCCAGTGGTGCTCTGGTGCGCGCCCAGCAATATATTCGGGGAACAGGGGGCGTCTCGCAAAATTGCGAACAAGGTTTGCTCTATCTGCATGCAGCAACAGACAAGAGCGATCCTGGCGCGGCCATTCAGATGGCAGCTCTCTATTCCAGCGGACTTTGCGTGAAGCAGGACCGGGTGATGGCTTATCGCTGGTTTAATTCAGCGCATGAACTTCAGCCGGCAAATGTCTGGATACAAAGAAACATGGACGAACTGTGGGCGCAAATGTCGTCACAGGAACGTCGCTTGGCCGGTTACTAAGCTCGACTTCTAAATTCCCAGCTTTTTCACTTCTTCGTTGTAATACTTGCGGTACAGGATGTCCCATTCCTGCGTGCCTTCCGCGATGGTCCGCTTCTGGCTTTCAATTTTTGCGCGCGCAGCTACATCAATCTTAGCTTCAGCGGTGAGCAGCTCTTCCAGAATGCGGCGCGCTTCCATGCGGATGGTATTCGGATCTTCGATGAACTCAACGTCGTCCAGCGTAGCCAGCGCATCAGCCACGCTGTGGGCCAGCCTATTTACTTTGTCGCGGGAAAGTCTCACAGCACCGCCTTATACTTGCGCACCAGTTCGCCTTTAACTTTCTTGAACATCTCCTGGTAGCTGGCGCCGGCCCGCTGCATTTCATCCTGATATTGTTCCAGGATCAGGCGCACCTCATCATTGATGCGATCTTCCAGTTGCAGCTCTTCCAACAGCGCATTGTTAAGCGCAGCTGAAACCGCCGGAACATTCTTGGTTTCAATGAATTCGCCGGCAATCAGTTTTTGGCTTACCTGGCGGGCTAAATACCCGACATATTC
>JBAVLE010000008.1:0-27652 GCA_049688735.1 Candidatus Angelobacter sp. | reverse complement strand
GGGTAGGGGGAGGGGGCTGCCTGAAAAACGCAGGCAGAGGGGCGCAAAGGTTGGCGGAATGTGCCCAAGCCACTGATTCATCAGAAAGTGGGCAAACCGCCGTAACTAAATTGAATGCTTTCGTCGTGGGTTTTCGCGACTAGAACGGCCATAATTGGGCAGCGAATACGCAAGAAATAGCTTTGGAGTTTCCATGAAACCACGCTGGCATAAACTTTGCCTGTGTTTGCTGATGGTCTGCGGACTTGCCGCCATGGCCCAATCGCAGAGTGCTGTAGCCGATCGCAAGAAAGTAATTGACGATGCGCGGCACGCCTATTACAGCCTTCGCATTGCGGGATTGGAGGAGTTCCGCGCCAATGTGAAACCGAACTGGGAACTGGTGCTGAAAGACCAGATGAAAACCGATCCTGCCGGAGCACAAGCTGGGCTTAAGCTTTTAAACGGGCTCCACTTTTCCATGCTGCTGGGCCAGAATGACAAAATAACGGTTACGCATCACACCGATGCAGAGCCATCCAATGAACAGCAGCGCAAGGGCTTTGACGACATTTATTCCGGCATGGACCAGGCCATTAATGGCTTTTTCACAACATGGGAACTGTTCATGCTGAACTCGCCTTTCCCAAGCGTTAATAGCGATTACAAACTGGAAGATTTGGGCACACAGTACCGCCTTTCGTATAAAGATGGCGACTCTGACGTGGTTACCATGATGGGCAAAAACCTGATCATCACCGACATCAAGGTAAATTCAGCGGATTTTGCCAGCTCTGTGCGGCCGCAATTTATGCATACGCCAAAGGGCTTCGTCCTGACGGGTTATGACGCAGATTACAAACCGACCTCAGGCCCCGGCGTGGTGAAGCTGACTCTCAAGATCGATCATAAGCCGGTTAGTGGGTTGCAACTGCCGGTGAGCCTTGTGCTGGATAGCGTAATGGATGGAGCTCCCACTCATATGGAATTGGCATTTTCTGATTATGAAGTGAAAAGCCACTGAGTACGAATGCCGGGTCGGAAAATATCCGCTAAGGCGGGTGCAAGACGGATCCTTGAAAATCGAAGTCAGGAATTCGTTATCAGGGCGGGCGCAGGTTGGAAATCGCCAATCTTCACGATGATTCGCCCAACGCCCATCAGATATGCACTTTGGTGGGTGCCGCCCCAGGCACCGGCTGGTCCTTGCACGTGGATGAGGCCGCCCTTGGGGATGGTTCCCGCGGAATTGTTTGCTTTGGGTCCCTGGCCAAATTTATAGAGCCAGTAAGGAGCATCGACAATGGCGGAAAAAGGGACGTAGTAGCCTTCGGGCATTTTGCTGGGCTCCGGAAAATTTTTACCACAAAGGGCACAGAGTAACACAGAGAAATCTATGGGATTCACGAGCAAACGTGCTTGTGCGCTAAAGATCTCTGCAGGCGAGGGCACCGGGGCTCCACAAGCTTAGTCAGTCCAGTTCGTTTGGATGAGCTTCAATGTACTCAAGAGCTTTTTCGGCCATTTGGCGTTCTCCGTTATAGCTGAGTTTGCCGGGAGCATCGGCCAGTGGAAGCCAGTAGGCGCGGCGAACTTCATGCCGCATAGCAGCGGTCACATTATCGATCTGGCCGGACTGATACTTGGTAAGAAAGAACGACACGACCTTGAACGCCTTTTGGTTGCCGGCCCATTTGCGAACATAGACGTACTTTACATCGCCAAGTTTGGTGATCAAGGTGGCCGCAAGGCCGGTTTCTTCATGGACTTCACGCAGAGCGGTTTCCGCGGGCTTTTCCCCCGCATCAACATTGCCTTTGGGCAGGGCGACAACATTTTTTCGGTCTTCTGGCTCGCCTTCACGGCCAGGCTCAATCACGGCCACCCACCACTGTTTTTGCATATATCGCAAAACCAGCGCCCCGGCGGAAAATTCTCGTACCATTTTGGTCAAGAGCGTATCTGCCCAATCATGAAAATGAGTTAAGACGTGCCATTTAGCGCCTTGAAGGCCCATTTCGGGCCATTTTTGAGATTACCAAGGTCATGAGGGGTTGTCTCGTTTTTAGCTGAAAATAGGCTGAAACTAACAGTTGATGGTTATGGTCTAAGTTACTGTAAAACGCTTAACGGTTAACCAGCATCTTACGATAAAGGTGCAATCCGGGTGCGAAAGTCCCAAGTTAAGGAGCGCCGTGAAGAATCCGCTGAATAAGATCGTACGTTCCGTGCGCGCCCTGGGACGAGAACTTGCCCGCCAAACCGTTCCTGTAGCACCTCCCATTGAGCCGCCACGCATTCCGAAAATCGGCATTGCGCTGGGCGGAGGCTTTGCCCGCGGCCTGGCCCACATTGGAATTTTGAAAGTCCTTGAAGAAGAAAATATTCCGGTTGATTTTATAGCAGGCACCAGTGTTGGATCGGTGATTGGCGCAGCCTATGCCAGCGGCATCAGCGCCAAGGAACTGGAAGAAGTAGCGGCACTTGTCCGATTCAAAGATTTTTCGCGGTGGACGTTTTCACGCTTTGGTCTCTTCAGCAATGACAAAATGTCTATCTTCCTGCGCAAAATACTGCGCTGCAAAACGTTTGAAGAGCTAAAGATTCCAATGGCCATTGCCGCCACCGACATTATCACAGGCGATGCCGTGGTCTTCACCAAAGGCGACCTTGTGGATCCAGTGCGCGCAAGTTGCGCCTATCCTGGCATGTTTCAGCCAGTAAAAATCGGAAACCAATTGCTGGTGGACGGGCTGCTGGCCCATTCGGTTCCCGCCGCTCCGCTGCGTGATATGGGCGCCGAGCGCGTTATTTCAGTCCATTTGGCCGCCCACTGGGTCAAGCCCGGGGGCCCTCGCCACGTATTTGACGTGATTGGACAATGCTTCTCCATTGCGCAGGAACGAATGTGCGGTCCATGGAAGGCAGCGTCTGACATAATCTTGCAGCCGGAGATCGGCGAATTTGCTTACGATGATTTTATTCGCGCACCTGATCTGATCCGCTGCGGAGAAGTAGCCGCCCGCGCCGCCATGCCGGAAATCCGCAAGTGGATGCCAACGCCTGCAACGGTGGCCGCTGCTATCCTGCAGCCCGCGTTGAATGCGACGATGGTCCCGCAGACGGATTGGCAGCCCGCGACGCAGCCCGCTCCGCTAAAGACGTAACGGCAAACTCAGAGCAGGCTAAAAGGAAAATGGCTGAGAAGTTCGCCCTGTGGAGAAAGGATTTCGACCACAAGACGGTCTGTAACCGGCAGCTTTTCAGCGTTGATATTGATCCGATAAACCCGTTCGTCGGATGCCACGTCAGCCGGCGCGCCGATCATTTCAATGGATTGCGGCACAATTTCCCGCACTTCCAGTCCATGGTAGGCACGGACACGGAACTTTAGGTGAAGAAGCAGTTCGTGCGGATCGTCAGCGAGCGTGATTGACGTAACCGGCTCATCGAAAAAAACTTTTTTGAGCGATGCAGTAATACGAAAACTGAAGTGCTGAGGAAATTCTTTGACCGTGCTGCCATCGCTTGAGACGAGCTTTGCGTGCAGCCCTTCCGACACACGCTGTGCGCCCTCAAGTTCCGGACACTCAATCAGCCCTATCAATGAGAGCGTGGCCTTGGATGGCTTGAGCAGCATTACGTCGTATCCGGCGGGGATGTTGGAACGCAAGCCTGGCGTTGCCTTTGCCGCGTTTCGGGCCATGGCGGCAAGAGTAAAAGCGAGAACGATCACGAGAAGGCCACTTAGACTGATTCTTCGGGCATTCATGGCGGGTTCTTTCCGGCTTCCGGCGTGTGGCGTGAAACGGCCCGGCGTGATACACAAGAAGCTCACCTGATGAGAGAAGAATAGAGAGAAAAAAGATGCTTCGGCTCCTGTGTTTTACTGCACATCCTGACGACGAGGCCGGTAGCTTTGGCGGCACGCTGCTGCGCTACGCCGAACGCGGCGTTGAAACCTACGTCATTTGTCTTACGCCCGGGCAGGCAGCAACACATCGGGGCACCGCCAAGTCTGACGACGAACTTTCCGGCGCGCGTCGCCTGGAATTCCAGGCCGCCAACAAATTGCTGAAAGTAACCAGCGGTATAGTGCTCAACTATCCTGACGGAAAACTTGATCGGCAAGATTTTCATGCTGTTGTTGGCGATTTGACTCGGCGTGTTCGGGAGCTGAGGCCGCACGTGGTAATGACCATGGGCACGGAAGGCGCGATTACCGCGCATCCGGACCATTCGATGGTTTCAGTTTTTGCCACCATGGCTTGCCACTGGGCCGGGCGGACGAACCGATTTCCTGACCAGTTGGAAGCCGGACTTACGCCCCATCGCGCGCAGAAACTCTATTACGCTACCGCCCTCTTTACCATGCCTGCACGCCAGCCGGTATCGCTGGCTCCCACCACTACGATCATCGAACTAAAGCAGCATGAGATTGATGCCAAGGTTGCGGCTTTCAAACTTCATACTTCGCAAGCGCCGCTGTTCGGTTTTTTTGAAGAGACCATTCGCAAGCGCAGCAAGATGGAAGTGTTTCATCTGGCAAACTGCGTGAAGCCAAGCAAGATGGAGATGGAGACGGATTTATTTGCCGGAGTAGAAGAATGAAAGAGATTTGCCGCAGATCTCGCAGATAAACGCTGATAAGAGGAAATGCTGCCGCGAATCAACGCGAAACACGCGAATCTTATTAACTTTTGATTCGTGTTCATTCGCGAAATTTGCGGCTGCCTCTTTTTGATCTGCGCCCATCAGCGGAAATCTGCGGCGACATTGAGACACCGATCTCTAGATGATTTTATGTCCAGATTCCCGCTCACTTCGCTAACGGCTTAATAATTTCACTCAGTACGTCCGGCTTCGATTCATCACGCACCAGGTGAGCATATTTCTCGCCATCGTGATAGTTGACCGAGAACATTTTGTAATAGTCGCCATTCATCACCAGCAGTTCCAAATTCGGGCCATTTCCCTTCCCTGCTTTGAGTGCGTCACGCAGAATGTCGGGAGTGTACTTTCTGCCGTTCACGGCCACCAGCGTGGTTCCGGGCGCGATCCCGGCCTTCCACGCAAGACTGTCATAAATCACATCATGAATGCCGCCCTTGTCATCGAGCGAGAGTCCAATCGAGAAACGCGCGTCCACTGCGTCGTGGACTTTTTCCATGGCTTTGGTGAACTCACTGGGATTGTCGTCATAGACCAGCTTCCAACCGCCGTCGGTGATGCCGCCCAGCGGAGCGCCCGGTCCGTAAGTGTCCAGACGATCTCGCAGGAATTTTGCCCAATCGTAAGGCGTGACTTCGTTCAGCGTTTTCACCACGTCATCAAATGTATAAGGGATGACCTTGGGCGGAGTGTTGCCGCCGCCATGAAAGATGTGGCAGAAATCGGTCATCGACTTTTGCCCCTTGGTCTGCTGCCGGATAACCGTGTCCGCTTCCAGCCAGATCAAGAAACCCTCAGGGTAGTAGTCCACGCTGCGACGCCAGCTTTCGAACTCAGGCGGGGCGTTATAAAGAATCTGGGCGGCGTCGGCTGTGTCCTGCAAAGGACGCCACGAACGACCGGGCGTGTGGTCCAGTGCGGCCGCTGTTTCAGCGGTCTCATCCAGGAACTGTTGCTTGGTCCATAGGCCGGTGCGAGGCGCAAGAATATCTCCCAGATATTGAGTAAGGCCTTCATACACCCAGAGGAGATCGCCTTCCATGGGGACCTGATAGTCCGGCGTCGCCAGCCCTTTGGGGCGGCGATACTTGCCATTCCAGGAATGCGTCATCTCATGCGGCAGAAGACTGCCGGCAAGCCAGCGTGCGTCGTCATCGATCATTGTGCGCTCGGCCACACGGTCGTCGCTCGATTCGTGGTGCTCCAGCCCGAAGTGTGCCGTGTGATCGCTGAGCGTTAGGAGAAAATGATAGTCGCGATAATGCCGCGCTCCGAAGAGAGCGCCGGTTTCAGCAATCAGGTGTTTGTACTCATCGATGGTCTGCTGCGGCATGTCCAAAGCCGCATCGCCGTCAGCAGCTTCATCAATGTAATGCTGGATCGGACCTTGAGGCGTGAGCGGGATACGACGGAAGTGTGCTCCCGCCAGCACCGGCGAATCCACCAGCGTAGTCAGCGAAACCTGCTGAAAATTGATTTGTCCGCCGCTCTCACCGTCCACCGGCAATGCCGTTCCGTATTTCCAGCCCGCAGGCAGCTTAAGCGAGGCGACGACAGGAATATCGTCTGTAGGCTTCCCGGGAACATAGAGTACAACCTGGTTCCAACTCAGCATGTTGAGCTGCGTTGTGGCAGACGCTCCCGACGAAAACCCTTCCGGCGGCGCTGGCATTACCAGATCCAGCTTTGCTTCCAGCGTGCTGACGCCCTGCGGCACTGTGAGATGGATTGTATACATCTCATCCAGATCGCGCCGCCAAGTCAGCCTCTTTCCATTGGCAAAAAACATCAAGCCTGTCAGATCAGTGATCGGGCCGGTGGGACCGTGCTCGCCGGGGATCCATTTGGGAAAGACCAGCTTCTCTTCGCCCGCGGTTACGGGGATTTCCAACTGCGCATGCAGGATCTTTTCCGGCGCATGTGTCGCATCCACCACCAGCTTGATCGGCTGCAAAGGAGACGCGGTGGTGGCTGCTTGAGGTTTGCGTTTCTGGGCAGGGCTGGCGACTGCGGTAATGAATAATGCAAATAGAGCTATGTGGCGAAATAGTTTTGTCATGGTCGGCTCGTCTCTAAATGGAGCGAACCAAGATTAAAGAAGCGTGGGATGGAAGGCAAGCTCGAGCTTAACCACAAGGACATGAAGGAACACAAAGAGCTTGCCAGATTGCCGACATTGGCAAAAACGGCCAAGGTTAAGATGTGAAGGCCCTCTGTTCCGTTCCTTGCGTTCTTTCGCGTCCTTCCTGGTCATCGCTTCTTCTTTTTTGTGGCAGAGGACGCTTCCGGCTGCGCGCCGGTAACGCTGGCCAGCACATGATCGAAAGCTTCTTTGGCTGTCATCTCTTTGCTGCGGCTTTTGTTACCGCGATACTTATGTTCGCTGTTGCAGGTGCGACAGCGCGTTCGCAGCACTTCTTCTCCCATCATCGAAACAATTGAGTGGTCGGTCGTGCGTTTGCAGCGTGAACAATGATCGTCGATATCGTCGCCAAGTCGCATTGGTGCCCTCCGCGCGGCAGTTGTCCTAACTATTTTGCCGCAAAGCGGCCTTGCTGTCTCGTTGGTTTATGATTAAATCTCTATCGTGCCTCTTCTACAGCGCGGCAAATTCATCACTTTTGAAGGCCTTGACGGCGTGGGCAAATCCACGCAGATGGAAAACCTGGCCGCGAACCTTCGTGAACGAGGCATTGACCTGATCACCACGCGCGAGCCGGGTGGAACCGCATTGGGAGAAAAGCTGCGTACTGTGCTGCTCAGCTCGCGCACTGCCGGCTTATCGCCACTCGCGGAATTAGGCTTGATGTTTGCCGACCGCGCACAGCACATCGACGAACAAATTCTCCCTGCCCTTGAACGCGGCCAGTGGGTCTTGTGCGACCGCTTTACCGATTCCAGTGAAGCTTACCAGGGCGGAGGCCGCGAACTCGGCAGTGAGACCGTGCTGCAACTACATAAAATTCTGTGTCGCGATCTCCAGCCTGATCTGACCATCTTGATGGTCTCTGACGTAGCGCGAACGGTCGCCCGGGCCCGCCGCAGAAACGTTGAGCAATCCAAGACAATGGCGGATGACGAGAACCGCTTTGAGAAAGAAAGCCGCGCCTTTTACAACCGTGTCCTGGCGGCTTACACGGCTATCGCCAAACGCGCCCCGCAACGCGTGGTTCCCGTGGACGCAGCCGACCCTATCGCGAAAGTTCAAAAAAAAATCGTTGGCATCGTTGAGGAACGCTTTTTCTCAGACAAGTCTCTCTCAAAACAGAAGACGCTCTGAGAGAAAATACATCTGCTCCTGCGATATTTTTTAGGATCAAGAAAAAAACAGCACACCGCATCGCAATCCCGCGACAACTCAGAGCTGCTGCTGCTCATCTTTCCAACCAACAAGCCTGTTCCCCACTAATCACCGCACTCCTAAAGACGTTCGCCGACGGAACAGATTACAGTTTCCGCCGGCGAAATTTTAGTGCGTTGGTTATATCAAACTTATTTGAGCGTCACATTCAACGCAGTAGTTAAACCCGCACTCACAGTCGTGGTGGTGCTCACGCCGGCGAAGCCCGGAGCCGACACTGTGACCGTATAAGTGCCTACTGAAGTCCAGCTCGAACTAAATGCTCCTGCGCCATTGGCTGTGACGGTTTTACTCAGGCGCAGCTTGCCGCCGGTAAAAGTCAGCGTGGCGCCCGTGACCGGGGCTCCTCCGCTGTTCAGCACATGTCCGCTGATCTGGCCAGCCGTGGAAATAAAAATTTTGGTTGGGCTTGGCTGCTCGACGGCGTCCGGCGTCGATGTACCGGTCCGGGCGTCGCTGAGCCAGCCTGGTTTGCCGGCTGTGATCGCCAGGGACTTGCGCGCATTAGCTGGGATGGTGAAGTTGCCATTGGCGTCAGTCACCGCTGACCCGCCACTATAGGCCACAGTAACTCCCGCGGCGGTTGAGCAATCGACAGCGCTCTTAACTTTGCCGGAGATCGTACCCGCCGCAGTCGAGATGCCCGGGTTGTGATACGGCAAAGTGAATTGGTTGTGATCGTCCGTCATGAAAGTATTCAGGTAAGGCGAATAGCTTGTTACATTTACGCGGTTCAGCGAGGGCGAAATTCGCATGATACGCAGATAACCGCTTCCGCCCAACGGATCAGACTGGTAGTCGGAAAGAATTTGGTTTACCAGATTTCCGTTCAGTCCCAGATCCATGCGCCGCCCGGTGCCGTCTCCCTGCACCACGTGGCCGCTCAAAACCAAGTGGATATTCGGATACTTGCGCACCAGCTTCCACCACATATCTTCGCCGTTATTGTCCTGCCCTACGCCGAAGCTGCCTGCGCTGTTCAGGTCGCAGCCGGAGATGCGCATATTGTCGGAATAGGTGAACATGTGCGTAACGATGATCGCATCTTTATCTTGGTTGGCTTTCAGGATGCCATCGGCCCAGGCCAGGGCCGAATCGCGCGCAGCAAATTCCAGCACCACGATGAGGTAATTGCGCCCGTTCACGGTCACAACACCGTAAAAATTCTCATTGCTGCCAGCGGGAAAGCTACCCTTATACCAGCTTGCTCCGGCATAACGCGCCGGACCAAAAAAAGAATTAAAGTTCTTGGTGGAAGCGGTGCGCCCGGCGGGATTGTTCTGGTCGTAATCGTGGTTGCCAATGGCAATCATGTAAGGCACTTTCCCGGCGAGCAGACGATAAGCCGCATCCGCGTTTTGCCATTGCGTGAGACTGCCGCCGCCGTCAACAATGTCTCCCAGGCCAACCACCAGCTGAATATTCTGGTCCTGAACGTGGTCAGCGATCCACTGCGTCTGCGCGGCAAATATCTGGGGATTCAAAGACGAATAGAACTGCGTATCCGGCAGGGCGACAATGGTGAACTCGTCTGCCGGCGTGGGTGAAGGCGTGGGCGTTTGCGCGCTCAACCAGCCAGCCAGGGAAAAAACAGCTACGACTACAAGGCAGGAATATCTCTTCAACATGCCACAAGAGTACCCGCGGGAGAAATGGAATCAATAAGGGTTTTGACCTGAGCTGGGTTAAGGCAACTAACCTTAGAAATACATCCTTTTCTTCGCGTTTGCTTCTAACTGTTTATTGCAAGTCTCTTGTTCCTTCTATAACTCATAACCTCTGGGACTCATAAAGGATTCAGGCATGAAGGTGACATCGGACCGGATTAAGGCCAGGGCTCAGCAGCTCAGGAATAACGGCTTTAAGTTAAGCGGCAGCATGGTGCGTTCAACGCTCGAGCTAAATGCGGGAGCCAGAACGCTGCATCCCTCGAAAGTGGTCTCCACCAGAGAGAAGGCGGAGAATGGGGCCAATGATCCGAGGGCCAATGAGCCGAAAGATACCAAAGCCGCCTGAACCCAGGTTTCTGCAAGCACCTATATCAATCAATGAATAACAGGAAACGTATGCCCAAGAATGAGCGCAACCAGAATGGCCGTTCCAACGTAAGAGTGCTTCACTTTCCCGCGGCATCGCCCATGCCGGCTGCCAACACCACTGACGCTGACGCGCTGGCGGATTCCATCCGCAAGGCCTGGACGCAAAAATCCTCGGCCACAAAAAGCTCTTCCGCTCATCCGGGATTGCTGCGCCTGGTAAACGGAAAAATTTAGCTCAAGACGTTATTACCGGCGTAGGCCTAAGTGGCCTTCTCGGCCAGCAGTTTCATCTGGCTGGGTTCGGGATTGATCACCCGCATGTTCTCCCAGTCATACGCGAACTCTTTGCCGCATTTCAGGCACACAAAATAAGTTCCGGTAATGGCCGCGATACGTGACCGGGGCTGGCCCTTGCGGCAGGTAATGAGCGGCGTGCACTTTTTATGCCGGCATGGGAAAACCCTGGACCACGCCAGTTCCACAAATTCAATGAACACAAGCACCTCTCGTAGGGGGAGCCTCGGAGGGTGAAGACGCCAACCTCAAACCACATTCAATTGGGACGGGGAACTCCCTTGCCCACAATCATGGACGGAATTTGTTAGGCAGTGATTAGAGCCCTGTTAAAAAAGCTAATGGATGATTTGCGGGAAGATCTGTAAGGATTTTCGAGGAGATGGGGTTTCAAGATGGAACTGCGGTTGAGAAGGGTCTAAAAAAATTACTAGGTGGATACGGCTTCCGGGTCCATATCCACCTATTTAGCAGTCGACGGATGAGCCTGCTTCTGTAGTAGTAGAGTCAGAAGAGCTGCCGGAAATATAGCTTGCCGCAAGAAAAATCAGAAAATTCCAATAAATCTAATATTGTTATTTATTTTCAACAGCTTACGAAGTCTAAACAACCCGTTGAAAGATCGAAATTCACCGCCAGCGCCCATTTGATTCGTGTTTAGAATGTCTGCATGCCTTTTTCAGACTTTCAGGGCAATGGGGCGACCGTTCGTCAGCTGCGAGAGATGCTGGACCGTGATCGATTCCCGCATGCAGTGATCCTGGCTGGGCCGCAAGGCGCCGGAAAGTACACCCTGGCGCTGATGGTGGCGCGAACCATGAACTGCCTTGATCCGCGCCTGATCGATGGCTTACCGGATTTCTGCGGCGTCTGTTCGAACTGTACTCGGATCGGCCAGGCTGAAGACCTGGAAAGCCGTTTTGCTGAGGCCGTGGAGGCTCGCGAAGCGCTGCGCGAGACCGACAAGCGGGAAACCCGCATCCTGGTGCAGACCCATCCTGACGTTTTGGTAGTGCCCCCTGATCCGCCGCAAATGATGATCAAAGTTGACCAGGTGCGGCAGGTAATCCAGACAGCTCGCTACAAGCCGCAGGAATCGCGCCGGAGGGTGTTTGTTTTTGTGGATTCGGCGTTCATGAAAGAAGCAGCCAATGCCCTGCTGAAAGTGCTGGAAGAGCCGCCGGATTTTGCAACAATTTTCATCCTCGTCCGCAATCCCGGAGAATTGCTGCCCACCATCCGCTCGCGCTGCGTAATCTTCAGCCTGAGCGCCCTTCCAAATTCCGAAATTGAACGTTATCTGGAAAAGTCCCGCCCGGAATGGAATGCCCGCCAGCGCCAGCTTGTGGCCCGCCTGAGCGGCGGGGCCGTGGGTCGCGCGCGTACGCTGAACCTGGAAGAATATATGTCCGCGCGCAAGGACGCGCTCACGCTGCTGGTAACGGCCATCCGATCCGGCGAGCATTCTGATCTGTTCCGGACTACGGAAACCTATCGTGCCGGAGGTGAAGGCAAAGAAAAGACTGATCGGTTGCTGGGCGCGGTTTACGGGTTGTTGAAAGACCTGTTGGCGCTGGTTTCGAATGCTCCGGATCTGGTCCGCAACACGGATATTACGGCGGAATTGAAGTCGCTGGCCACGGCAGTGGATTTTGATTGGATAACCAAAGCAAACTATCAGCTGGGACAGGTCCAGAGCGGCATGCGCCGCAACGTGCTGCGGCCGCTTTCATTGGACGCGTTTGCCCTGACGCTGGAACGATGACACTGCCGCCTGATGGTGCAAGGCTTGCATTCGACGAAAAACAGAAACTCGCGCATATGGTGATTGGCCTTTCAGGCAATTGAAAGCTAAACCGCCCTGTGGTACGGTTACAGCATTAACCCGCACTGAGTTCTCGATCAAATTTCCAGGAGATTTCAGCTCGGCCAGCCGAGCCGGCTTCGTTTTGCCGGTGCAGTTTTCAGATTTCAAGCGGGGACGGATACTTATGAAGGATGGAATGGATTCAACAGCGGCTCGTCAAGCTCCTGAGCGCACCCAAGAGGAAGAATTTGTAAGCCGGAAACTCATTCGGCCCTCTTTGAGCGCGCCAGCCCCACGCACTGAACCGGTTTCTGAGCGGCGTGAGCGCCTTGAACGCACTGACCGTGCACCATCTTCTGCCGTCCGCCGCAATGCCCCGCCTGAGCAAACCCACGCGGAAAATTACTATTACCAAAAGCAGATCCAGGGCAAGACCCCCGTGGTGGTGGTATTGAAAGACGGCGAAGAGGTGCAGGGCTGCATCGAGTGGTATGACCGCAACTGCATCAAGGTCAATCGCAGCAGCGCTTCTGCTCTGCTGATTTATAAGCCTTCCATCAGGTATATCTACAAAGCCGGCGAAGGCAAGCCCTAATCTTTAATAAGCCGCCGCGGCTCCAGCGTACCTCGATTCGGAGTCGCGGGAAATCGAAATAATTTGCCACAGATTCGCTAAAGCAGACTCTGCAGCGGCTTTGCCTGTTGAATGCAGAGCCGTGCAGAGTCGAAGTTCGGTATTTATGATGCCCTTCTCTGGGGCTTCTCAATTTTCCTGACGTTCTTAGCGCCTGTGTGTTCGCCGACGGGAGTTGAATCAGCGCTGGACGTGACTTCTGTGCCCGGCTGCGGCATGTATGGCTTTGTGTTCAGGGACTCGCTTTTTCCATCGACCAGATCAGATTGGACGATATGAAGCCCATTGCCTTTGTTCCACGGCCCCACTTGGTCAGTTTCACCCTCGTCACCTTCGCCGGTGGAAGCATTGAAATACTGGTCAACTAAACCGGGTGTGGGCTGAATAATTCCAATCGCAAATGGAGGCTTCTCCATGCTCTCAAGGGCAGCAGCGAAAGCCCGCATGTGGGTTATCTCGCGGGTCATGAGGAACTGTAACGCTTCTTTGCTTCCCTGATCGTCAGTAAAGGCAATCAACCGCTCATAGACAATCTTTGCTCGCGCTTCGGCTGCAATGTTACTGCGCAAATCCACGGCGAGGTCGCCAGTGATCTTTAGATAATCAGCGGTCCATGCGTTACCAACAGAATTGACCAGGCTTACACCACCGCCGCCTGCAATGGCCACCAGCGGATCCGCTTCTGCCGCAGCCCGTTCAGACTTCATCGGCTTCAGGTGCATCCTGATAAGCGCCCCGACAATTTCAAGATGGCTCAATTCTTCAGTTCCAATATCCATCAGCAGGTCTTTACGGGCTGGGTCCTCACAATTAAGACCTTGAATGGAGTATTGCATGGCGGCCGCAAGTTCACCGTTAGCGCCTCCGAACTGCTCAAGTAGCATGTTTCCGAATCGCGGGTCTGCAGCTCCCACGTTCACTGTATACATAAGCTTTTTTACGTGGTGGTACATCAATGTCTCCTTTTTTGTTGTGCTCGATGAGTTAAGAAATGGCGTCAGCTTTGTTGACGCGTTTATCGGATATGGAGAATCGGCGTCAATTTATTAACGCGTTTTGTTGATGTATTCGAGAATCGGCGTCGGCTTTTTTTTGACGCGCAAAGAGCGGCACTGGCCTAAGCTGCTGCAGATATGATTGTGTTAAGGACAATATTTACGTTTAGGCAACTGATCATTCCATACCAAACTAGGATGCCGCAGTCGCGGAAACGGTGCCTGAAAATCGAGAGGTGCCGGTTGAGCCGGAGTTTTGCAAAAATCCTTATTTCGGCCTGCGAGGAAATCGATGTCCCTCATTTTTGACGTGGTTTTTGTCACACAGTTGCTAGGAAGGTAGCGCAGAAGCCTACGCAAACCGGCGACTCCGGATTGCATCTACCTGACTGTGGTTCTTTGGTTACATTTTGGATGGACATAACACCGCACCAGGAAGACAGCCATGCCATATAAATTGGGACTCACCCTCGCGATCTTCTTCGCCGCTGTTTGCACATGCCAGGAGATTAAGCCCGATGCTGCACAAGCTGGTCCAGCACAAACTGTTACCACACAAACTGCTGCTGGAATCTCCGGGACCGTTCTTCAAGCTGACATGCGTACCCCTTTAAAGAACGCGCAAGTCACTGCTAGCCGAGGGACAAAGCCAGAGGAGTCCGACGAACTTGAAGAGGGCTCGGCTGCGGAGCGGAAATTCAGCACAAAGACGGACGAGAAAGGTCACTTCGATTTTGCCGATCTTCTTCCCGGCACTTATTACGTCAGTGCTGCACATGTGGGCATGGTAATGAAAGGCTCCCGCGCAAGAGAGGGCATGGTGCTCACGCTGGAAGCGGGAAAGCCACAAGTCCTGAGCCTGGTCATGCTTCCCGGCGCAGTCATTACAGGCCACGTCCTGAATGAAGATGGCGAACCAATGCAGCACGTCAGCGTGGGAGCCATGCGCTATATTTATTCAATCTATGGCAGGCATCTATCGCCGACGGGAAACACCGCTGAGACTGACGACAAAGGTGAATACCGGCTGTTTGGATTGGAACCCGGTTCTTACCTGATAGCGGCTGATCCCAAACGAGGGGGCTTTGGTGAAGACTCCGGCGTCCGGATGAGTGCGCCCTCTGGAGCCGGCCCGGCCAAGGCAAACTCCACAGTTTATGTAGCCACGTATTACCCGAATGAGACGTCTCCGGCACAGGCTACGCCCCTTGTTCTGAAGCCCGGAGACGAGACTCAGGCCAATTTTTCCCTCAGTCGTATGCCGGCCCACAATATTTCCGGCACCATCACTGGGCTTGCTGCGGCGAAAGCGTCCGACAAGGAAGAGCAGGGCTATCGCTTTGTGATAGCCATGAGAGAAGGGTCGCCTTTTCCGATGGGCATGGCGTCTATACCCAAGGATTCCTCCTCTTTCAAAATCAGCTCTGTCCCATCGGGAAAATATAAAATTGTGGCGACGCAAACAGGCGCGGGCAGCGGCACTTACGGTTACAAAGAAGTCACCGTTGACTCTGCTGACGTAACCGGCGTAGTGATTTCTTTGAGTTCAGCAACAAACAGCCACATCACTGGAACGGTACACACCGACGGCGAAGCCAAGCTGGACTACAGCAAACTGCTTGTGCTGCTTGCGTCCCAAGCTGGAGCTAAAGAGCAGACGGATGAAGACATGACAAACGAGTACTCTTACGGTCTCCGCGCCAATGGAGGCTACGCGGAGGTAAAGAAAGACGGCTCGTTCAAGATGGATCTTGCTCCTTCTCCGAATAGCTACCAGGTAGTCCTTACGGCTAGAGGGTCTGGTTTAGAAGATTGGTTCACCAGCAAGGTGCTGATCGGCGGAAAAGATGTTCTTGACTCCGGTTTCAAACCTTCCGAGACGCAACGCGCCGCGATGGAAATTATCATCAGCAACAAAGGCGCAACGCTTGAAGGCAACGCTTCCGATGCACAGCAGAAGCCTTTTTCGAATGCTGAGGTCATTGCTATTCCTTCCGATCCAAAGCTGCGGAAACGTTTCGATCTGCTGCACACCACCACAGCCGACACGCAAGGGCATTTCAAGTTTCACGGTGTCCGTCCGGGTGAATACATGGTGTTTGCCCTGGAGGATTCCCAGGCTCAACCCTTCATGACGGACCTGTTCTTCAAACAGAATAGCAGTCAAATTCAGACGGTAAAGCTGGAACCGGGGACCAAACAGCTTCAACTCCAGGTGATCTCCGCGCAGACACAATAAGCGCATTGCGATGTGATCGACTTCAGCACGGCTTCTGCCCTGCTGATCTATAAACCTTCAATCCGCCATATCTAGCCGGCGAAGGCAAGCCCTAATCGCAGAGAATGAATTCCATCTGGCCCGAGTTCACGGTTTTCTTGCACGCAACTGGCAGGAACAGGAATGCAAGCGAAAAACAGGATAAAGCACTGGACCGACAGAACGTATTTACTTAGATTTTGTGATGGAACAGACGTGAGCCCGTTCTACAACACGCAACATCTTTGGCCTCTTACTTGCGCCGTTGAAATCATTACCTGCGGCACAACAGGAAGCGATCCGTTCCAGCATTCCGGTAAGAGAACGATGTTCGAATCGCGGCTTAGTCAGCTTCGTCTGCATAAAAGCACTGAGGTTATAGAATTGTATAGCCGGAAGCAGTCCCGTGACGCTTCATTGATTGGCCACCAGGGCCAGCTGCTCTTGAATCGCGCTTAACGCCATGGAGGAGACAAGCGCAAAAGAATCAACGGCTTGATTTTTTCTTCCATTTCAGTATCTCCCGCCCGGCAGGGGTGATCTTGTATCCTAGATCCACATGCCGAATCATTCCCCACATTTTCAACGCCTCCTCGCTCTGCCTGCGTGTGATTGTGCTCCGCGTAACAAACCCAAGGGTGCTGTTATGCGAAATTTCGGCGAGAAGCTTCCATGTTGTTCCGGTGTTCAGACTTTCTCCCGACATAACGCTCCGCCTCCATAGGAGCCCCATCTGTCTTCTACTGGACACTTACTCTTTGAGGATTAACCGCAAGCCGTCAAAAGATACAAACTATAGTGTGGGTCAAGAAATTAGACTTCGAAAATGCCAAGATGCGACATAACCTTATATACAAAGGGGAAAACTGCTGGAGCTGCTACTATAAAGAAAAACAAAAGAGTTCCATTCCCAGCCGAATCGATCCACTAGCGTGGACCAGCGGCAGAGCGCGACCGAAATTGGGCCACTAAAAGATCTTCCCAGAGGGCTTTCATGGCAAAGCGGCTAAGCAAAAGAATTTCAAACGGGCGAGCAAGAGGGTTTAAAGCAAAAGCCACATCAAAAACCGACACCCGGTTTGATCCTGCGGCTTTTCTTGCGAACGCCGGGCTGGGCAGGGCAATCGTTGCGTTCCAGAAAAACCAGGTTATCTTTTCACAGGGCGACGATGCCGACACTGTGTTTTACATTCAGCGTGGGAAGATCAAGCTGAGTGTGGTCTCGGCGGCAGGCAAGGAAGCGACCATTGCTTTATTGAGTGCGGGAGATTTCCTGGGTGAAGGTGCATAGCCAACTCCCAGCTTCTGCGCCTGTCCTCCGCTGTCGCCCTTACCGAAGGCTCGCTGCTTAGGATTGATCGACAAGAAATGATGAGCGCGCTGCACAAAGAACATGCAATGTCGGACATTTTTGTCGCCTATCTGCTGACGCGCAATCTTAGGGTGCAAGCCGACCTGGTTGATCAGCTTTTTAATTCCAGCGAAAAGCGCCTGGCGCGGACTCTGCTGCTGCTGGCCCAATTTGGTAAAGAGGGAGAGCCGGAGACAGTGATTCCAAAAATCAGCCAGGAAACGCTGGCGGGGATAGTGGGCACAACCCGCGCGCGAGTGAATTTTTTTATGAATCGCTTCCGCAAACTGGGTTTCATCGAATACAACGGCCAGATGCACATCCACCGATCGCTTTTAAGCGTGGTACTTCACGACTAACTAAGAGCGACGGGGATTAGATGTTCGGCACGGGGAATCTTCAATACGACATCTTTATGCAGGTGCCACAAATGCCCTCAGACAACAAGAATCACGCGAGGCTGCTTGCAGCAGATGTCACTTCTCGCGAGTAGCATCCCTGACGACAGGCGCAGCGGCTTGGTTCACGTCTTCGCGGCGGCTTGTCTTTACCATGCCCTTTGCAGACTTGCGCATGCCAGATGCGGATTTTCGCATACCAGCCGCTAGCTTGCGTTGTCCTTGGTTTTTGGCGTTAACGTTCTTTTTCTTGGGCATGGCCCGATGATTACACAATTGAACGACCAAATTCCAGCGGCCTAAGATCCAAACTGTACCACTACCAGAATCCCTTGCACGGGAGCGAAGATAGAATGCCCAAGCCCAGCCTTGAGGAGAAGATTTCCTGGTTACCCTTGTGGATTCAAAGAAGCAAACTATTTTGCGGCTGCTTTTTTAGCGCTGGCAATGACCCGCTCGTTGCTGTCGTAATCGGCTCGTGGGGAAGTAATCAACAGAGAAAAATCAATAATATATCTGACCATATTGGGACAGAAGAGGCAGGGCGTTTCCTGAATTTGCTGCAGGTCTTGCGTGACCACGCTCAGCGGAAATGAGCGCAGGCAATCCGTGCAGGTAAGCACCACAAAAGGAATGCCACGCGAATCTTTGCCATTCCGGGGTATCCAGACGGGGGCGGATTCTCTTTTATGGTCCTTGGCCTGGGCTGCGGAAGTCTGTATTAAATCTGCAACCATGTGCAACAGCGCTTTGGGATTGTCCATGCCCTTGGCATAAAAAGCATCCGCAATCACACCGCCCGGCACAGCCGCACCTGACTGGTACGCCCCGCTCATGGCAATCACGGAGACTTGCGGGAAACGCCGGCGGACCACCGAGAGAAACTCAAAGCCCGACATTTGCGGCATGTTAAGGTCAGAAATTACGAGGGCCGGAAGCTTTATCTTCAAGTGGAGAAGAGCGTCAAAACCATGGATTGCGGTGGCAACGTCATAGCCTGACGATTGCAACAGGAAGGTAAGACTGTCCCGAATAGCGGCGTCGTCGTCAACAATTAAAATCTCATGCTGAGTGCCTGGCATTGTTTCCTCCCCTCTTGTTCCTCCCTATTTTTCCCAGTCTGAGGATTAGGTTTAGAGAGAATTATCGCATTCAGCAGTTTGCAAGACTGTTCAAAATTAGACAGTGAACGCGACATCTAACTTCCGTGGAAGCCGAGTGCGAAGGAATTTATTTGTCTTGCTGTTGAATTCCCTTTACATTCTTTCGGCACTCAGCTATTCTCTTTTGTGAAATTCGCTATTTCTTCGGTCTGATAACAAGCAGATTATTGAAACAAGCAGGGCGAAACAATGAACGAGATTCGGGGCCGAAATAAAGGCAAGAATGGGCATCGACCGTTCGGTGACCGGTCGGTCGAATCGGATAAGTGATTTGCTTGCAACAGAAGTCTTACCCCCCGGGTGGGCTATGTAGAGGAAAGCGGTAGTTAGTACTTAGCAGTTAGTTTTTAGGTAAACCCAAAATCAACCTCAATTCTCGGGATCGGAAAGTCAACCCCCGGGGGTGAAATGCTTAAATCCTTTGGAATCCTAGTTGAGGCATAGGGGGAGGGGAAGGGTCGCCGTGAACTGGTGATCGCCAAGCCCAGAACGCCGCCGAGGGCGGCGGTGCCACACGATCATGGCGCTACAGCTTCGGCAACACGATCCCCGTCTGCTTCTGGTATTTCCCGGATTTGTCTTTGTAACTTGTCTCGCAAGGCTCGTCGCCCTGGAAGAAGAGGATTTGGCACAGGCCTTCATTGGAATAGATCTTGGCCGGCAAGGGCGTGCTGTTGGAAATCTCAAGCGTGACAAAGCCTTCCCACTCGGGCTCAAAGGGCGTCACGTTTACGATGATGCCGCAACGGGCGTAAGTAGACTTGCCGACGCAGATGGTCAGCACGTCGCGCGGGATTTTGAAGTATTCAACGGAGCGCGCCAGGGCAAAAGAGTTTGGCGGGACCAGCACGGAGGAAGCCTGCACGCTGACAAAGGACCGTTCGTCAAAGTTTTTGGGATCGACAATGGCGGAATTTACGTTGGTGAAGATCTTGAATTCGTCGGCCACGCGCAGATCGTACCCGTAAGACGAAACGCCATAAGAAATAACGCCTTCACGCACCTGGCGATCGTTGAAAGGGTTAATCATTCCATACTCTTGCGCCATGCGGCGGATCCAGCGGTCACTTTTAATTGCCATTGAGAGAAGGTTCCTTGGTTTTGCGGGGATTTAGTGCAGAGCCAAAGAAGCCATCTTATAGGCGAAACTGTTCCATTGACAACCAGCGTAGAAGTCCAATAATATCTGCAAGTTACGCCCTTTCTGGAAAATTGAGGAGAGCTGACCTGTGATTAAGCTCGATATCATTAACGAAGTTGTTAACAAAACCGGCATCACCAAAACCAAGGCTGAACTGGCCGTGGAAACCGTTTTTGAAAGCATGAAGAAGGCCCTGGCCGGAGGCGAACGCATTGAGCTGCGCGGATTTGGCGTTTTTAACGTGCGTCCGCGCAAAACCGGTATTGGCCGCAACCCGCGCACAGGCGCGGAAGTAAACATCCCTCCCGGAAAAGCGGTGCGCTTTAAGCCGGGAAAGGAGTTGCAGTCCATCGACTAAAGCAGTTGGCCCGCCTTCCCACGCGGGTGAGCTTTTTCAGCTAGCTTTTTCAGTTTCACCAGGGCTCTCGTTGCATGTCGGACATCCAGCCTCTTTCACAGCAATACCACGTTTTTGATCCTGAACGACGGGAGATTACCGTCGTTGTTGTTCATCCGCCGAAAAAGCGATATTGGCTGCACGCTTTGCTTTTCCTGGCGACTATCTTTACCACGCTCTGCATTGGCGCGCACATGCAAGACACGTTCAACCGCAACCTCGGCCTGTTCTCCGATGACTTGGATTACTGGCCCTGGCAATGGGCTCTGCAGGATTGGCATCACCTGATAATGGGACTTCCCTTCTCGCTGTCATTGCTGGGAATCCTCACCGCGCATGAGCTGGGCCATTACGTTTATTGCCTTCGACGAAAAGTTTTTGCCACGCTGCCGTTTTTTATTCCCGCGCCCACACTGATTGGTACTCTGGGAGCTTTTATCCGCATCAAGTCGCCTATCAAGAACCGCGCTGATTTGTTTGATATTGGCATTGCCGGCCCGATTGCAGGATTTGTGGTTGCCGTTCCAGTAATGTTCTATGGCTTGATCTGGTCCAAGCTGCTCACAGGCGATGCCGCCGCAGCGGCTGCTGCGTCCGCCGCTTCCGCTAACGCAACCAATGGCAGCATGCTGCTGGGCTTCCCCCTGATCTTTAAGCTGGGGCACTGGATCATCGGGGCGATGGGAAGCCATGCGGCGGCTGCGCAAGCGCCTGTAAGCGCACTATATCTGCATCCCATGGCCATGGCGGCCTGGGTAGGAATGCTGGCAACTTCGCTCAATCTATTGCCGGGTGGCCAGCTTGATGGCGGCCACATTATTTTTGCCGTCAATCCTCGGCTGCATCGCCCGGTTTCAATGCTGAGCATTTTTGTATTGCTTTTGCTGAGTTGGTATTACTGGGCAGGATGGCTTCTCTGGGCCGTCGTGTTGCGCTTTACCGGCAGCCGCCATCCAGATGTGCCTCTGCTGCCGCCGCTCGATATGAAACGTCGCGTGTTGGCATTTTTTGCGCTTGTGATGCTCGCTCTAACGCTTATTCCTGCACCCTTTGGCGAACAACAAGGCCTCGGCAAGATTTTGAGTGATTATCGGGCACAGCGCCAGCAACAACAGCAGCCTTCTAAATAGTCTTTGCTTGTCTAGAGCAAGGACAGCGCATCTACATCCACAATTACGTTTGTGCGCGGCATTTTTTCTGCGTCGGCAAAGGCCAGCATTTTGCGCAGCGATGCATTCAGCTTTTCGCGGCTGGCCGCTTTCAGGATGAAGTGGTAGCGATAATCGCGCTTCAGCCGCATAATCGGCGCTGCTGAAGGTCCCAGCACGCGCACGCCTTCATTGCGCGTCCCCTCGAACCATTTGCCCAGTTGTCCCGTCCAGCGCAAAGCCTGCTCCAGCTTGTCACTCCGCACCAGCACATTGGCTAACGCGGAAAATGGCGGATAGTGCATCCACTTGCGGAAGCGCACTTCTTTCTCATAAAAGCCCGCGTAATCATGCTGCTGCGCAAATTGAATCGCATAGTGATCGGGATGATACGTCTGCAGCACAACTTTGCCTGGCGTTTCGCCGCGGCCTGCGCGTCCGGCAACTTGTGTCAGCAATTGGAATGTGCGTTCGGCGGCGCGGAAATCAGGAAATCCCAGCGCGTAATCTGCTCCCACCACTCCCACCAGTGTCACGCCGTGAACATCATGCCCTTTGGCAATCATCTGCGTGCCGACCAGAAGATTTATCTCTCCGGCATGAAACTGGTTCAGTACGCGCTCAAAATCGTGGCGGTTGCGCACGGTATCGCGATCAAGCCGTCCAATGCGCGCCTGCGGAAATGCCGCATGCAACCGCTCTTCAACTTTTTCCGATCCTGTGCCGAGAAAGAAAATATGTTCGCTGTTGCACGCCGTGCAGCGCTTGGGCACCGCCTGACGATAGCCGCAGTAATGGCACTCCATGCGATGCGCGGCCTTGTGATATGTCATGGCGATGGTACAGTTCTTGCATTGCAGAGTCTCACCACACGCGCGGCACAGCACCACTGACGAATATCCGCGGCGGTTCAGCAGAACCATCGCCTGCTCGCCGCGATCAAGCCTGTCCGTCACTTCCTGAATCAGTTCCCGGGAGAATATCTGGTCTTCGCCGGTCTGCTGGAACTCGGACCGCATGTCCACCAGTTCCACCTCAGGCAACGGCCGTCGCTCCACGCGCTCTTTCAATTCAATCAGCCTGTACTTCCCCGTTTCGGCATTGTGGTAAGACTCAATCGCAGGCGTCGCCGATGCCAGCACCACGGCAGCGTTCGTCAGCTTGCCCCGCATTACCGCTACATCACGACCGTTATAGCGCGGCGTCTCTTCCTGCTTGTAAGAGCTATCGTGTTCTTCGTCCACCACGATCAATGCCAGATTTTCTACCGGCGCAAAAACGGCAGAGCGAGTACCCACAACGATTCTTGCATCGCCGCGGCGGATCCGATGCCACTGCTCGGCGCGCTCATCGGCGGAGAGTGCCGAGTGCAAAATGGCGACTTCATCCCCAAATACCTGATGGAGATTGGCAGCAGCGGCGGGCGTGAGTCCGATCTCAGGCACCAACAGAATAGCGGCGCGCCCTTGCTCCAGCACCGCCTGCATCGCCGCAAGATAAACCGCGGTTTTGCCCGAGCCGGTCACGCCGTGCATCAATGAGACCGAGAATTGTTTTTCTTCTACAGATTTTTGAATCGTAGCCAGTGCGGCTTTCTGCTCTGCGTTAAAGATAAAGTCCAGATGCGACGGGCCGCGCTTCTTCATGCTGCTCACACTGAAATCCGCCTGCTCTTCCACAATTTCAACCAAGGCTCTCTTGACCAATGTTTGCAGCGTCGTGCGTGGTACAGCAAGCTCGCGAATCTGCTCAACAAATGCTCTGCCATTTTGCTGCTGAAGAAACGCAATAATCTTCTGCTGGTTCTCATTCAGCTTGCCGCCTGGTTTTCCAGCAAAAAGATCTTTGAGCACCGCCACCTGGACCGTACGCTGCGCGTCGCGGACAGAAGAAACGTCTTCGCGGGCAATCCATTTTTTGCGCAGCAGCAGATCCAGCACTTGGCGGTTCGCGCCCGTAGCGGAACGGATCGTCCCTTCCAGCGCATCATCGGACATGGAGAGATAATCGAGTACCGCATACTCAATCATCTGCGTATCAATATCCTGCTTCGACCGGCGCGACGATCCGGCTGTGGCCGAGGCATGCAGCGCCTCGTAGCCAACTTCAGTAATCCTGTAAAGCTTGGCTTTTTTGATTTCGGCTGCAAGCGGCAGCATGCCCCGAAACACATCGCCAATAGGCGCCAGGTAATATTGCGCAATCCATTGCCCCAGCTTCATCAGCCCTTCATCCAGCACAGGCTCCGTGTCCAGCACCTGAATCACGGTTTTGGCTTGCATGGAAGGCGCGCGATCATGTAGCGCCGTCACTACGCCGGAAATGCGCTGATTGCGAAACGGCACAAGCACACGTCCACCCACCACCGGTTGGTGCTCGGCAATCTTGTAGGTAAATGCCATGTCCAGTGGGACCGGCAACGCTACGTCGCAAAAGGTGGGCATGAGCTAAGAAAAGATTGTACGGTAAGCGGACTCAGCAGGCGCTAAGCATCCGATTGCCGAGCTACTCGTCCGATGTCTTCGCAGCCGGCGCTTTCAGCCCCAAATACTGCATCGCCATCTGCAAATCCTTCCACGCTTCCTTCTTCTGCCGTGGATCGCGCAGCAGATACGCCGGATGATATGTCACCAGGAGCTTGGAATCTCTAAAGTCATACCACCGTCCACGCAGGTTGGCCATGGAATCATTCACAGCCAGCAGTTTTTTGGCCGCAACCGCGCCCAGCGCAACGATCACTTTGGGCTTGATGATATCAATTTGGCGCATCAGAAATGGCGAGCAGGTATCGCACTCATCTTTTTCCGGCGTGCGATTGCTTGGCGGACGGCATTTCACCACGTTCGCAATGTAAACATCTTCGCGCTTGATTCCCATGGCGGAAATCATGTTGTTCAAGAGCTGTCCCGCGCGGCCCACAAAAGGTTCGCCCTGCGCGTCTTCGTCCGCCCCCGGACCTTCGCCAACAAACATCAAATCGGCATTCGCGTTGCCCACGCCAAATACCAGGTTGGTACGGCCTTTATGCAGACGGCAACGCGTGCAATCGCCAATATCTTCGCGAACTAGCTTCAAAGCAGAAGGCTTATCGTCAATAACAGGTGGCAATATTACTGAGGCCTGCGACTTTGCAGGCGTAATTTCAGCTATCGGCTGCAATGCCAGTTCAACGCTCGGGTCTATTGGCTGGCGATAGAAATCATGAATGCCCATCTCTTTGTAATATTTCACGCGCGCCGCAAGATGTTTTTTGGTTTGGGGATCAAGAGGCTTGGGCATGGAAGAACAGTTTACAGCAAGAGACGGCAAACCATTCAGGAGCGCAGCGAGATGGCAGTGCTTCTTCGTGTTGAACGCACCAGAAATCTCCACACCACGAACAACACGAACGTATTAGCGATCACCAACAAAACAAGAATTCCGTAGAACGCCACTCGAAATCCTGGATGTTTTCGCAGGGCTTGGTTGATTTCGCCTTCAAGATCAGGATGAGTGATCTGCGACTGGTCGTGACCTTCGGATAAGGCGTGTTGAATCGTGAGTTGCCAAGACAGTGGCAGGAAAGCAGAACAAAGATAAATTTCTGCAAACAACAAGACGACGAACAAAAGCGCCAGAGCGATCTTCTTCATAAGTTGACGACCGCAAGTTCTCCGGACACAAAGTCAACGCCGCACAGAAGGAGCCTTGCGCTCCGCCTTCAACTTCACCACGGCATCCAGCACCCGATGCGCAACTTCCCATTTGCTGGTTTCGGGCACAGTCTCAGCACTGGCGTGCGTAAGGATCGTCACGGCATTGCGCTCGGAATCGAAGCCGATTCCAGGCTGCGACACATCGTTGAGCACAATTGCATCCAGCGATTTGCTTTCCAGCTTCTTGCGTGCGTTGGCCAGGACATCTGTGGTTTCGGCGGCAAAACCCACAACGATGCGGCTGCCCTTCTTTGCGCCCAGTTCGGCCAGGATATCTGAGGTCGGCTCAAGTTCGAGCGATATCGGGCCTTTCCGCTTGATCTTTTCATCCGCCGCTCGCACCGTGAAGTCGGCTACGGCTGCAGCCTTGATTACGATTGTAGCGCGCTCAAAGTGGCCCATCACGGCATCGCGCATCTGCTGTGCAGTCTGTACCTGAACCACTTCAGCCGATGATGGCGCTTTCAACACCGTTGGGCCGGAGACCAGAATCACTTTTGCGCCGCGACGCAACGCAGCTTCAGCAATCGCATATCCCATCTTGCCGCTGGAGCGGTTTCCTATATAGCGCACCGGATCGATTGGTTCCCGCGTCGGCCCGGCCGTTACCAGCACAGTTTCGCCAGCAAAGTCCTGCTCGGCTTTCAGGGCTTTGAGCACGGCCAAAACAATCGTCTCATTCGCCGCCAGCCTGCCTGCGCCCACCATGCCGCAAGCCAGGTAGCCGCTGTCCGGTTCCACAATCGTAACGCCACGTGCTTTCAATGTCTCAATATTGGCCTGCGTGGCAGGGTTGTCCCACATGTTTACGTTCATGGCTGGCGCAATGACAACAGGCGCAGTGGTGGCGAGAAATAATGTGGTTAGAAAGTCGTTGGCTTCGCCATGGGCAAATTTGGCGATCACGTCGGCTGTGGCAGGCGCAACTACCAACGCATCAATGGCCTGTGCTACTGCAATGTGCTCCACAGCGGAATCAATATTCGGCTCTTCAGCGCCTGCGCCAAACAGATCGGTAATTACCTTTTCGCCGCTCAGTGCGGCAAAGGTCAATGGGCGGACAAACTCCTGCGCCGCCCGCGTCATCACCACCTGCACGCGAATGCCGCGGTCCTGCAAAAGGCGGACCAGCTCAGCCGCCTTATACGCCGCAATTCCTCCGGTAACTCCCAGCGCCACCTTCATAGTAAAAATTGTAGCCTGCTTAGAAATAGAGTCATAGTGGCAGGTTTGGGACGCTTTCTTTTTGTGCACTCCCGCG
Source organism: Candidatus Angelobacter sp. (assembly GCA_049688735.1). Classification (GTDB taxonomy): domain Bacteria; phylum Acidobacteriota; class Terriglobia; order Terriglobales; family Acidobacteriaceae; genus Angelobacter. The sequence goes on along the minus strand of JBAVLE010000008.1, from coordinate 1,061 downwards.
CGAAGCGAGGGAACCCTATCGCCAGAAATACTGCCCAAGGCAGGGCAAGTGAGCAGGTTAGCAGGGAATGCCGTACCCTCACCCATCCGGCGTGTTGCCACGCTCAAAATGTCGCCAATATCCCCTTGATCTTATCTTCCATGTTGGCCTTCAGGCATTTCTCGGCCGTAGCCAGATACTGCTTTTCGGCTGGGGAAGGCGCTTTTCCCGACCGCCTGATTCGCTCTCCCTGCACGATGGCTTGCAACTGGTTCGCGGACTCCTCCAGATGATCGTTAATCAAGATGTAGTCATAGTTCGGGTAGTTTTCGATCTCGCGGCGGGCCTCATCCAACCGGCGACGGATGACATCTTCAGCCAGAACATTTTCACTCAAGCTGCGCTTGCGCAGCCGCGATTCCAACTCGGCACGGCTCGGCGGCAGAACGAAGATGCTCACCGCGTCCGGCATCTTCTGCTTGACCTGGCGCTCGCCCTGCACGTCGATGTCGAGCAACAAATCATTGCCAACCTCTTCCGCATGCTGCAGGACTGATCGCGCGGTCCCATAGTATTTGTCGAACACCTGCGCGTATTCAAGGAAGGCGTCGCGCGCAATCATGGCCTCAAATTCTTCGCGAGAAATGAAGTGGTACTCCCGGCCATCCTGCTCGCTGCCCCGGGGCGGGCGCGTGGTGTAAGACACGGAAAATTCCAGGTTGGGCACATACTGGCGCAGTTCATTCACCAGCGTGGTTTTGCCGGAGCCTGAAGGCGCGGAGATAATGTATCGGATACTGCTCATTCCAGGTTTTGTACCTGCTCCCGGCATTTCTCAATCTCCGATTTCATCAGCAATCCCAGCTCGGTAATGCGCAATCCCTCGCCCGCCACGCCAGAAGTTTTTGAAAGCAGGGTATTAGCTTCGCGGTTCAATTCCTGCAAAAGAAAATCCAGCTTCTTGCCCACTTCGCCGCCCTGGTCCAGCAGCTTGCGGAAGTGGTCAATGTGGGTATTCAGGCGAACCAGCTCTTCCTGTATGTCACTGCGCTCGGCCAGGATCGCGGCTTCCTGCAGTACGC
>JBAVLE010000007.1:0-12073 GCA_049688735.1 Candidatus Angelobacter sp. | reverse complement strand
ACTTGCCCTCAGTCGCGCAGCTCCCTCGGGCGGCGCTCAAGATGACAGGGGGAGAGGGGCATGGCGTAGCACGGATGAATCCGTGCCCTGATACAAAGTTGCAGGGCTGAACCCTAGTTGCTCCCTGAGGTAATGCGGTCCTCAGGGGCTGAAGCCCGGTCATTTTTAGAGCTGATTACCGCAGACATAAATGTCTGCTCCACCCGGTGACGGGAGACGGCTAAGAGGATCGAATCGAGGCATGACTGCCGTTCCACCCCCGTGAGAATTGGCGAAATGGGACATCGCCGAAGGCATGTCGGGGGGAGAAGGGTTTTGATGAAGCTGTTTTGAAAGGATGTTCTTGCAGGACATGGCCTGGGTAGAACTCCCTGAATCGGCGTGGCAGATGACCCGCATCCTCGGGGTCTTTCGACTTGCCCTCAGTCGCGCAGCTCCCTCGGGCGGCGCTCAAGATGACAGGGGGAGAGGGGCATGGTGTGGCACGGATGAATCCGTGCCCTGATAATGCAGCGGAGTCACTTTACAATTCGTGAGTTATCAGACGTATGTACTATATTTGTCTATTGACAAAGGTCAGATGGCTATGCGATATTGAGGCTATGTTCTGACGGGAGCGGCGCCGCGGAGCAGCAGCCAATTTAACGTTGGCTGTCCGGGGGAAACCCCAAAACGGCCTGCACCTCTGTGGACTGTGGCCTACCGTTTGGGTCCCAGCTTCCGCGGCCTCTAGTGGACTGGAAGTGTGCCCTGAAAGGGTGTATTTCCCGCGCAAGACATTCGCCATTGGATAGGTCGCGGGAGTGCGTGAAAGGCGGCCGAAGGCCGCCAGCCCTTAGTCCTTAGCCCTTAGCCCTTAGCTATTGGCTTTTGTGTTTTTAGCTGCCAACATTTATCCAACTTTAAAGTAATTCCCACAAAAAGAAAGACCACAGCCGAGGGCGGCTGTGCAAAAACCAGTTATTTGCTCTTAGCCATTGGCCCTTAGCTTTGTGTTTGAGCTGCCAGCATCGATTACCCTTCAAAATTCAAGGAGCTGAAAAGTGCCGCGCAGCCGAAGGCGGCTGCGGTCCACACAAATTTTATTGATCACAGGCAAGAGTATCTTCCCATGCAAGCCAAACCCGGGCTGCATGAGCCCAGCCCTGTGCCACAAAAAAGCTTCTAGCTACTAGCCTCTAGCCGGAAAGAGCAAAAGCAACAGCCAAACACAATTTTTGAAAACAAGCCACCAGAACGGTGGCTTTTTTTATTTGCGACAAGAACAGAACCAAGAACGAGACCAAGAAAACCACAGTCGAGTGAACACCACCAAATTGGAGAAGAACCATGACGAAAGAAGAGATCCTGACCATGATTCGAGAGACGGCGGAGAAGTTGGGACATCCGCCGACGTTTTCACAACTGGAAGACATGACGCCCATGCGGAGACGCCACATTCGAAAACATTTTCGCAACTATCTTTGGGCGCTGCAGGAATGCGGCCTGACATCGAGATTCAACAGCCGCCGGATACCGGAAGAGATGCTTTTCCTGGAATGGGCCAGGGTGGCGCGCAAGCTGGGGAAGCTACCGAGCATGGTGGAATTTGAAGGGGCGAGCCAGTACACGGTGGGGCCTTACCAGAGAAGATGCCGGCACTGGACAAAAGTCCCGGAGGCAATGCGCGAGTTTGCGGTGACGCACGATTGCGAAGGCGAGTGGCAAGACGTGTTGGAACTGATACGGCTCAAGGACGAGAGGGAACTGTTGGCCACAGGTGACAAGTGGTCAAGCGGACTGCTGCAGCCACGGGGTATAAGGGCCGACCGTCCGGTGTATGGGCCCGCTATGGCGCCCGTGACACTGATGCATGAGCCTATCAACGAGATGGGGGTGGTTTTTCTGTTTGGCACACAGGCCGCCCGGCTGGGCTTTATGGTGACGCTGGTACAAGCGGAATTTCCGGACTGCGAAGCTTTTGTGGAGGTAGCGCCGAACCGGTATCAACGATTGAAAATTGAGTTCGAAAAAGAGAGCCGTAACTTCCTGAAGCATGGACACGATCCGAATGGCTGCGACTTGATTATTTGCTGGGAACACAATTGGCCGGAGTGTCCGGTGGAGGTGCTGGCGCTACGAGATGTGATTGTTGGCCAGCTTGCGCCGGGGCCGGGAAAACAAAAGCTACCAGAAAACCAAAAGCCAAAACCTTGCCGCTGATTAACGCTGATGGGAAAGACAGCCTTTAGCTGTTAGCCATTGGCTCTTCGCTTTGTGTTTTAGCTGATGGCGCGGCGGATGCGCGGGAAAAAGTCAAAAGCTTACCGCTGATAAACGCTGATGACACTGATCGGAAAAAGCAAGAGCTTACCGCGGATCAACGCGGATGAGCGGGGATCGGAAGAGGAAGAGGAATAAACCTACCACGGAGGCGCGGAGACACGGAGAAAACCGGAACTGCCTACCACTGATAAAACGCTGATGACACTGATCGGAAAAAGCAAAGCTTACTGCGGATCAACACGGATCTTGTATGGCGGCGCTCCGGCCTAAATCCACCGCTTAGACTGGTTGAAAACCACCATTGCGCGCAGCTACCTATCTTTACGTACTCTAAACGGCATTGAATCATGCAGATACTTCGCTGTCTGATTGGCACGGCAGTTGCAATCACCTTGTCAACGGTTGAAGTCAGTAGCTTTACAAGAGGGAAGTTTTGGATCGGGCGCGACGACGCGCCCGGTCTTAGATCCTTCACTCGCGGCGTAAAGGCCGCTTGTTCAGGATGACGGCTTGAGGCGCGCCGATTTTGCGGCGCGCGGCTGGCTCTGGCGCCGAGCTGATCCCCGGCGCGAGAGTGATAAGGATCGGGCGCGATGACGCGCCCGGTTCTAGATCCTTCACTCGCGGAGTAAAGACCGCGAGTTCAGGATGACGGTTTGAAGCACGCCGGTTTTGCGGCGCGCGGCTTAGATAAGGGCGCGGCGGTTGGGTGACCGTCGCGCCGTTTAAAGGGAAGGGCGCTAACGCGCATGATTTAGATCCTTCGCTTCCCGGCTTCGCCACTCGACTCGGAATGACGGGTTGAGACGCGCCGATTTCGCGGCGCGTATCAAGATAAAAGAGGACCCATGAAAACGGTGAGAAAGTTAGCAATCATATTATTCGCGGTGACAGGATTGACGGCTGGCGGCTGGGCTCAGGCGTATCCGCCGGGGCCGAATGGGGAGACGTCGTCGAGCGAGCAAGCGCCTGCGGGCGACGGGCAAGGGCCAGCGTTGGCGCAGAATTATCCCCAGGGTCCGAACGGAGAAGCAGCACCAAAGAGTGAAGGGCCTGCGCCGGTTGTGGCGAGAGTTAGCTTGATTCATGGGGACGTGTCAACGCAGCGCGGTGATAGCGGCGATTGGGGCAGCACGTCGATCAACGCGCCGGTGGTGCGTGGTGACCAGGTGGCCACTGGCCAGGATGCGCGCGCGGAAATCCAGCTTGATTACGCGAATATCCTGCGGCTGGCGGCCCATAGCCAGGCCAAGATTGCTGACCTGACGCCACGGCGGATTCAAGTGCAAGTCGGGCAGGGATATGCAAGCTACACCATGATGAAAGGCAGCGAAGCCGATGTGGAAATCGATTCGCCGAATGTGGCGGTGCGTCCGGTGAGGCCGGGGCGCTACCGCGTGCAGGTGAATTCCGACTCTGAGACAGATGTGATCGTGCGGGAAGGTGAAGCCGAAATTACCACGCCGCAGGGTAGCACTCGGGTGCATGCGGGAGAGATTATTAGTGTCCGCGGAACCGACCAGCCGGAATATAAAGTCAGCAGCGCGCCCGATAAAGATGATTGGGACATCTGGAATAGCGATCGCGACCATGTGCTGCGCGATTCAGAGAGCGTCGGCCACACCAATCGTTATTACACCGGCGTGAATGATCTTGATAGCTACGGCCATTGGGTTTACGTTCCGGGATATGGAAATGTTTGGCAGCCTTATCAGGAAGCAACGTGGGCTCCTTATCAAACGGGAAGATGGGTTTGGGAGCCCTATTATGGCTGGACCTGGGTGTCATATGAGCCGTGGGGCTGGGCACCATATCACTACGGCAGGTGGTTCTACTATCGCGATTCATGGTGTTGGTGGCCAGGACCGCTTTATGTAGGCTATCGCCCATTGTGGTCTCCTGCATTCGTCTTTTTTGTCGGCTTCGGACACCGTTCCGGCTTCGGCTTTGGCTCCATCGGATGGTTCCCAGTGGGTCCGCATGATCCGTTTTATCCGTGGTATGGCCGCGGCTTCAATCGCGTAAACGTGGTCAATATTAATGTCATCAATAACTTCCACGGACGCGGCGGCTTTATTGCTCCGCTCGCTGTTCGCGGACGTCAGCCATATTTCTCCAACGCTCATCTGGCATTGACCGATGCTCGAGTTCGCGGCTCGATCACCAGCGTTCCCGCCGAAAACTTTGGCCGCGGAAACCATGAAGGCTGGCGCCACGGCGTGGACGAGCGTGAGCTGCGCGAATCACGCGTGATGACGGCGAACCTGCCGGTTGTCCCTTCGCGCGAAAGTCTGCATGCCGGCAACGGCAACGCCGGCGTTCCCGCTGGCATACAAACGCGCAACAGCGATCGCTTCTTCAGCAAACACGCGCCTCCTTCAACAAAGCAGGAATCGTTCCATGACCAGATCCAGCGCGTGCAGCGCGTCGTAGGACCGGAAGCTGCGGGCGCAACCCACGGCAATTCCGGCGGTCCTACAAACGGCGCACAGAATACAAACACCGGTCAGCATTCGTTCAACGAAGGCGGAAACCGCATAGAGTCCGGTACGAACAACGCGCATTCGCCGAACAGCGGCTCCAGCACTGGCAACAACGCTGCACAAGACCGTTCGCATGATGGCTGGAACAAATTTGGTTCACCCGCCAGCCATTCCGGTGGCGTGGGCAATGGCCGCGCTGAATCCTCAGGAAATCCCAGAAACTCTTCTGGCGGCGTCAATGGCCGACAGATGAGCGACCACCAGATTAATTCCGGAATGTCGCAATCCTCAGACCACAACGCCGGACAGTCTTCTCACACGCCGGAAAGCGGTGGCTGGCAGAAATTTCCATCCAATGCCGATCACGGTTCAACCCAGGATCACAGCTCACCTGTTGACCACGGCTCAGGCCCTGGGATTTCCGCCGCGGATCGGGTTGACCACGCGGCGCAGGGCAATTCCGGCGGAAACAGCAGGCCTCCGCTCGATCTGCATCGGCCTATCGTGACGCCCAGAGACCAGCCGAGCAACCAACCACGCAATTCTTCGCCGGCACAACACAATGAGCCTCGCTACAATCCGCCTGCGCCACGCGGTGACTCACGCGGATCATACTCAGGATCTGGCTCGGGATCGCGCAACAGCGGCGCTGGCTCATACTCGCGTAGCGGCGGTGGTGGACACTCATCCCATAATAGCGGTGGATCATCGTCTCACGGTGGGGGAGGAGGCTCTTCTTCACACAGTGGCGCTGGAGGTGGTCATAGCGAATCACACTCGGGTTCCGGTTCGCACCGTTAACCAGCGGCAAATTTGCTCGACGAAAAAGAAAGAGCGACGGACAACCAACTGTCGCTCTTTCTGCCTTCAAGGATGAAACGGACCGTTTACCAGACGCCTTTATCGCTGCCCGTAATTCTGAACGCTACCGCTGCCGCCGATGCCAACGGTGGTAACAAGCTCAGGCGGAATGTAGCCGGAACGTTCCCGCTGAATGCCGCCTGCGTAATCTGTCGCGTATAGAGCCTTGCTCCGTACGGCATTATGGGGACGCGCAGGAATCGCGCGCGAGTGTAAATCTTGTCGCCATTTATAGTGGCGTCTTTGATAACGTCTGCCGGCAGCTCCAGCGGCGTGCCCCGATACCGCTGCACATAGTCGGAAACAATCTTCAAGAAGCTGGCCACGCCCGGCCAGATTCCGGCCACTGTGGCAGCCGCGCGTAGTTCGCGGAAGTCCACCTTGCCGGATTCCACAATCGCCGTCGCGTTCAGGATGTCACACACGCGGAAATAAAAATGGCGATACATGCGTTGCAACGTGGCGGCAAAGATCCGCTCTTCGGGCGCTGGAACATAAAAGGTATTTCCGTTCAGCCGAATCGTCACGCGGCGATCAATGCACCGCTTGGCCAGCCCAATGTGTTCGCCGGTTTGGCCCAGTCGGCCCACATGCGTCTCAATCGACTCCGGCAAGCCCGGAATGGAAAAATTCCACTTGCAGGCCAGGCGGTCACCCCAGCTCCGCGCTTCCGTCTTGCCGCCAAAGCGCTTGGTGAACACATTCACAATCTTAGTCTTGGAACCTGTTGAAACCAGATCAAGGTCATTGCCCAGGTCAGGCCAGTGGTCCAGCGTCTTCATCACCACCGTGGCGCAGCCATCTTCTTCCAGCGCATTACATACTGCTTCCAGGTGATTCAATGCATTGGAGATACGAGCGCGCTCTTTTGCTAGTGTTTCCACCGCCCAGGCTTGGATATCGGCATTTCCGCGGTTTCCGGCCACGCGGTTCAGCACCTCAAAAGCGCGGATCACCACATGGTTGGAATCAGCCAATTCGACAAAATCCTGCCGCTGTTCCGGCGTAAGCGAGCTAAGCATGGGGATAAGGTCAGACGCCGAAGCGGGCCGCAAAGTTAATTTTAAGAATGCATCAATATATTGGCTTTCGTTCTTGATTGCTGTGGCCATGGGACCGGGGACTCCTCGGGAGGATTACTCGCAAGCTGGTTTGCTTCGAAAACTAGGATGTGGGCTGCTGCTTTCAGGTTGTCGAGGAATACTCGCCTGCTTCGTGGTTAAGTTCCAAACCGCTTGAGGAGCAAGCGATTGGTTATTTGTTCTCCGTTCGGACTTTCTCGGTGGTGGACTGTGGCGCCGGTTTAGGTGCATCCTTCGGCGCAGGATACATCGAAAGAACGTGGTTTTCCAGTTTCTTGAAAGAAGTGTCTCCCAGGGCCAGCCTGAGCTGTTCGACGTGGTCAATGACAATTTTCTTACGGTCCTCCGACATCTGATAGAACTCCCCTGGGACCGTCACTGTCGAGCCGGGAACAATTTGGGCGCGAAATTTCTCGGCCTGCGCAATGATTTTCGCGTCCAGTTCGTTCACCGCGCAGTTGCAGTCATGCGCGATCTCCTGCAGGACCTCGCCTTCGGCATCGTTGAATTTGAACATTTGCTGGTAAGACGTGCGCCACCCCGCAGCTTCCGCGTGTTTTCCTGCCTTGTCGGCTTGCTCAGCCGAGAGGTTATTAGCCCCGATCGTGTAGAAAAATATCTCAAAAGCTACATATCGAAGGCTCATAGGCTCAGGCTGCGAAGGCGGAACAATCACAGTCGGCGGATTGACCGGAACTGCTGGAATAACCCCCGTCGGCGCTCCATAACCTGGTACCTGCGGCTTCTTGCCAGTTGCTTCGGCGCCTGGACTATTCACAGGATTACCAGCCGCATCCAGAGTGGCGTGCCACCCATTGCTGCACGGCTTCGGATCAGCATATTTGGCGTTGACCGCTTGCACCACAGTGGGGGCCGCACCTGTTCCGTCTTGGCCTGCTGCCGGATGGGGCGGAGTAGCTATCAGAACTAACACCAGAAGGATGTTTGGCGCTCGCATTCTCTTGTTCCTTTCCTTTACCGGCAGACATGGTCATTATCCGCTATCCACATAACGATGAGATCGGCAGAATGGGTTCAAATTTTTGAGAAAATCTATAATGCCTGCCATCACCTTTCTTGACCAAAGGCTGATTGCCGAATGCTACTCTATAATCGCGAGTTCGCCCGAACATTCTCTGCTGGAGCCGAACGACAATAATGAACCCTTTTGACGACTTAAGACAATGGATCGCGGCAATGGATCGCGCCGGCGAACTCAAGAAGATCAAAACGGAAGTCGATCCCATTCTGGAGATCACTGAGATCGCCGACCGCGTCTCCAAGGGCGCGGCCAAAAAATATGGGCGCCCCGGCGGGCCAGCGCTGCTCTTTGAAAACGTGAAAGGCGCAAACGGCGTGCCGGTTCTCATCAACCAGTTTGGCTCGGAGCGCCGCATGCAGATGGCGCTGGGCGTGAATAGCCTCGACGAGATTGCTGAGCGCATCCGCCAGTTGCTCAATATGAAATCGCCAGAAGGCTTTCTGGAAAAACTAAAAATGCTGCCCATGCTCGCCGATATGGGCAAGTTCTTTCCCAAAATTGTTGGTACCGGTCCATGCAAAGAGGTCATTAAAAAAGAAAACTTCTCTCTGCTGGATTTTCCCATCCTGCAATGCTGGCCGCAGGATGGCGGCCGCTTTATCACGCTGCCATGTGTGATTACCCGCGATCCCAAAACAGGGAAGCGCAACACCGGCATGTATCGCATCCAGGTTTATGACGCAACCACAGCGGGCATGCACTGGCAGCGTCAGAAAGTCGCCGCCGAGCACTACCGTGATCTGCTGCGCCAGGGCGCTTCAGGAAGTGACAAAACTCGTGTGGCACAGCCGCCCTCGGCTGTGAGAGAAAAAAGTGGAGCGCAGGCTCCGGGGTCCCCGGCGCGCGCCGGTGTTGCGCGTGCTGGGGTCGATATCATGGCCCGCTCCGGCGGAGGCTCCATGCTTGCCCCTGGCGACCGTCCCAGCGGAACCATGGAAGTTGCTGTCGCCATCGGCACCGAACCGGCGCTTACTTTTTCGGCTATCGTCCCCGCTCCACCGGAGATTGAAGAATTCATCATTGCCGGCTTCCTGCGCCAGAAGCCAGTGGAGTTGGTAAAGTGTGAGACCGTCGATCTGGAAGTTCCTGCGTCTGCAGAAATTGTGCTTGAAGGTTACGTCAAGCTCGACGAACTTCGCACAGAAGGCCCGTTCGGCGATCATACCGGGTTCTACTCGCTGGAAGACGAATACCCCGTTTTTCACGTCACCTGCATCACGCATCGCAAGAACCCGATCTACGCCACCACCATCGTAGGCAAGCCGCCCATGGAAGACGCCTGGATGGGCAAAGCCGTGGAGCGCATCTTCCTTCCGCTCATGCGGCTCACCCTGCCGGAAATTGTGGACGTGAACCTGCCCGTGGAAGGCGTCTTTCACAACCTGATGATCGTCTCCATCCGCAAGTCCTACCCCGGCCACGCGCGCAAAGTCATGAGCGGCATCTGGGCACTCGGGCAGGCCATGTTCACCAAGTGTGTTGTCGTGGTTGATGAAGACGTAAACGTGCAGGATATCGGCGAGGTGGTGCTCAAAGTTTTCAACAATATTGATCCTGAGCGCGATATTCAATACACGCTCGGCCCAGTGGATTCGCTCGACCATGCTTCGCGCCTACCGAACTTCGGCTCCAAAATGGGCATCGACGCCACGCGCAAATGGCCGACCGAAGGTTTCACGCGTCCATGGCCCGACGAAATCCTGATGGACGAAAAGACCAAGACGCTGGTGGATAAGAAGTGGAAAGACCTGGGAATTGAATAACGAGAGATAGCCGCAGATTTGCGCTGATGAGCGCAGATCAAGGAAATGGGTCGCGTTGATTCGCGGCAAAAAAACTTTCTGATCTTCTCATCCAAAAACATCTTGCGGATCGTAAGGAATTCTATTCTCCTTCAGAAAAGTTAGGAACTCTTCTTCATAAGTGGTCGACGCATGATACTGCTCCTGATGTTGGATGTACTTCACCACCCTTCCAACGTGGGCTTTGCTGATGCTGCATCCGCCATAGCCTTCTTGCCAGAAAAAATTATCTACATGGCGGTTCATCCATTCAGCCGATGTTGCCTGTATCTTAAGCACCATCTCTTCCACGGAAATCGTGGCCGGAGGCTCAAGCAGAAGATGAACGTGGTTTGTAGTGCCTCCAATCGCATGCACGCCTATCTTGTCCTGCTTGCACGTGCTTTCTATGTGAGCCCATAAGCGTTCCTTCATATCATCGGGAATCGTCGGCTGGCGACCCTTGGTGCTGAACATTACATGAACAAAAAGTTCATGGCGTATACGCGACAAAGCTTTACCCCCTTACGCAACCCATGCAGGTTGACTCGCCATTCTATACTTGGCGTTCCGTCGGTGCAGAAAGAACCCTGATTATGGCCGCGCCGGCGAACTGTCATTTGATTTGCAGCCCTCTTGTGCTATCCTTGACTAGTCAGACTGGTCAGAATATGAAAAAGAAGCAAAAATCACGGGCCATTTCCACGGCTGATAGAAACTGGCAACTGCAGACCGCCAAGGCCCGGTTCAGTGAGCTTTTCCGAAAAGCGCGGGCGGAGGGCCCACAATGGGTTACCAGGCAGGGCAAAGATGCCGTTGTAGTTGTGGCGGCTGAAGAATTTCAACGCCTGAGAGCCCGATCCAGACAGCCAGAAAGCCTGGTCGAGTTTTTTGCTAAGTCCCCTCTAGCAGGGACAAATCTGGAGCTTGATCGACCGCGCGATTATGGCAGGGAAATCGATCTGTGAGCGGGTACCTGCTTGACACGAATGTAATTTCCGAACTGACCAAGGTCCGGCCGGAAGCAAAGGTCATTTCCTGGTTTCAGGCGACGAATGAGGAGTTGCTCTACTTAAGCGTGATGACCATCGGAGAAATTCGTAAGGGCATCGACGCCCTTCCACGCAGCAACAAACGTGCTCTGCTTGAAAGTTGGTTGGTCAATGATCTGGTATTGCGTTTTGCAGGGCGTATTCTTGATGTGAATCTGGACATTGCCGAACGTTGGGGCCTGATCTCAGCTCAAGCCAAAATAGCCGGAGCGCAGCTTGCGGTGGTTGATGGATTAATGGCTGCAACAGCGTTGCATCACAACCTGACTCTTGTTACTCGGAACACAAAGGATGTCCAGGTTACCGGAATCAATACGTTAAATCCTTGGCAACTGTAATCTATTGCAAGCGTGACCCATGAATCTTTTCTCCTCCATCGCTTCCGATCTCGGCCGCACAGTCGCTCAGGCCAAACCGCTGCTGCTGAAACTTGATAACGCCGATACTTCCGCGCGTCCTGCTGAAGGGAAATGGGCCAAGAAGGAAATCCTCGGCCATTTGCTCGACTCGGCTTCGAACAATCATCAACGCTTTGTTCGCGCCGCGCTGCAAAGCAGCCTCACGTTTCCCGGCTACGATCAGAACTCGCTGGTCGATCTCCAGAACTTTGCGGAGATAGACTGGAATTTTCTCGTCGATTTCTGGGCCGCTTACAATCGTTTCCTTGCCCACGTAATTGGCCAGCTGCCGGAAGAGGCCGCAAAAATCACATGCAATATCGGCAACAACCCGCCAGCCGCTCTGGGCTGGGTCGCACAGGACTACGTCGCACACTTAAAACATCACTTGAACCAGATATTGGGGCAGACGTTTGAAACAAGCTGGCAAATGCATGGTTGACTGATCCCAACTGAACAACGGCGTTATCAGAAGCACCCGGAGCATTTCGAGGACGGCCGGGCCAATTTTTTGTAAAAATAGTCTCATGGATGACGATACTGGTGTCTTTTCCGGCAATGATCGCAAAGAAAAAGAGCAGCAGATGCTCAAAGCTGGGCGCTTGCCGCCTGGACAGTCACTTACCCTGAAGTGGCCTGTGCTGCACTATGGCTCCGTGCCACGCTTTGACCCCGCGCGGTGGGACTTCCACATTCGCGGTCTGGTGGAGCAGCCGGTGCGGCTCAAATGGGACGAATTCAATAAACTACCTAAAGTCAAAACGCACAGCGATTTCCATTGCGTCACCCGCTGGAGCCGCTTTGACAATGACTGGCAAGGCGTCGCATTCCAGGAAGTTCTTAAGCTGGTAAAGCTCAAGCCTGAAGTGAAGTACGTGCTCATCCACGCCGAGCAGGGTTTCACCGCGAACGTCCCATTAATCGATCTTGATCGAGATGACGTGCTCTTCGCCACGCATCATGACGGCCAGCCGCTCAGCGCCGACCACGGTTATCCTCTGCGGCTGATCCTGCCGCATCTTTACGCCTGGAAATCAGTGAAGTGGGTGCGCGGGCTGGAGTTTACAGAGCACGACGTACCGGGGTTTTGGGAGCAGAACGGCTACCAC
>JBAVLE010000006.1:0-20635 GCA_049688735.1 Candidatus Angelobacter sp. | reverse complement strand
ACAGGTCCTAGTCAGGAGCAAGTATGGCGATGTCTGGAAAAATTCGTGAAAAAGGATTTGCTTTAATCGGGGTACTGCTTTTCCTGGTCCTGCTTTCGGCCATGGCGATCACGCTGTCGTATACGGTGCGCACGGAAAAGCGCATCGGCGGATCTGACCAGGAAGGCAATCTTGCGTATTATGATACTGAAGCCGGCATGGAAAAAATGACGGCAGACCTGGGAGCTCTGTATGAAAAAACCAAGTCACCGTTAGCGGCCACAATCACCGCTCTGGGCAATGACAAGCCCGGTTTGCCCGATGTTAGTTACAATTACGTCTTTCACGTAACCGCAAACCCGGATGGCAGCCCGGCAAGCCACGTTCAGACCATCAGCGCAGGCGATTTCGCCGGCCTCTCCGCGCAGATTATCCCTATCAACCTGGATGTAACGGCAACCCGGGTCAGCGGCGCGCAGGCGCACATGACTCGCGACGTTGAAGTGGCGCAGATTCCTGTTTTTCAGTTTGGCGTATTCTCAGATAGTGACCTGAGTTATTTTGCCGGACCGGATTTTGATTTTGGCGGCCGTGTCCATACCAATGGTGATCTTTATCTGGCCGAAGGAAATGGCGCGACGCTTACCTTCCATGACAAGATAACTGCCCATGGAGAAATCATCCGGGCAACGTTGGTGAATGGGTTGACGACCAGCGGCAGCTACACCGGAACTGTCGACTTGCCAATGAATCAGGGTGGTTGTCCCCCCAACAACGCGTGTCGTCCTTTAGCTCTGACAGAAGGTAGTTTAGTTGGCGGCAAAGGAAGCGCCCCGTCGTTCTCATCAACTCCGGGAGGCTGGGAAGCCGCAATCGTGCAACCCTTCTACCCAACCACCCTCGCGCACCACGCCGCACAATTAACACTGCCGTTTGTCAATGACGGCCCACCGATCGAGATTATCCGCGAACCGTTGCCGGGTGAAAATCCTGCAGGCAATCTAAGCTCGTCCCGCTTGTATTCGCAGGCGCAGATCAGGGTGCTGTTTGCTGATACGCAGGCAGACTTGCCCGGCGGAGCACAGGCGGGAGATATTTCTCTGGATACGCCGAACACATGTTTTGCGGCTGGTTGCATTGGCGCCGCGAATGACACGGCGGATCCCAACTGGAAACGTCCTGCCGGAATACCCACCGGCGATTGGTCCATCCTTGGCGGCTGGGTGCGAGTGGAATTTCACAAGGCCGACGGTACCTACCAAAACGTTACCAAGGAATGGCTGGATTTGGGGTTTTCGCGAGGTCTTCAAACTCCTGATTCCGAACATTTACGGGCAAACATAGAGAACCCAAATGCAATTCTGATCCTGCAACAGCATAGAGACCTCGCAACTTCGAGGGGAACTCCGCTGGCTACAGGGTCCACAAAGTACTGGTGGATGCCTTTGAATTTTTATGACACGCGTGAAGGCGAGCGCCGCGAAACTCCGCTTACCGGCACCAATTGCTCTGTGGGCGGCATCATGACCTCTACCGAGGTAGATGTAGGTAACCTCAGAAAATGGCTCCTCGGCACCATCGGCACAAACGGTAAGCTTGTGGAATCTGCGAGCCAGAACGGCTACATCCTGTATTACGCGGACCATCGCGGCATGCTGGCTGATCCTGATCCCGCTGCAACCATCAAAGTGAAACATGGCGACTACGGCTATGAAGACTTTGTTAATCCAGGCAGCAGCACGGGCACTTCAAATAGCACTCTTGACGCCGGCGAAGACGTGAATGGCGATAGCAAGCTGCAGACCTATGGCGCCGGAAACCTTGGCAATGCGTTCGCGGTATCGAATGGCGATCCTGCCGCATCGCTGACTTGTTCGACCATTGGTCGCATGAACCGCGTGAGCGGTGCGCGCCATGCGATAGTCATTGAGAACGGAAGTTTAGGTAATCTGCCCATCAACTTCCCTGCGGGCACAGGCGGCTTCACGGTCGCCAGTGAAGAGCCTGCTTACATTCTGGGCAATTACAACGCGAACGATGCTTCACTCCTGCTCGTACCGCCGGCTTCATTAGGCGATCCGCACGCGTCAGCTGCAGTAATCGCAGATACAGTTACTCTTCTTTCGAGGAACTGGAACAATGAGGAGAGCATGTTCAACCCGCGCCTGGCAGCGCCTCCAACTTCAGGGGGAGCTTTCTGTCCCGCGAGTACAGCACAAATGGCCAGCGCTGCTGGCAACGGCACTGGCAGAAAAGCGTGTGCAACTTCATATCGGGTGGCAATCGCCTCCGGCAAAAGCATTCCGTTTCCCCAGCCTTCAGGGACGGGTAACGACTTTGGAACTGATGGCGGTGTTCACAACTTCCTGCGTTATCTGGAAGATTGGGGCGGGCAGACCTCAAACTATGAGGGCTCACTGGTCAGCCTATATTTCGCACAAAATGGCGTCGGCACATTTAAATGCTGCAACATGGTCTATAACCCGCCAGTTCGTCATTACGCTTTTGACCTCGATTTCACGGATCCCAGCAAAATGCCTCCGGGAACCCCGAGGTTTATTGACGTCGTAAACGTTGACATGACGCAGGATATGACGGCACGCTAAGCGCAGGGGCGTTACTTCAATCCGACGGAAAAATGCGTGTGGCCATAAGTGCCGGTCATTTTGATCGGCACTTCTGCGCCGGCGCCTTCTTTCTTTTTCTTATAAAACGGATCGAGTATTTTCAGGAAAATTGATTTCGCTCCGGTGGTGGCCTGTGAAACGGTTGCCAGCATTCGCATTTTGCCGCGGAGATTCACGCGTTTTGTCAGCAGGCTGTACGTGCCCTTCATATCAGCGTTAGCGCCGGGCACGGCGAATGAGACAGGCGAGAATGTCGCGACGCCATCTTTCAGGGTGACCTCTCCGTTCAGGTCAGTCATGACGCGCTCAAAACCTTTTTTATCATCGTCCTGGTCGTGGTCCTTCTTTTTGTCCTTCTTTCCTTCAGCGCGTTCGCTAAGCTGGTCAACATCCTTTTGGGTATTGGTTGACGTGAAGCGTGTGCTATTAATACTGAAATTCCCGGTGAGGCGCACTCGCTCCTTGAAAGGCCTGTGTTCCGATGGAAGAACAATCTGCGTAGCAAACACAACTGGCCCCATTACCGGCGAGGCTTTGGCATCAGAAAAAAGAAGTATCAAATCCTGAATCTCACCTTGACCGTGCGTGACGTCAAGACTTACAGTCCGTGGTCTGCCGGAAACGCTGCCATGGGCCATCAAATTAGTGTTGCCGAGCCGTGCCTCAAGCAGGGGCAAAACCAAATCGCCATTTTTCATGTCCAGAAAACCACGGAATTGCGCGCTCAGATGAAATTTGTGACCACTCTCCTTCACTTCAAAGTCGGGAGTATCTGCGTTGCCCGCCAGGTTGAGCCTTTCCAGGGTTCCGGAAAATTCTCCGCGAGAAGAGACTATCCCGCCCAGAGCTTCAAAAGCTCCCAGATTTGCCTTGTTTAACACGTATTTGCCTGAAATTGCCGTGCTTCTCCCCGAGCCGTTTTCTTCTTTCCATGGGCCAATGGTTCCGCTGGATTCCACCTCACCCGGTGGACTGGGAAGATGCAGTGAAATCTGAAAAGGCGCTGGCTTCCCGTTTCCAAGGTTGTGGAATTGCGCATGATGGATTTGGAAAACCAAGCTGTTCCCACCGGTCTCACCCTTCGCCAATTCGAGCACAGCGTCATCAGCGCGGAGCTCTTCAATAATGGTCTGATCGTTGGGTGAGCTGTTGGCTTTCCCGCTGCCTGAACTTGCTTCACTATGCAGACTTGCGCCTTCATGAGGCACGTGAATGCGCAGGCCATCCGCAATGATTCTTCTGATTCGTCCAGGCTTGCTCAGCAAGCCCGAGAACGTGCTTTCAATAGTCAGTTTGCGAATTGTAATAATTGGGTCGGCTGGTCTTTGTCCGGGCGCAGAAGTTTTCTGCCGAAACACTACGTCATCAGCAACACATCCCGGAAAAGGAAAGTAGGTGCTGTGAAAACCCCGCATCTCAACCTGTGCAGACGAAGCGCGCTCCAGCCGTTTGGTCATGGCTTGCCGGGTAAAGGGCCACTTCGCCGCCATTAAGCCGAGAAATATGACAGCGCAAATCGAAACACCCAATAAAATCCAGCGAAATTTCTGACCAGGCGCTCTCGCCGGCATTGTCTGTTCCGGAATTGCGACTTCTGTTGCCATCATTTCTAATATTTGATGCGAAATTTTAAAAAGTTTTGAGCAGCCGCTCTGGTTATTAGTGGATAACTTCTGAAGAAAATTCCGATCGAAGATAAATTCTGAGAAACTGCATCGCAGTTATTCCAGCGGCAATTTTTCGACTGTTCCTGCGGCATTTTTCGACTGCTGGTAAACTGTTGATACCTCACGCGGAGAGGTGTGTGAGTGGTTGAAACAGGCGGTCTTGAAAACCGCTGTGCCTGAAAGGGTACCGGGGGTTCGAATCCCTCCCTCTCCGCCAGCTAGTCTGCTGATTAGAGAACGCTTCTCTGATTCCCTCCAAAATGGCCCGATTTTGGGCGTTTTCTCGATTTGAGTACACGCAGAGTGGGCACTGGTGTGTCGGTAATGGCTTAATATCTGGCTGTTTTCTCTACCGGGCTAGTGAGTAATCCCTTTTCTGCGAATGCAAGAAGGTTTTGAAGGGGCAGCTTTCACGAAATGCAAGCAGGCTCCATCCGCCAACTTTGACCGTCCCGTCCACACCGTCCACTCTGTCAGACAAAACCATAACGCAAGTAAGACCGATGGTCGAGAAAAGCCTGCGCTTATAAGTTTTTAGCTATTCAGAACAAAGATTGGGAATTGCCTCCCACAAACACCGAAATCAGTCGACTAAGATCGTCCCGATGAACAATGACTAGCACTGTAGCGCGATCAAGCCACGCCTGCCGTACGACTGCTTCGATCTTTCGCTCGCGGCTGCATATGCGATGAGTGCGGCAGTCTTCACTTTCCAGCACAAATCCATCGAAGTCGCCGAAATGGTCATACAACAGGCCCAGTATCTTGCCTTTGAATCTTGGCTCGCAGTCCTTTGATCTTCCTTCAACGTTCCAATTGCCGTCCCCGGTCGGAATGACTTTTCCAGGATCGCCTCCCATCCCCAGTACACGACCGGCAATCTGGTCGACGTAACGCTTCAGCACAGGGTACCAGCGGCCGGACGCCGGAGTGCTTTTTAGGTTCCACCGCAGGATTGAAAGAAACTTTTCCTCTTCCGCCAGCAGCGCATGTTTGGTACTGACAGGAATGGTAACCCTGAATATTCCAGAGCTGCGGCGCCAGGCAATCAATTCGGTTCCCTGCGTTGCCGTGGACCCCGTCTCCTTTTTGGTGAGCTTTTTGGCGATTTCCAGAACTGGCCTGCGCCGCGCGGTTTCGCTCGTGATCTGCCGCACGACAACTGCGAACTCCTGGCCTTTACGAATGCCGGCAGGCAGTTCGAGCGTTATCAGAGCGACAAAGGCGGAGCCTGCTCCCTGCGGCACAGGAATGTAAGTCACACCGACTGTCTTGCACTGGACAGTATGAGGGTCCACCTTGGTCAAACGGTGAGTGGTGTACATCTGGTCGGCCCATTTCAGCGTCTTCTCCGCCGCAACCTGCGGAAGATAGATGGTTGCATTGGATCCGTGCGGGATTTTGCCCCATTCGATCATCAACTCGTCAGGCTTGTGGTCCGCTTTCAGAACAAGCCGTGAAGGCTTGATTTCAAAAGGATGAGGCGCCAGCCGCGACGAGTCAATACCCGGGTTGGGCACGTTCACAAAAGCCAGATTCCGTTGCGCGAGCTTGTCTGAAGTGGATGGGTCAGCATTGTTGGGAATTGTGAGCCCGGGAAATGAGATCTCTGCAATCAGGCACTGGTGCGCGCTCTTCACCAGTTGCTGTATGGATACCAGTGGTCCCGTGTTCTGGTAGGGCCCATCCGGCAGGTTGGGCGGATTTCCCCCGATGAGCCGGGCTGGATAGATCGGCGATCCGGGCTGATTTATGTCGAGCCAGCAGCCGAAATATGTATCCACACGACCGCCCAGCGGATCGTGAACGATGGTCGCCTGCACATTCGGATGGTCAGTCTGCTGGTGCATTGAAACCTGCGTGGCGTCTTTGCGCTTTTCGGCGAAGAACGGGATAGTCATGATCTCATCCCCTTCCACACCAAACAGAGAAATGAGATCGCCGTCGGGATTGATGGCAGAACGGAACAGCGTATTAGTGTTGTAGGTTGCGTTGGTTTGCTGCGCGGCCCACATGCGGAAGAACAGCCGGACATCGTTCACGTCCTGGTTGAGGTCCTGAAAGCGGACACGGGCCAATGCGAAGTTGTAAACCGGATGACTGCCGTCGTTCGGCGCCAGGGTGAGAGTAGCGTCCTGCTCTAGTTGGGGTAGCACGTCAAAAGCCGGTCCCAGCGTGGCTTTGTGCGTGTTGAGATTCTGGATCACATCAGTGATGAAGGTGGAGGCAAGATCGGCCGGATTACCGCTGGCCGGGATTGATTCCGCAAATTTCTTGGTGGTTCCGTCCGCCACCATCTGGAACACGCGTATGTCTACGCTCAAATACCAGGGATATCCGCCAGCCTGATCCCCGTGCAGGATGTATGGATTCGGAGAATTCAGGAGCAGCACTTGCGCGCCGGCAGTAACAGTCGATCCGGCAGCGGTCATGCTGGCATTGAGGTCCACGGTATCCGGTGCGCCGGCAAAAGCTGAGCCATCCTGAAAAACGAACTTGTAGGGAAAGGTAAATCGTTGGATGGTGCCGGCCGGTAGGGAGAAGTCCTCAGCAATCACTGGCCCGGAGAACTGAACTTGCATGTTTGAGGCTGGATTCGGAATCGCGGGCTGGATCGGGGGGGCCAAAGCATTCGCCGCGTTGAGTCCTCCCAGATCGTGCGCGGAGAAGCCTTCCACTACGACATAAATCGCGTCATCAAAAACCGCGGGCGCCCCGAGCAAATTAAGCAGTGCATCGACCTCCCCCTCGCTGATGGTGCTGCGATCAACAATAAAGAAACATCCTTCTTTGGCCAGCGTCACGTCAATGGGAGCGGAAGCTATTCCATTGGCGATAACGACCAGCGAATAATTTCCGGATGTCAATTCAAAGCCAGACTGCGTCCGTCTGGAGACCAGAACTGTGGCTGTTTGCGGACTCGAGCCCGTAGCCACACCCATGGACGAGAAGTTGGATGTTTCCAGGTAGCTGACCTTTCCGGAACTATCGGTCACACGCACCAGCGGCCAGTTGGTTGCCATCTGCCGGTCGTCGCCATAACTGTTCGCCTGGGAAAGCCCATTGAACTGCGTGCCAGTCAGCGTGTAGGCACGCCCGATGATTAGCGCCGAGGGAAAATCGGTGATGGTGGGCCGCCAGGAGTCCTGCGGAGTCGATTCTGTTGTGTCAGGGGAATAGATTCCGATTGAATTCTGCTGGCCCGTATACAGCACCTGCCCGTTGGGCAGCAAAAGAAGAGAGCACGTCCAGCAATCGTTACCGTTATTCGAGGGCTGATTGCTAAGTTGAGCTACAGTCCCCGGATTTGTGGGATCGAAGTTAGCGGGATCAAACTCAAAAAAAGTGGTGGGGTTTGACCAGAAACTGGTGACGCCACTGAACGTTTCCGCCTTGGTCTTTCCGCCGGCAAAAAGCACCTGGCCGCCGGGCAGAAGGCAGGCTGCACCATCAATCACCGTGAACAGGCCGGCAGGCGCAAGCGTGTTGCCGGGGTCCGCCGGAAGGTCCGGGCCGTTGCTCCAGGCGCTGGCCACCGGCTGGCTGGGATCAAAAATTGCTGTGTGTCCCGTACCGCCCACCGCAAACACCCTGCCATCCGGCAGCAGTATGGCGGGGCCTATTTCGCTTACGTTCACCCCATTGATGCTTTGAACAATAAGGTCCTGGGGTGTCTGGCCGGCGCTGACCCACAAATCCTGTGCCGGGGCATAGCTCTGCGCGTTGTTCGGATTGGCGACATTGACAGTGAGCACGGAGCCATCGCGGAGAAGGGTCCATGTTTCTTCGCTGCTGCTGCCGGTCTTTGAATCCGTACCCGCCGGATTGAATCCACGTCCTGCCTGAAGCCACAAATCCGCGGCCGGGTCCCATATTGCGGTTTGCGTGCCATTGATGCTTCCGAAGAGGACTCGTCCATCGGCCAGGATGCAGGA
The DNA here is from genome assembly GCA_049688735.1 of Candidatus Angelobacter sp. Classification (GTDB taxonomy): domain Bacteria; phylum Acidobacteriota; class Terriglobia; order Terriglobales; family Acidobacteriaceae; genus Angelobacter. The sequence goes on along the minus strand of JBAVLE010000006.1, from coordinate 12,427 downwards.
GGGACTATCCCCGGTGATGAAATCAAATACCGGGCTCGGCTTGTTCATCTGCGACCAGAGATTCGTGTGGGGATCGAAGATTTCTCCCAGTGCGCACGCATCCTGATCGAAGGCATCAGAATATTCGCCGCCCACCACGTAGACCCGCCCATCCTCCAACACGCCGCTGGCAAAAAACTGGCGTGCGTTCAGCATGGGAAGCGCCGCTGACCAATGGCCGTCCTTATAAGTGCCATCCGATTTCGGAGAGAGACGAAACCAGTTCTTGCCACCGCTGGCGATGTGATTATTTGAATCGACGCTATGCTCCGCGTCATGCACCAGGACGGAGCCGTCCGTCAACAGAATCATTGTGTCCGCGCTGACGCTGGACGGAGCATTAAACGAATTCCATGTGCCTGCCATAATCTTTTTCCGTGCTGTGTTTCCAGTTGTACCGCTGTTTTTCTTTAACTAGCCTGTCTCATCCTCGCTTGAGGATGGTCGCCGGTACCTCAAAGCAACGGCAGATTGGAGACTTTCGGTTCGTGCCGATATAGACCGATCCGGACCAGTAACGTTCAAAAATACCGCCGCACGCCTGGCCTGTAGCAGTCAGTTCCGCGTGGTAAACGCCGTCAACTCGTGGCGGAGGAAGTTCCAGGATGTATTCGCGTTCGTTGAATTTGAGCTCGTGGACGGTGGTCCGAGTCTTCGTCAAGATCTGCTGGCCCGGCGGAATCAGGTGAATGTCTGCCGTCAATGCGCGATGCCGCACCAGCGGCGTGGAACTTGCCGCCAAGGAGGTTACCGGGGAGGTCACACGTGCCCTGACCTGCGCATTCTTCACCACCTGACCATTTTGGAAAAGCCCTGCCCGCAACAAAATCGGATCAGCCACAGTCGCCCCACTGATCCGCGCCACGATGTTTAAGGCGCTTTCCACCAGGACGCTGGTTGAAGCTCGCGTGCTTCCGCTTGGTATGGCAACTGGATTAATTTGCATTTTCCATTGCCCCAACTGCTTTGGTCCGATGGTTCCATGTGGCCCCGGCGGCAAAGCGATCTGCAAGAACCGATATCCTGGACGTTGAACATAACGCACTAGTCGATTGTTGTTGCCAGAGAGGCTGCTGAAGGTTGTACCGTCAGGCGCCTTGATGGAGAACTGCACTTGCGCGCCTAAGTCTTCCCAGAGCAGGACGAAGCTGATGCGCCCCTCGCAATTGGTGATGTTCACCGGCACGGTCATGGGCACGCCCTGCTGCAGGGTAAGCAGCGGGTCGGCCGCCATATTCTGGCGGAAAGCGTCGGCCAGGATCTCGACAAATTGTTTCCGCAAGACCAACGGATCAGTGGTCTGGAAGAATTTGCCATTGGAACTGGCAGCCAGTTCTGAAAGCGCCGCTACCGAAAGAAACGCAGGATCTCCCAGCCCGACGGCATACACTTCAGTTCCCGCCGTAAGCACGCCCGGTTCAATGGAAGCGATGGTTGGGGGCGTGTTCTCAAACCCGTCCGTGAAGACGATGGCTACCTTGCGCGGCTGCGCAGAAGCGCTCAGCGAGGTCTGTCCAAGGTTCAATCCGCCTCCGATCGAAGTGAGTCCTCGTGGCATGAGCGTATTCGCGTCGGTTTTGATTGTATTTTGCTGGGTTGAGTCAAAATTCTGGAGTGCCGTGAGCACCGAGAACTGGTCATCGAACTGCACCGAGCCCATCGAAAATCCCGTATCCGGGATGACCAGATCGGAGAACATGGAAACCGCGCTGTGCAGCGCCGTCATGCGCGTTCCACCAGAAATGGGGGTCGCCATGCTGCCGGAGCGATCCAGAACCAGCTCGATTGCAGCGGGCGAAACGGCCACCGCATTTCCGGCGAGGGGAACGGACACGGAGGGATTGGCGGGATCGTTGCTGGTAATGGTCAACGTCCCGCCCGCAATGCCCAAGGTGGTGGGCGCGAAAACCACGGTAAAGGACTGCGACGTCCCGGACGGAATCGTTGTGTTAATTGGCGGATTGCTTGTTGGTATGGTGGTGGGATTACCCGTAGTAAGCAGGTACTCGGCGCCGGTAACCGTCAAGGTAGCGGCCAGGTCTTCACAAGGCCCTGTATTGGAGACGTTCACCGCGATCCCGGCAAAATATTGCAATGGAATAGCGCCGAAATCGATGCTGGCGGGATTTACCGAAACAGTTGGCGGAGGCTCCGGAGTGCCGTTTCCACTCAGCGGGACTGAAGCGCTCGGCGTGCTGGGATCGTCTGAAAGAAAATTCAAGCTGCCCGATGCGGGACCGACAGCCGCCGGCTTGAAGTTCACAACGATATTGCCGCTGCTGCCGGCCGGGACCACCAGCGATGGTCCGGAGCCTTCACTGAACCCTGTGCCGGTAGTTGCAATCGCGCTCAGGTGCAGGTCCACGGTGCCCGTGTTGCCGACCGTAGCGTTGAGCGAGTGGAAAAGACAGACCGCCACATTTCCGAAATCCAGCGGACCGGGCGACACCATGTGCGGCAGCCCTCCGCTTCCGGTCAGCGGAACCGTGAATGTGAGATTGGCAGGATCGTTCGTGTTCATCGTCAGCGAGGCGGGGAAGGACTGCACTGCGTTCGGCGTGAACGTAACCGTTATCCCCTTGGTTCCGCCTGCAGCAACATTGAAAGATCCTGTTACGGAAGGAGCGTATTGCGCACTAGTCGATTTGAAATTTGTTACCGTGAGTTGCGCGGTCCCGGTGTTGTTGATCGTAATCGGCAATGTTTTTGGAGTATTCACGCGCACCGCGCCGAAGGCCAGCGTGGCCGGTGTAGCGCTGATCTTTGCCTGGGGGTTGACGACCGTAAAGGAGGTGAAGCCGATGGAGGCCAGGGACGGTATGACCGCATTCGCGGTCCCCAGAAGCGTCAGCGCTGTTCCATTAACGCTGAACAGATTCACGTTTGAGCCCAGAATGTCGCCGGCGGCCAGAAACGATCCGGATATTTTGATCGTGGCTCCGCCGTTGAGGGCGTCAGAAGAATCAGTTTCCGTGGGAGTACTGGGATTCAGAAAACTTACGACGGAGATTGTGGTGTCATTCGAAGAAGCGGCAGCAACTGTCGTTCCGCTGATCGAGATAGAGAAGACGCCTGCTTGCGTAGTAGTCTTTTTTCCTTTAAACGTGATGGCTGCGCTGACATCAAACAGATATACATTCCCGCTGCCGGCATCGGCGAGAGCGGCGGTGTTCCCATCCAGATCGCCGACCAGAGATCCCCCGAAGAACACTCCTCCGGTGCCTGGGACAAACTTGGTCTGTGTTGGCAGAGCGGGGTTGGTGTAGTCCAACACGACGAATATCAGATCATTGGGGCCGCATACGAGGGCTTTATTGTTCTTCAGTTGAGCGGATGCAATGCCGGAGATGGCCGTGGTAAAGGTCGACAGGATCGTGGGTGTGGCTGGATTCGAGATGTCAATCAGCACGACTCGAAAGCCGTTCAGCTCGCCCGCCAAAACTCGAGTGCCATTCACCGAAAGCCCCCCGATGCCGCCCAGCGCCGTATTGACGCTCCCTTTCTGTACCGGAGCGGCTGGGTTCGAGATGTCATAAATCACAACCTGGCTTCCGTTGAATTCTCCGGCCGCGACAAAGGTGCCATCGCAATCAACAATGCAGTTGTTGTTGAACGGTGGTTGTACAAGCTTCACGCTGGGCGTGGCTGGATTTGTAAGATCGATGATCGCAAAACTAAAATCATTTTGGCTGCCGGCAACTACTACGTTCATGGAGGGCTCTCACTTTCAAAGCAACTTTTACCAAGAGCAACGGCGCACCTGCAGGGTCTTGCGGGTGAGTTTAGTCATCTCTCCCGGCTCTGATCAGGGAAGTAATATTGAAATTGGACGGGTCGAGTCACAGCCCTCGTTAGGCCGAGCGACGCAATCGTCGGCATCGATGCTCGTGCAACAGCAAGAGCGGGCTCCGGTGTCAGAGCACGAGGTAGCTCGCGGATCGGCAAACGTCCATGACCCTCTCCAGAATTTCCATCCCCCATTCAAGTCATTCGTAAGCACATGAAGGTACTCGCCAGAGATCGGCACAGTGGATTTGCCATCGGCTGTACTTAATGTGCCCGCAAACGTGCCCCGATCGACAACGTAATTGCCTGCCTGTTCCAGTTGCTCCGACGAAAGTGAAACCTTGTAGCCCACCTGCTTGAACGCTTTGGCGTACGATGCGGCGATCGCATCTGCGCCTACAAGTGCGGGTCCGTTGCTACGCACCAGCACGGCGTGCTGCGCAAGGGTCAACTTGAGTTTGTCAGGGCTTCCGCTATTAAGCGAATTGGCAATTTGTGCGGAAAGTGACCGCGCCGTCTCTAGGGGCGGCGTGCTTCTGCAAGAAATGAGCGTGCACGTCAAGATCAGGGTTGCGGTTACAGCGGTTACAGCGGTTCGCATCGGGCGCTCCTTTCCGTCATCAGCGGCCGCTTCAAAGCTGGCCATGCGAAATTGGTTTTTCGCAAAAACCAAACCATTACGGCCTTCTATGAGGTTAAATAGATAGTGTGCTGGGCTGCCCGTGCGTTACAAGCAAAATTGAAATCAGGATGGATGGGCGAATCAATCCATGCGTCGAAACGTTTGATGTTGCATCGCAACTCAAAAAGGGCCTGAGGGTTTGGATGTCTGTCCCCCCGCCATACAGTCTGCAGCTCAGAGAATTGCTCTCTGATTTCGCGCGAATTCGCCGCTTTTCGGCGCTTTTTGTTGATCTGGCGCGTCCGGACGGGCACTAAGGTATGCGCTAGAGGCCACATTCTGGCTGTTTTCTCTAAAGGGCAAATTGGCACTCCCCTTTCACCACCGACACTAACGTCTGACAGCGCGCTTGCTACTCCCGGATTGAAACCAGCAAGAAAGCTGGGGGTGGGTTTTTGGCGAGGGATTGCCCTCAGCCAAGCGCCTGGGCCGCGCAGGTTTTGGTGCGATTTGCCAGCTAGTCATGCCTGAGGGCGATCATCGGATCAATGCGGGTTGCGCGCCGTGCTGGAATGTAACATGCAAAAATAGCCACGACGGCCAGAATAAGTGAAACGGCAATAAATGTGAGCGGATCACTTGCTTTTACGCCGTAAAGCAGGTGTGAGAAGCTGGAAAGCGTTCGCGTGAGCGCCAAAGCGGCCACTGCGCCAATAACAATGCCAAGCAGGGCCAGCTTAGCGCCTTCGCCAATAATGATTTGAAAAACGTTCCATCTTGCGGCGCCAAGGGCCATGCGTATGCCAATTTCCTGTGTGCGCTGCTGCATTGAATAAGAGATGACTCCGTAAATTCCCACAGCGGCCAGCAACAACGCCAGGGCGGCGAATATCGCGAGCAGAGTCATGGGAAACTGCTGTGCCAGCATCGATTCCGAAATAATGTCATGCATGGTATGAATTTCGTAGATTGGCTGATCGCCGCTGGTTGAGTAAACAGCATTCTTGATCGCGGGCATGATGGATGAAAAACCCAGAGAACTCCGAACCATGATTGTCAGGTATCCGTAGACAGCGGACATTCCATCGCCCGGAAATTGATCAATAGAAGCATAAGCCTGAGGCTGCGAAATGTTGGCGGAGTCACCCATGGAAAAATGATGGATATGCCCGACAACGCCAATAATGCGGGCAGCGCCCCAGAGATTTACCGTGACGCTTTGGCCGATAGGGTTCTGATGCGGAAAATAAGTGCTGGCAAAAACATTGTCCACCACGATCACCCGGTCTGAGTTTGCACTATCGTCAGCGGAAAAATAACGGCCCTGAAGGAGCTGTATTTTCATTGTTTGAAGATAGTCGTCTCCCGTCCAATACATGAGAAGGCGAGGCGCTTCCGCAGTGGCTGAAGTCTGGTGCGTCCCAATCCAGAATGGGGCAAAGTTGTTCATTTGATTTAAAGGAACAACGTTTGTGGAATCAGCAGACTCCACGCCGGGAATGCTGCGGATGCGCTCCATCAGTTGCTGATAAGAGCTGCGTATGGCGGCAGGTGTTCTGTTTGACGCAGAGCGTCCTATTTTGAAAGTAATAAGATTGGCTGTCTTAAATCCCGGATCGGTTTTCCATAAATCGCGGATCGTACGGAAGAGCAGGCTTGCCGCGGCCAGCAATACAAGCGTAAGAGCAATCTGGCTGATCACTAAAGCATGCTGTGTACGGTGATGACCGGATGAGCCGCGGGAGCCTTGTTTTAAAGAATCATTCATATCAGGGCTCAGGCTCTTGAATATGGGTACAAGGCCAAAGAGGATTCCAACAGCAATCGAAATCAGCAAAACGAACAGGAGCACGGGCCCATTCAGGCTGACGTTCTCGCTTCGCCGCAAATTCCCTTCAAGCATTGCCAGAACTGCATGAATGCCGAGTTTTGCGATTGCAAGTCCAGCAATCCCTCCCGCCAGCGAAAGAAATATGCTCTCGGTAAGTAGCTGGCGCGCGAGCCGAGTACGTTGAGCACCCAGCGCAGAACGCAGAACAAACTCACGTGATCGCGCTACTGACCTTGCCAGTAAAAGATTGGCAACGTTGGCGCACGCAATCAGCAAAACAACGGCAACGGCGCCAAGCATGAGAAGCAGCGTTCCAGATATATCTCCCACGATGACCGATTTGAGAGGAACAACGTCGGTGCCAAGCCCCTGGTCCGTGCTGGGATACAGTTTATCCAGCCCTTGCTGCAAATTGGTCATTTCGCTTTGCGCCTGCTGGATACTTATACCCGGTTTTAGCCGTGCAATGCAGAGCACGCCAGGATAGCGGCGATTGTTAAACGTAGGATCGCCTTGGCCGAGCGGTATGAAAACATCGACATCGGAAGCAACTTTGAAATCTTGTGGTGCAACGCCGACAATGGTGTAAGCCACTCCGTCCAATGTTATGGATTTGCCTAGGACTTGCCTGCTTCCGCCGAAACGATTTTTCCATTGCTTGTTACTGAGCAGGGCCACGGGTACTCCGTCGGCGTGATCTTCGTCAGAAGAGAATTCCCGCCCCAGTGATGGTTGAACGCCGAGAGTGGTGAAGAAGTTTGACGATATTTCATACCCATTGACGTGCTCAGGAAGCCCCGGGCTGCTCAAATTGAATTCGAACCAGCGCTCTGCCGCAATCCGCTCAAAACTCTGCGCGTCGCGCTGCCAGTCACGAAAATCAGGCAATGACATGGAAACGTGAGGCGCATTGCGGTTGCTCTGCCAGATCAGTACCAGCCTGTCAGGAGCGTGATAGGGCAATGGCGCAAGCATGACTCCCTGAACCACACTGAAAATGGCAGTGTTGGCGCCTATGCCGAGCGCAAGTGTAAGAATCACTACCAGAGTAAACGCGGGCGATTTTCGCAACATGCGAGCGCTGTAACGCAAATCCTGCAAAAGCTGTTCCAGCCAGACGAATCCCCAGGTTTCGCGCGTCTGCTCTTTGATTAGGGCCACGTTGCCGAGTTTTCGCAGAGCCACTGAGCGTGCTTCTTCAGGATGCATCCCACGCTCAATGTTGTCATCCGTTTCCATCTCCAGGTGGTCCTGCAAGTCTTGATCGAGATCTTTGAGAGCGCGCTTGCGGAACACTTACAACTCCACTTCCTGCCCGGCAGGGCCAAGGATCCGGGCAATCGCCCTTGCCAGTGTGTTCCATTTGCTGGTTTCAACTGCAAGCTGCTGGCGTCCTTTGGCGGTAAGGTAATAGAACTTTGCCCGTCGGTTATTTTCAGAGACGCCGTCCTCAACGGAAATCCATTTGCGGCGGATCAGCCGATGGAGGGCCGGATACAACGAGCCCTGTTCAACCTGGAGAACTTCGTCTGATCTGAATTGAATGGCCTTGGCTACCGCATGCCCATGGGCTGCCCCAGGCAGCAACGTGCGCAGGATCAAGAGATCCAGAGTGCCTTGCAGCAACTCTGTGCGCTTCGCGTCTTCTTTAGTAGACATTCTAGGCGAGGATAGATAAGTTCCAGTAGAATGTCAAGGTGAGGCAGACGTTGGATTTCTAAATGGCTCGGCAGCAGGATACGTGTCTCACCTATACTCGATGCTGGGACGCCACGAGGAATACCGCTTCTTCCCTGGATTTGCAGGGAATGGCGGTGGTTCCGACGCAATCGACCGTCCTAAATCGATTCGGGAACGATGCCCGTCTCCATTCACATCCGCAAGCCGGAGGGAGCCGTAGTAGACCGTGTTGCTGCCCCAAAATTGAGCATCGGAAAAATTAGCAGTATCAAAGTAACGGTCCGGCCTCGAATCGATTGTTGTCAGTTTATAACGCTGACAGACCTGAGACTCACGAATTGGTTGCAGCAATGCGCTCCGTGCTGGATGAATACACGGAGCGGGTCTTTATCGGTGAAATTTACCTTTCCGTGAAACAGCTTGTCAGTTATTACGGAAAGGACCTACGCGGCGCCAATCTGCCTTTCAATTTTCAGCTCATCCTCTGTGCCTGGAACGCGGAAGCTATTGCGCAAATCGTTCGAGAGTATGAAGCAGCCCTTCCGGTTGGTGCGTGGCCTAATTGGGTGTTGGGCAATCACGATCAAGCGCGTATCGCCAGCAGAATAGGCCTGGATCAGGCCCGAGTAGCAGCGATGTTGTTACTTACTTTGCGAGGCACGCCAACAATCTATTATGGCGAGGAAATTGGCATGGTGAATGTCCCTGTCCCACCGGCAGGGGTGCAAGACCCCGCGGAAAAGAATGAGCCAGGGTTAGGCCTGGGGCGCAATCCTGAGCGGTCGCCAATGCAATGGGACAATTCACCTCAAGCTGGATTTATTAAAGCTCGACCATGGGTGCCATTAGGAAAGGATCACGACAAGATCAATGTCGTCAGTCTATCCCACCAACCCGACTCCATACTCAATCTCTATCGCAAACTGATTCGCCTGCGACGGGAAAATGAAGCATTGATCTCGGGCCGCATTGAAAATCTAACAACAGAAGGCCCTCTTCTTCGCTACCATCGCACAGATGACGACACGAAGAGTTTCGTGATCCTTCTGAATCTCGGCCATGAGCCGCAAGAAACTGCTTTCGGAGAAGGACAGATTGTAATTTCAACATTTCTGGATCGTGAAAAAGAATTGATCAATGGGAAGGTTTCTCTGCGCCCAGCCGAAGGGCTTGTTATCAAGGAAATTTGAACCTGGGAATAGGCTTGCCTGGGCGTCAGTTATGGCGACTCTTTTACTGAAGATGTATTCCTAATCAGCCTCGCCCGGAGTTCCAGCATTGATCGTGTAACTTTATCTATCTCGCTGGCGTGAAATCCATCCGGTATCTGGGGCAGATATTGCCTGACCGCATGTTTGGTCGATTCTCCGAATTCCACGTATCCGCTGGGAAGTATTTTCACGCCGTCCGCAACTGCGATCTTTTCATTCCATGCAATTGCCTTCTGTTCTGAAAGATCAGGCGGCAAATCCAACTCCATGCGTGTGCCCGTTATTCGTACCGGATATCCTCCGGGAAGCCCGAATGGGCCTGGTACGTGGGTTTCGACATCACGCCCGTCAATAATGTCACGCAGCAACACAGCGGCTGTACATCCAATCACTTTGTTGACCTCCAAACCACCGCTCGTTCGTTGGCTTACCAACAAGCTACCCACGTTCTGGCAACGCTTGCCGTCAACCCAGGCTTGTGCTTCATCTACTCCAGGCTTTGGTGTGTACAAATGCAGGTGATGAGCTATGACCTGCAAATGCTGTTGAGGCAAAAGAGCCAGTGAGGATCGCAACGTTGCCGCCAGGAGAGCTATATTTCCGATCCCACAAAAGACCGGAAGATCCAGGGCGCGCAACAGTGGATTGACTGCATCGGGGTAGCAACCATTGATGAAAAGAGCGGGTCGTGAATGCTCGGCAACCGCTTTGGCAAACTTGACTGCGAAAGCTGCCTGCAACGGCAATGTGAAACCAAATCCTGCGCTGCGGAGCAGTTTCGTCCATGATGAAGGTTGGTGAATATCTTCCCAGGGCGAGTAATAGGAGGCACAGTTTACTACCACGTCAGGCTGAATCGACGAAAGCAGCCTGCCGGCATCACCTGATTCGGCTTCGAATTCGACGGAATCAAAAATGACCGGTGATTCTATGCTCGCGGCTTTTGCGCGTGAGACATACATAATCTCATTCAATTGGTCTCGGGATCGGGCGCAAACAATTACCCGATGCGGCCTGGAAAGCACAAGGGCCGAGGAATAAGAGATGGCGCGCGCCAAAGACCCACTGCCGACGATCAAGATGGTTGCATCCACGAAGTCTATTCCGCCGAACCTTTATTCTTCTCTCAGGGCCACAATCGGGTCCACTAAAGTGGCGCGCCGGGCGGGAAGGTAGCAGGCACAGAATGAAATAACAATTAATGCCGCCACCACACCGACCAAGGTCACGGGATCGTAAAGAGGGACGTTGAATAGCAAGCTGGACACATAGCGAGTTAGCAGGAACGTAGCCACTAATCCGATGGCTACACCTACCAATGTCAACCGTACACCGAGGGCCAGGACCAATTGCAAGACCCGCCCGCGTGAGGCTCCCAACGCTATTCGCAGTCCGAGTTCCCGAGTGCGCTGGGCAACTGAGTATGCCATGACGCCGAAAATGCCAACTGCCGCAAGCACCAGCGCGATGCCAGCAAAGACTGATAACAGAACTGTGCGGAATCTTGGCGCAGAGACGGACTGCGTTACATTCTCTTCCATGCTACGGATTGCGGTAACCGGCTGATTAGCATCGATATTATGCACCACGGAGCGTATGGTGTTGGTTTGCGCCAAAGGGTCTCCGGCAGTCCGCACAACCAAAGACATCGTCAAGACTGGCAGCACCTGGTCCGCCTGACGAAAAGGGACGTACATCTCTGAAGACGACTCACTGGCCAGAGATTGCTTCACATCAGCAACCACTCCCACAATTTCCATCCAGGGAACATTGGGGTCAGGCATGGCGCCAACTTGTATGTGCTGTCCAATCGGCGACTGGTTGGGAAAATACGTGCGCGCGAAGCTGGAATTGATTACCGCTACTGCGGGAGCTCCTTCGCGGTCGCGATCTTCAATCCATCTGCCGGTGATGAGCGAAATTTCGAGCGTTTTCAAGTAGCCTGCGCTAACAGCACGGTAGCTGGAAATGGTGTATTCCTGTGGCGAATGAGGAGGACGGCCTTGAATGTTGAAGTGGAGAGCCGGCCCGGCTCCTGTTACAGGCAGAAAGGAAATAGCCGCAACCGAGCGCACACCGGGCAGGGCTGAAACCTGCTCGAACAGGCGGTCAAAGAAACTCAGGCGTACGTTCCGGTCGCTGTACGCAGTGGGTGAACGGACGATATTGGCAACTAAGATGTGATCAGTAGAGAAGCCCGGCGAAATCCGGGACAGACGCTCAAAGCTCTTGAACAGGAGACCGGCCCCAACCAGCAGCAACATGGCTAAGGCAATCTCAGAGACAACCAGTGCCGCGCGTGTACGTAAAACGGAGCGCACGGCCCCGCCGCGGTTCGTTTCATTCAGGGTTTCACGCAGGTCAATGCTCCACGTATGGCGTGCAGGGGCAAGTCCGAACAGAATGCCGGCAACGAATGCAATCAGGGCAGTGAAGCCCAGAACTCCCAGATCAATAGAAACATCATTACTACGGGGGAGGCTGCTTCCCGCCAGCCGCACTAAAAGAGGTACTGCGGCCCAAGCCAGCGCGAGCCCCAAAGCACCTCCGGCAACGGCCACCAAGATGCTTTCCGCCAATAGCTGGCGAACAATGTCGAAGCGCTGAGCTCCCAGAGCGATGCAGACAGCCATCTCGCGCCGCCTGCCGGTAGCGCGGACGAGCAGAAGATTGGCGACATTGGCACATGCAATCAGCAGCACAACTCCTACTGCGCCGATCAAAACCCAAAGCGCTGTGTGAACATTCTGCACAATCTGGTCCAGCATCGGATCCACCAGCCCTGAAACATTGGTGTTGGTTTCCGGATATTGCTCCTCCAGCCGTTTGGCAATGACGCTTATCTCTGAGCGGGCCTGCTCGAGCGAAACACCGGGTTTCAGCCGGGCGATGGGGAGAATTCCAGGATGCCAGCTACGATCATCCGGGAGTGTTCTAGCCCAGGGCTCGAACGGCAGGATGACATCTGCCGCCTGCTGAAGGATCTCGAACCGGCGCGGCATCACACCAATAATCGAATAACTCTGATTGTCCAGGGTGATGCTCTGGCCGAGCACACCGGGAGAAGATGAAAACCGCCGCTCCCAGAGACTATGGCTGATGAGCGCAACAGGGGGCGCTCCCGGCTTATCTTCCGCGTCAGAGAAGGCGCGGCCCAGTTCCGGTTTGACCCCTAGCAGGTCAAAAAGATTGGCAGTAACGTTTTGTGAGGGGAGCCGTTCCGCTTCGGCGCCCCCCGTCATGGTCATCACGTTGTTC
>JBAVLE010000005.1:0-1652 GCA_049688735.1 Candidatus Angelobacter sp. | reverse complement strand
TTTTTTTGACATTTGTGCACTGATTATGCCCATCTTGTAATGATTTTTCAATCAAAAAACCGGAGTTCCTGAATGGCGGGCCGCTGCAAAGGCCGCCCAGGGTAAGTAGAAGGCATCCAATCCCATTATGGAACGCCGCCAAGGCAAATGGAAACTCCTGCTGAAACAGCACAAACCGCTGCTGCTTCCTTTTGCCTGTAACCCTAACCGCCAGGCAGATTCAACAGAAGGTTTTTCCTGCCAACCAGCTACCGGCCACCGATGCCCAAGCTAGATGATGCCGTTGAAAATGTGCTGAATGAGGCGCGCATACTGCTCCTCGGTGGCCAGGTGCTGTTGGGCTTTAGCTTTCGCATCTGCTTTGAGCAAAGATTTGGGCAGATTTCCCGCCCCGCGCAGTTCGCTGAAATAATCGCACTGGGCATCATGACGGCGGCACTGGGCTGGCTGATCTGGCCGGCTGCATTCCATCAGATCACGGAAAATGGCCAAACCACCGCTTCCCTGCACACCTTCACAACCAATGTTCTTGACTGGGCGTTGCTTCCGTTCGCAGTGGGACTGGCGCTGACGGTTTATACGGTTTCCGTGGCACTGGAATTGTCCTATTCCCCAGTTATAGGACTGCTGGCAGGCGCATTTGCTATCGCCATATGGTATGGCTGGTCTCGAGCAGGGCGCCAGCTCGGCGCAAAGCAAAAGGTCCAAACAGAGCTTGTGCGGCAGGAACAACATAACCGTGGCAAGCCTGATCTTTCTGGTCGGATTAAGAAAGTCCTGATTGAATGCCGCATGGCCTTGCCCGGCGCTCAAGCCTTCCTGGGATTCCAATTTGCGATTGTCTTCATGGAGGACTTCGAACACTTGTCGCGGTACTGGCAGATCATCCATTTCATCAGCTTGCTGGCCACCACCGTGACCATCGTGTTGCTCATTGCGCCAGCCGCCTACCATCGCATTCATGAAGCGGGTGAAGATACGGAGCAATTCTACAAGGTCGCAAGCCGCTTATTGCTCATAGCATTGGTGTTTTTAGGACCGGGCATGGCCGGCGATTTGTTCGTTGTGATTGCAAAGGTCACCCAGTCTTCCGGCATAGCGGGCGTGAGCGCCGGATTTTTATTGCTGGCGTTCTATGGCTTATGGTTTGGCGTGAGTGCCTGGCGAAGAAAGGAATCGCGGACGGAATAGCGGCACAAAAGAATAAAAATGTCGCGACTTAATGCTGTTAATTGTCACAGGTTAAAGCTGTGGATCCTGGCTCGCGCGCACAGGAACCAAACTTCATTTGCCAGTTTTCAGTTCCACCGAATCAGTAGCTCCCAGTTTCCGGAATGACTCGGTTCAAGATGAACATCTCCGGCGAGGCTTGTCCGTATTCGCAATTGATTCGCATCCTCGAATCCGCTAGAGTAGGCATCGGCAAGCAAGCTGGCTTAACGATCCGTGACCGTAAGTAGGCGAGGAGTTCAATTTATGGTTTTTGACACATCTCCTAGTCCGGTCAAGCGGAGGGGAGTTGCGGCCCTCTGCCGAAACCTCTCAGCCTTCCACCCCACCACGCGAAAGCCGCGCGTGTCGGGGACCCCGGCCTTGGGTGACCTTGGGTCATCTTGGGTGGAATTGGGTCAACATAGGGGGTAGGGGGAGGG
>JBAVLE010000004.1:0-5384 GCA_049688735.1 Candidatus Angelobacter sp. | reverse complement strand
TTCGCAGGCACAGGCATAAGATCCAGCGACAATTGCCGGAAATGATGCTTTAGTGAAAAAAAATTACTTTTTCTTCAGCTTCATGCCTTCTTCTTTCAGACGAACAAACCACAGGTAAATCTCATCCACACGCTGAATGTCTTTCTCCAGCATGGCATGATCGGCATATTGCCGGATAAAATTTTCTTCGCGGCCCCGTTTGAGCACTGACACAACTTCGAATAATTCATGCACCTTGGAATGCATGATTCGCAAGTCCGCAATCAGGCGCATCTCTTCGATGTCGAACGACGACCCTCTATCTTCTCTGGTCATTATGTTCTCGCTCTCCCGGAAGCCATTTGTTTAGATGCCTGGCACTCACTGCCTGAGTTGCAGAAGTGAGCGGAAAATGCTCAAAACCCGCAGCTTCCGCACTTTTCTAAAACTGTACCCTAAACATGGCTAATGTTCCGTAAATTCCAGGACGGGAGCCTAGACAGTGAATACCCAAGGTGTTTGTACCGATATAATCGAAGGTTCAGCAGGCATTCATAACCCAATGATTCAGACTTTATTCGGAACACCGCAACCATCGTTTCTCGACAAGATGAAGCAGGCAGTCACGCGCACGCGTGAGAACCTGAGCGAGCGCATTGATGAAGTAATGGCTCTGACTAAAGAGATCGACAGCAGTACGCTCGACGATTTAGAAGGAATTTTGCTGGGCGCTGATCTGGGCTTGAAGACTACTCAGGAAATATTGTCAAAACTTCGCGAAAAAGCCGATCGCAGGCAGATCAAGGACGCAGGCGAACTCAAAAAACTAATCAAGGAAGAGGTGCTTGCCATTTTGAGCGCGACTCCGGCGCGTCTAGGCAAACGCGCCAAAGGCGAGCCGGAAATCATTATGGTGGTGGGCGTGAACGGCACAGGAAAAACAACCACTATCGGCAAATTGGCGCATGCTTTGCGCACCGAGCGAAAAACTGTCCTGCTCTGCGCCGCGGACACATTTCGCGCCGCAGCCATTGAACAACTTGAGGTCTGGGGCTCACGTACGGGCGTGGAAGTGATTAAGACCAAGCCGGGCGGAGATCCCTCTGCTGTGCTTTATGACGCACTCAACGCCGCCAAGGCACGACACACCGACAGTGTGATCGTCGATACTGCTGGACGCCTCCACACCAAGACGAGCCTGATGGCCGAACTGGAAAAAATGAAACGCACCGCGCAACGTATTATTCCTGGTGCGCCGCATGAGGTTTTGCTTGTGATGGACGCCACTACAGGCCAGAACGGATTGCAGCAGGCCCGCCTTTTTACTGAATCTGCAGGCGTCACGGGTATTGTTCTTACCAAACTCGACGGTACCGCGAAGGGCGGCGTTGTCGTGGCCATTTCGCGTGAGCTTGGGTTGCCGGTGCGATATGTAGGAGTGGGCGAGAAGGCTGGCGATCTTCTGCCGTTCAATGCTGAGAATTTCGCCGAGTCTCTGTTCTCTACGAATTAATTCGCGAGTCGGCCATCCTGTAAATCATGGCATTTTCTGGACAAGACGAGCACTTCATGCACCAGGCAATGGATCTCGCACGCCAAGGAAGTGGACTTACCTCCCCGGGCGCTCGCGTTGGCGCGGTCATAGTAGACAGCGCTGGGCAACAACTCGTTGGCGAAGGTTTCTACAAATTTGATGGCCTTAAGCACGCAGAGGTCCTCGCGCTTGAGCACGCGGGCTCGCTCGCCCGCGGCGGAACTATCTACCTCAACCTGGAACCGCATTGCCATCAGGGACGTACGCCGCCATGCACTGATACCTTGATCGCAGCGGGCATTAAGCGTGTTGTGGCAGCCATGGCAGATCCAAATCCCAAAGTTGCAGGAAAAGGATTCGAACAGCTGCGCGCCGCCGGAATTGTTGTCGAGACCGGCTTGCTGGAGGCAGAAGCTCGGCGGATCAATGAAGCTTTTGCTCGGTTCATCCTTACTGGCCTGCCGCTCGTTACGCTGAAGTCCGGCATGACATTAGACGGCAAAATAGCTCCGCCACCCGGCGATTCCTTCAACCCATCTGCCCTAGGCGCTACCGGCGCTACTGGCGGCTGGATCACCAGCGAAGAAGCTCGCGCTCATGTGCAAGAGCTGCGGCATGAGTCAGATGCGATCATGGTCGGCGTTGGAACTATCATCGCTGACGATCCCCTGCTGACCGACCGTACTGGCCTTCCTCGCCGCCGTCCGCTGCTGCGCGTGATACTCGATTCCCGTCTGCGTTGTCCGCTGGAATCGCGCCTGGTCAAGACGGCCAAGGATGACGTGCTGATCTTCTGTTCCTTTGCGGAAGAAAAGAAACGCCGCCAGCTTGAAGAACATGGAATCCGGGTGGAGCAAGTTGCTCTTGGCTCCAGTGACGGACGTCCCGATCTTGCCAGGATCGTTGCTCGCCTGGGCGAATTGGAAATTATCAGCCTGCTGATTGAAGGCGGCGCCCTGGTCAACTGGACGGCGCTTGCCACGGGCGTGGTAGATAAAATTTTTCTTTATTACGCCCCCAAGATCCTTGCGGGCGGCGGATCGGTGCCCTTCGCCGGGGGCCAGGGCTTCCGCCGTCTCAGCGAAGCCGCGCAGGTGAAAGATATCGTTCTGCATCGGTTCGGCGAGGATTTCGCTGTTGAAGGCTACTTGCGCGATCCCTACCTAAAGCCGGAGGCGCACATCTGATGTTTACCGGACTCATTCAGGAAACCGGCGAAATCGCTTCTACCGAACGCATTGCTGGCCAGAATTGTGGTTCCATTACGCGCATCACCATTAAGGCCGGCAAAATTCCGTCTGAATTAAAGACTGGTGACAGCGTCGCCGTGAGCGGCGTCTGCCTCACCGCTCTTGATATCGGCGAACATCAATTTTCTGCCGATCTGGCCGAAGAGACACTCGAGCGTACATCGCTGCAACGACTGAAAGCCGGGTCAATTGTGAATCTGGAATTACCAGCCAAGGCCCAGGACCGTATGGGCGGTCACGTGGTACAGGGACATGTGGACGGGGTGGGTTCCATTGTCAGCCTGCAAAAAATTAAGTTTCGCGACGACTGGCGTTTGGTTGTCGAGCTGCCAGCGGAGCTTCCGCGCTATGTGGTTCCCCAAGGCTCAATCACCGTTGAAGGTATAAGTCTCACCGTCGCCGGGATTGAAGGCAGCCGCGTGGAAATTGCCATCATCCCTCACACGTGGCAATCAACCAACCTTCGATCTCTGCGAGATGGTGATCCAGTAAATATTGAAGTGGATGTCCTGGCAAAATATGCAGAGAAAACGTCCCACGGCAAGACACAAGGCAAACTTGCAGTCGCGGATCTTATCCGACAGGGATTTTAGCGGTGCCTAAAAGCAAAAGATCAGCACGCCAGGTTCGACCGTGCTGATCTTTCGGTAAAGCGCAAGGGAGGGTCGGTGCGCTTCTAAAAATTGTGTTCAGTTCTTAGGCGTTCCCACTGATT
Source organism: Candidatus Angelobacter sp. (assembly GCA_049688735.1). Classification (GTDB taxonomy): domain Bacteria; phylum Acidobacteriota; class Terriglobia; order Terriglobales; family Acidobacteriaceae; genus Angelobacter. The sequence goes on along the minus strand of JBAVLE010000004.1, from coordinate 1,906 downwards.
GCCAGAACCACATAAAGCAAAGCAACTCCCACTGCTGCCCATATCCGGAAGTTCTGAAAGTGCCGCGACTCGCTCATCTCGTTCCGTCCTTTGTCCTTGAATTAAGGGGGGAGGACTGTTCTAACAGTCAGATCATGCGCTTGCAGTGTGAGCAACAAAATTAAAGCGCTGTTAAAGTCTCTAATTTGTGACCGGGGGATTGCGGGTTGGACGAACGCCTGGAACGCGCAGATATAGCTATGCAACTAAAGGAGTTATGGGCATTAATTCAAGAACGAGCAAGTGGTTTAGCAGCTCGGGACAGAATACCTACCAAAGCAATTTCATCAATCCTGTGGCGGGCAGATCAGCGACGACAAATTTCTGCGGGCGTCCTACATTTTTCATCAATGCTTCCGCTGCCAGATATCCACTGCGGACCGCTCCTTCCATGGTGGCGGGCCAACCGGTCGCTGTCCAATCGCCAGCCAGAAAAATTTGCGACCACTGGGTTGTTGCCGCAGGACGATATCTGTCGAGCCCGGGAAGGATCGCATAGGTGGCATAAATTTCCTTAATCACCGTGGCTTTCACCAGCTTTGCTTCACGCACCATAGGAAAGAACTCAGCCAGCTCGCGCGTCGCCAGCTCCAGAATTTCTTCGCGAGATTTTTGCACGAGTGACTTTGATGCGCTTACAACCAGTTCAACATAGCTGCCATGGCCAACGTTTTCGCGACTCTCATGAAACTTTGACTTATGAAACATCCATTGAATTGTGCGATCTAACAGTACGGCATGTGGCAACGGCGTGATCTCGCGATCAAACCAGAGATGAATCCCCGTGATAGAGGAGGGCTCAAACTTCGTGAGCTGCTGTTTGATAGCATTTGCCGATTCGTCCGACGGTAGCAGGCTCGCAACGTTCTGGAATGGCGAGGCCAGCACAACAAAATCAAACTGCTGCTCGCCCGAACTGGTTAACACTCCCACCCGATCTTGCTTTGACCCGATAGCAGTCACTGAAGACCGAAGCAGCACTTCGCCGCCTCTTGCACGTATATATTCAGTTGCATTTCCGTATAAATCCGAGAGAGGAATACTCGGCAGCCCCATCCGGCCCGCAGCGGCAGACTTCATGAATGACTCGCGAAATACCTGTGTAGCGTAGCGCACGGAGATGCGGTCCAAATCTTCGTTCAAGGCGCTGACCAACACAGTCTTCCAGAAGCGCTCAATCGCCTGCTCCGTTTGCCGGTGCCGCCGTAGCCACGAAAGAAAATCTTCTGATGAATCCGCCGGCAGCCCCCGGCTCATCGCCGTCATCGCCCGTGAGATCGCGATCTTATCTTTTGCATTCAGCATCTTTGCGCCGAGAAATGCAGGGATGTTATGCATTGGAGCTGGCAGAAACGAAGGCGCCATTTTGCTTAGACGTCCGCCGGGCTCAATAAAATTTAATTCATCGAACCACCGGATCTTCCCGCTTACGCCCAGGCGATCATAGAAATCAATCAGGTTTGTGCAGCAGCCAAGCAGAACATGCTGGCAGTTATCCACCACCTCGCCTGTGCCCGGATGCTCGTAAGAAGACGCGCGGCCCCCTACGTAGGGTCGCCGCTCGAAGAGAGCGACTCGCAATCCTGCATTGGCCAGGGCGCAGCCTGCGGCCAGTCCGGCGAGCCCACCGCCCACGATTGCAACGCTAAGTTGTCGGGTATCGTCCGTCATGCGATGCGGAGCAGGAACCCGCGCGAAAGTACTTTCAGTTTTTCAAAGAGAGTCAGCCTGACACGCTCTGTGAACACATCATAATTGCGATCTGTGATCTTCCGCAGCAAGCGGCTGTAGATCTCTACCAGTACCCAGAGTGCGGCACGGCTGTCTTCATCGATCAGCTCCATCAGCCACTTTGCCGATTCATAAT
>JBAVLE010000003.1:0-19196 GCA_049688735.1 Candidatus Angelobacter sp. | reverse complement strand
ATACCAGGTTGAGCTGAGCATTTGGGACCCCACGGACAAGAAGAGTTTTGTGGGCGGCGAGGAGAACTGGAACCGCGCCATCAATTCGCTGGAAAAAGTCCTGAAGCAATTGAACATTCCTTACAAGACCATTGTGGGAGAAGCGGCTTTTTACGGGCCAAAAATTGACATCAAGCTGGTGGACGCGATTGGCCGGTTGTGGCAGCTTTCTACCGTGCAATTTGATTTCAACCTGCCGGAGCGATTCAAGCTGGAATACGTGGCGGAAGATGGCTCGCGCAAACAGCCGGTCATGGTGCATCGCGCGCTGTTCGGCTCGGTGGAGCGCTTCTTCGGCGTGCTGATTGAGCATTACGCCGGAGCGTTTCCTGTCTGGCTCGCGCCCATTCAGGTGGGAATTGTTCCCATCAGTGAGAGACATTCTGGATATGGCAAGAAACTTAAGCAGCAATTAAAAGATGCCGGCATACGCGCGTTTCTTGACGATCGCGCGGAAAAGATGAACGCGAGGATTCGCGACCTGACGACGCAGAAAATTCCGTTTGTGCTGATCGTCGGCGACAAAGAAGTCGAGGCAGGCACTGTCAACGTGCGTGTCCGCGGGCAGATGCAGGCAGAAGGCACCATGCCGGCAGAACAGTTTTTGGAACGGGTAAAGAAGCTGATTGCTGAAAAATCTGTAAAACTTACCACTGATTAACACTGAAATCGCTGATCAGACAGCACCAGACGGGCACGCCATCCAGCGCGTCTATTGGCCGGTAACGCGCAATTCAATTTTTATGCCGCTTTCCAATTTTACTGTGTGTTTCTTAGAGACAATCGCTTGAGGGCCGCCATTTGCTGGGGAATCCAGGCTCAATCCCTCAATGTCAGTCGGCCCAGTCTGCGCAATTTGCCGGTCGTGTGATTTCATCGGACTGTCCAAAGACGGAGTGGCCCTGTGTGACGTATTGGCCCCTTCCGGTGACGGCATTGGCCCTTGCGCGGAACTTCTCATTGACCCAGGCGCGCTGGGTATCTCAACAACGGGGTGCTCGCCGGGGCGGATTGCCAGAATCAGGGATTGAATTGGAACTTCCCCATTTTTCGCAATGACCTTATCGAAAACGATTCCCAGGCGTGACTCAGGGCTGTCTTTACTGTGGGCCTGGGCTTCAGTGACATGCCCCACAAGCTTGGAGTCATGCCGGATTGCGATTTTTCCGTGGGCCAGAACATCAGCCGTAAGAATGGCAGAAACTGGATCACCCACCTTGGCCTTCTTTGCATCCACGGTCTTCGTCAACTCTGCGTACAAAATAGAGCCGCTTTCCAGACGAGTTGGCGACTGCGGTGGTGCTGCCTGAAGCACTATTGTTGTGGCTCCGAGGTTCGCGGGGCCACTTAGCGAGCGTGCAAATGCAGCCGCAGGCACGAATGCCAGCAACACCAAAATCTGCTTCGGGACCATATACAACTATGCTCCGGCAAACTACCTGCCCTGTCAACAAGATCTATTGAGCCTGCTTTCTGATAGCATTTGCGTATGAAGCGTTTGCTGGTAATTTGCGGGATTGTCATCGGCGTGCTTCTGCTCGTCATCATCGCCGTTCCACTGTTCATCAATGTCGATAGCTTCCGCCCTGATTTGGAGAAGAAAATCTCTGCGGCCTTAAACCGCCAGGTGCATATCGGCAAGCTGGATGCTTCTCTGTTGAGCGGAGGCGCAACCGCCAGCGACATCACCATTGCTGACGATCCGGCATTTAACAAAGATCCATTCCTGAAAGCCGCTTCAGTAAAAGTCGGCGTGCAACTCATGCCGCTGATCTTTTCCAAACAGCTCAAAGTCACGTCGCTGACCATACAGAAGCCTGATATCACGCTGCTGAAGAACGCTGCGGGAAAATGGAATTACTCCACGCTGGGCACTTCACCGCAAAATGGATCGTCTGGGCCCTCAAAAACCACGCCTCAACCTTCAAAACCCAATCCCACGCCTGAACCTTCCGGAAAATCCTTGCCTGACGTTTCCGTTGATAAGTTCGAGATCGCCGATGGGACAGTGCGCGTGGGCCATAGCAGCGGCCACTCTGCAGGCAAAGAAAGCGTTTACCAGAACGTAAATCTGGTAGCGCATAACATTTCCGCTACGAGCGCAATGCCGTTTACCCTCTCTGCGGGATTGCCAGCCGGCGGCACACTCAACCTTGAAGGCCAGGCAGGTCCGTTGAATCCCAACGACTCAGCCAAGAGTCCGCTTGACGCCAAAATTACTCTCAAACATGCTGATCTGGCAGCCACCGGCTTTGTTGATCCCAGTTCTGGCGTTGGCGGCATACTGGATTTTGACGGAGAGATTAAGTCTGACGGCCACAAGCTGCATTCTGAAGGCAAGGCCAAAGCCGCTGACCTGCGCGTGATCAAGGGCGGCCAGCCTGCAAAAGAACCTGTCGCGCTGGATTACAAATCCGACTACGCTCTTGATTCAGATACCGGCACAATCAACGCGAACCTGCACACCGGCAACAGCGTGACCAACGCGAGCGGAACGCTCAATGCCAAAGGTGAAGACACGCTGGCGAATCTGAAGATCGTGGGCAAGAACATGGCAGTGAATGATGTTGAGGGCCTGCTGCCGGCGTTCGGCGTGGTGCTGCCCGCCGGCGCCTCATTGCAGGGTGGTAACATCAACATGGACTTGAATGCAACCGGCCCGCTGGACCGTCTGGTGATTGATGGTCCGCTTAAAATTGAAGGTACGCATCTTTCCGGTTACAACCTTGGCTCCAAGCTCGGCGCAATTGCAGCGTTCACTGGCAACAAATCTGGCACAGATACGCTGATCCAAACCTTCAGCTCCGACTTGCGGGTTGCGCCCGAAGGCATAAAAGCAGACAACATTGTGCTGGATGTGCCGTCGCTCGGCATCGTCACCGGCAATGGCGTAATTTCCGGCGATAACTCTCTCGATTTCAAAATGCTTATTAAGCTTTCCGGGGCCGCCAATAATCTGCTGGGAAGCCTTACTGGGGCATCCGCCTCGGCCCAAAGCAAAGGGCTGCCTTTTCTGATCACGGGCAAGACATCAAACCCTGTGTTCCGCCCGGCATTAGGCGGTGCCGTGGCCGGTGATCTGCAGAATTCTTTGCTGCAGGCTGTTCAGGGCAAGGGAAACAAGGCTAATGGCCAGCAGAATCAGAAACCGAGCCTGCAAGACGCGCTCGGCGGCCTCTTGGGCAAGAAGAAAAAACCGCAACAATAGCGCGCTCGCGCGTTCTGAAAATTGGAAGCTTCTTGTCCCCGCTGCTAAAATAAAGGGATAACCCCAGTCTTTTGGTAGAAGGTCTTTTTATATGCCCAAGAAACTTACTTTGCTTGCCTCTGTGCTGCTGCTGGCGGCAATCGCTCTCCGCGCGGATGACATTGTTGACGAAATCATCGCCCGCGTCGATGACCAGATCATTACCCGGTCTGACATGGAGAAAGCGAAGGCAACCACGCTGGAAGAGTTAAAACAGAGATATCCCTCTGACTGGCAAAGCCACGTAGCCAAAGCGCAGGCGGATACCCTGCGCGACCTTATTGACCAGCAGCTCTTGCTGGAACGCGGCAAAGACCTGGGCATCACCGGTGAAACGGAATTGGTGAAACGGCTCAACCAGATGCGGCAGCAGATGGGCCTGGCCAGCATCGACGATCTGGAAAAAGAAGCGCAGAAGCAAGGTGTCTCCTATGAGGATTTCAAGGAGCAGATCCGTATTGGCGTGGTTACGCAGCAGGTGATTGGCCAGGAAGTAGGCGGTAAGCTGCATATTTCTAATGAGGACATTCAGGACTGGTACAACAAGCACCAGAAAGAGCTGGAAGGGCCTGAAGAAATTGGCTTAAGTGAGATCATGGTCTCCACCCAACCCGCAAAAGAAAATGTAGAGAGCAAAGACAAACCGGCTGCTGAGCCGGACAAGAACCTTCCGGAAGATCCTGCCAAAGTTGCAGAGGCTCAAACCAAGGCAAACCAGCTGCTTGATCAGCTGAAAAAGGGCGCAAATTTTGAAGATCTGGCCAAGAAAAGTTCTGACGGCCCCACAGCCGTCCAGGGTGGAACGCTGGGCACCTTCAAACGAGGTGAGCTTGCCAAAGACCTGGAAGAAAAAACATTCTCACTCAAGGCAGGAGAAAATACCGGCGTAATCCGTACCCGGCAGGGTTTTATTATCTTGAAAGTTACCGCGCACCGTCCTGCCGGTATTCCTCCGTTGAAAGACGTCTCTGACCGCATTCGCGAGGCTATTTACTCAGAACGTCTGGAACCAGCGGCACGCGCCTACCTCACCAAGCTGCGTGAGCAAGCGTTTATTGATATCAAGTCCGGCTATACCGATACGGGAGCCAGCCCTAACCAGAGCAACAAACCAACTATAGTGGCCGCCAATAACGAAGGAAACGTTAGCCATGCTGGTAAGATCAAGAAAAAGAAGAAGTTTCTGGTTTTCTGAGGTGAACCAGCCATCTGCTTGTTCATCTGATTAGCCCAATTGGCTTCGGTTCCGCGTCCGCTACTCTCAATCCAGAGCTTCACAACCCGCGTCGTGCGCACAGCGTCAAACACAGTGATGGACGCAAAATCCTGGATAGCGATTGTGGCGAACTTCATCGTCATTGCAGGTCTGATCTCATACGGGTTCAACCTTTTTGCCGAGTATCATGCCACAGGCCGGTGGGCGAAGAACATGACGGGCCTGCTGGCAGGGATAGGTATGCTGGCGCTTGCCGCATCGATGCTGTTAACGCCGCGTAATGCCCTGGTTATCCTGCAGGTGGCGCAAACCGGCGCTGCGCGTGTCTTCCTGATCATAAGCAGCGTACTCTTGATGGCCGCCATTGCGGCCTTCGGCATCATTAATTACTCCCGGCCGCTTCGACTCTGGCATCAGCGGCGTATCGGCAGAGACTTGCGGCGCGGGCTGCCTCGCATCCCGTAGTCGGTTAACTCCTCATTCGATTTCAGGCCTATCTTTTCATTGGCATTCGTGCGGCCCACGTCTAGAATGTCTTTCCTATGCGAAAACTTTTAATCGTGACATTGTTCGCCATCCTCGCCTTGACGGCCTGGACCCAGCAGGCGCAAGCGCCCGTGGAAATCACCTCTGAACCCAGCCATCACCTTGTGTTTGAGAACATGTTTGTTCGCGTGTTTGCCGTTTCTGTCGATCCCGGAAAATCGACGCTGATGCATCACCACGGCCATGACTATCTTGGAATTACGTTGGGCGACTCTCAGATCACGAATACCAAGCAGGGCGCGCAGCCTGCGCAGGCCAGTCTAAAAGATGGCGACACCAGGTTCACCCCAGCCGGTCTGGTGCATGCCATCACGGATACCGCCAGCACACCATTTCACAACCGCACGATTGAATTGTTGCAACCCACTACGAACCAGAAAGCCTGTACGGAATCCTGCGAAATCCCGGTGCCGTGCGACTCTGCGGACAAAACCAAGTGCGCAACAGTGACGAAGCTCATCACTTCTGATCAATGGTCAGTCACTCAGGTGACGTTGCCTCCGGGAGCAAAGTATCCGCAGCACACGCATCTCGCGAACTTTCTTACCATCCCCCTCACCGATGCGGATGTCACAATGAAAAATCAGGACCAACCAGAGACCAAGGTCCACTCCAAGACCGGTGAAGTCGCATGGAACAATCCCGTGGTCCACACGGTCACAAATTCGGGGAGCGGCACTGCGAAGACTATTGTGCTCGAATTCCGCGGTCGGCCTGCTGGAGAGGGCTCGGAGTCCATGGGACCGCAGTCCAAAGAGACACCCAAGCCGCACGACCACCACTGAAGCGCTACTAGCCGCTGCCTGCTAGCTACTAGCAAAAACCGCGAGCCGGACTTGCGCGGCGAGCGGTGTGCAACAGGTGCAGCACCGCCCTGAAGCGGGGAAAGGGTCTTTAGCGGTTTGGAGCGAAGCGACAGAGATAAAAGCAGCGAGCCCGTGTGGCGGCGAGCTGCGAGTAACGGGTGCAGCAGGCACTTAAGGTAAGAAGGGCCTACAGCGGTTTGGAGCGAAGCGACAGGAACAAAAGACACCTTGCGGGCGCTGAAGGTTATTTTTACAATCTTTATATGAGAAAGTCCCGCGCCGCGGGCCTGGTGTTTCTGGCCACAGCCGCTTTGGCCCAGCACCAACAGTCCGTGGAGATCACATCTGAACCCAGTCATCATTTAGTTTTCCAAAATGAATACCTACGCGTGTTCGACGTGACGGTTGCTCCGCGGGCGACAACCCTGGTCCATAAACACAATCATGACTATCTTTTTGTGACGCTGGGCGACTCAGACGTGGTGAGCGTACGTCCGGGCGAAAAGCCCGTGGCCTTAAAACTTAAGGACGGCGAAGTGCGATTTACGCCGGGCAACTTTGCTCACGCAGCCATCAACCAGAGCGACCGTCCATTTCATAACATCACCATTGAGCTGTTGAAGCCTTCGACGAACGTGAAAGTCTGTACTGCAGATTGCGATTCAGGCGGGTGTATTGGCGCAATCCCAAGAACCCCAGAGGATAATTCTCCCCTCCCGGGCTGCTCGGGCACCGACCGCCGAATTTATTCCGACCAATGGACTGCCTCCATGTCAGGCATGGCTGCAAACTCGACCTTGGATAGCCCCCCGGCGGGCCCTACTCTGCTCATTGCCGTGACAAAGCTTGACCTTGAAAAGCAGTCCGGTGATGCCGTGGGCCCATTCAAGCGTGCACCGGGTGGTTTTGATTGGATTCCGGCAGGACGGCAAGAAACGATGCGCAATCCTGGTTCATCGGCGGCTCAGTTCATTACTCTGGAATTCAAACCGGAGCAGAAAAAATAATGGCGGTCACAGAATCTCATTTGAATCCGGATACTCCAGCAGCGCGCGAATACAATCGCGCACGGCGATGGATGGAGCTTGGCGACTTGGCGGTCAGCTTTGGATTCCTTATTGTGTTACTGGCCACGGGATGGACGAAAACGCTCAGCGGCATGGCCACCCGCATGGCCCCGGATCACTACTGGCTGGACCTGTTTTTTTATGTAATGTTTCTCAGCATCATCAGCAAGGTATTGGGCTTCACGCTGGACTTTTACGGCTTCCGCCTGGAACACCGCTTCAATCTTTCCAACCAGCGCCTGTTTTCCTGGATCAAAGACGAAATCAAAGGCTGGCTGCTGGGCCTGGTATTTGCAACCGTGCTGGCGGAGATTGTCTATGCGCTTATCAGGACGTCCCCGCAGTACTGGTGGATCATCGGCTGGCTGATCTTCATGGGCCTGTTTGTCTTTTTCGCGCAGATTGCGCCAGTGGTCCTGTTCCCACTGTTTTACAAATTTGTTCCATTGCAGAACGACGAACTGAAGGCCCGCCTTATGCGCCTGGGCGAACGCGCCGGCACTCGTGTGCGTGGCGTCTATGAGTGGAAGCTCTCAGAAAAGAGCAAAAAGGCTAATGCCGCGCTCACAGGGCTGGGCAACACTCGCCGCATCATTTTGGCCGACACTCTTCTGCAAAACTACAGTGACGACGAAATTGAAGCCGTACTGGCCCATGAGCTTGGGCATCATGTTCACGGCCACATGATTAAGATGATCGTAGTACAGGCGCTGGTCACTCTGGCGGGCTTCTGGGCGGCAAATTACGTGTTGCGCTACGCCATTGATGAGCAACACATGTTCCAGCATCTTGCGGACTTTTCCAACCTGCCGCTGCTGGCGCTGGTTGCCAGCGGCCTCTCATTACTGCTGATGCCGGCCCTCAACGCCTACTCGCGCTTTACCGAGCGCCAGGCCGATCTTTACTGCTGGAAGAGCGTTTCTGACGTTACGCCTTACATCAGCGCCATGGAGAAGCTGGCGCGACAGAACCTGAGTGAAAGCCATCCTTCGCGGCTGGTGGAACTGCTGTTCCATTCCCACCCGCCAATTTCCAAGCGCATTGCTGCCGCTGAAGCCTGGGCCAAAAACAATCGCCCAAGCCTGGCTACATAACCTACTTGCGAGACGCTGTCACCATCTCTTCCACCCGCCGCAAATCTTCTTCCGTATCCACGCCCACGGTATTGAACGGCGTCTCTGCCACATAAATATCGATGCCGTTCTCTAAGAAACGCAATTGCTCCAGCCGCTCTGCCGCTTCCAGCTTCGATTCCGGCAAATTGCAGAAGCGGTCGAGCGCCGCGCGCCTGTACGCATAAAAGCCCAGGTGCTTGAAGTAGCTGACACCGCAGGTTTTATCGCGATCAAACGGAATCGTCGATCGCGAAAAATAAAGCGCGCGCCCATTCAGGTCTGTGACCACCTTCACCGCGTTGGGATTATCAACATCCTGCGGCGGGCAAGGCGTCTTAATGGTAGAAACCATCACCTTGGGGTCCTGCATGGGCTGTAGCAGAGCGCCCAAATGCTCGGGGCGCGCAAGTGGTTCATCGCCCTGGATATTTACGTAGACGTCAGCAGGAATACGCTGGGCCACTTCATACACGCGATCCGTGCCGCTGCGATGCTTGTCCGAAGTCATCTGCGCTTTCCATCCGCGCCCCTCTGCGAACTGCATGACCTCGTCTGAGTCCGTAGCGATGATCACGTCGCGCAACAGCGGAGACTGCTTCGCTGCTTCATACACGCGCGCGATCATCGGCTGTCCGGCAATCTCGCGCAGCACTTTGCGCGGCAGGCGCGTGGAAGCGAGCCGGGCAGGAATAATCGCGATAGCAGAAAACGTCGGCATGAAAGCCCCGCCTAGCGTTTTCTCATCTGCTGCAGCTTCTGTGACTTCTCCTCGACGCTCTTTACCAGCTTGCCTTTCATCTCTTTCAGCTTGCCGGCAATGGTGGTATTGCTCAGGCCGATAATCTGCGCCGCCAGAATTCCTGCATTCGTCGCACCGGCCTTGCCGATTGCCGTAGTGGCCACGGGAATACCCGCAGGCATCTGCACGATCGCCAGCAATGAATCCATGCCATTGAGCGGCGTGGAAGGGATAGGAACGCCGATGACCGGCAACGTGGTTTCGGCGGCAATCACGCCTGCCAGATGCGCCGCTCCGCCGGCGCCAGCAATAATGACCTTGATGCCCCGGCCAGCAGCATTGCGTGCGTATTCTGAAGTCCGCGCCGGCGACCGATGCGCCGAGGTTACGTCAATCTCATAGGCAATGCCAAAGTCATCCAGCGCTTTGGCGGTTTCATTCATGATTTCAAGGTCGGAATCCGACCCCATCACAATCGATACAAGAGGGCTCTCTGCCATAAAGGTTATTTTTCCTGTGAGTTATTTCGGTGCTTTCAACGCTCGAGCGCCGATATCTTTGCGGTAGTACATTTCTTCAAAACTGATCAGCCGCACGGCTTCATACGCGCGTGCAATTGCATCTTCAAGCCTTGGCGCGAGCGCAGTCACGCCCAGCACACGGCCTCCGCTGGTATAGAAGATGCCATCTCGCTTGCTGGTGCCGGCGTGGAAAACCTTAACATTGCTCAAGCTGCTCGCCCGGTCCAGGCCGGAAATCTGTTTTCCCGTCATAAAGCTTCCCGGATATCCGCCCGAAGCCACGACCACGCAACATGAAGCATCGCTCGACCACTTGAACTCGCCGGGGCTCACGCGGCCTTCCACCGCGGCTTCAATCGCATCAAGCAGGTCGCTATCCAAACGCATCAATACGGCCTGGGTTTCCGGATCGCCAAAGCGGCAGTTGAATTCCAGCACCATGGGGCCGCGCGCGGTCATCATCAGGCCGCAATACAAAATGCCGCGATACTCCGCGCCCTCTGATTTCATCCCATCGATCACCGGCCGGGCAATGTGATTCAGCAGCCACTCGGTCATGCCTTCGTCAAGCAATGAGCCGGTTGAGTAAGCTCCCATGCCGCCTGTGTTGGCGCCTTTATCACCATCGCCGATGCGCTTATGGTCCTGTGCCGGAACCAGCGCGGCCATGCGCTCGCCGTCACTCAGCACCAGGAAGGAAACTTCTTCGCCTTCCAGAAATTCCTCCAGCACCACATTGGCCACAGGCGTCCCCAGCAGTTTGCCGTTCAACATCGCGATGCCGGCATTGGCAGCCTCTTCTTTGGTTCCGGCAATCACCACGCCCTTGCCAGCCGCCAGGCCATCGGCCTTCACTACTACCGGCGTGGAAAACAATCCTAATGACTTGCGCAACTCTTCTTCCGATGTGCAGACCGCGAAGTGTGCCGTTGGCACCTGGTGCCGCTGCATGAACTCTTTGGCGAAGCTCTTGCTTGTCTCTAGTTGGGCGGCCCGCTGTGTGGGACCAAAAATCCTCAATCCGCGCCGCGTGAATTCGTCCACCACGCCAATCGACAATGAAATCTCCGGCCCCACTACGGTCAGGTCCGGCTGTATCTGGTGCGCCACAGAAAGCAGGCTAGCCAGACTCTTAGGATCGCCGGGCATACAGGTGGCTTCGTCACAAATGCCGCCATTGCCGGGCAGGCAGTACACCTGCGATACACGCGGTGACTGGCGCAGCTTCCACACCAGCGCGTGTTCCCTGCCTCCGCCGCCAATTACCAGGACCTTCATAGATAAGAAAGAGTATTACCAGAAAAGCTTAAAAAGCCAGACCAGTGAGGATATAGCATTTGACGCAGATTCGTCAGCCCACAGGAGACGAATGATGCAGCCATACTCTAAACTACGGCCATGGCTGACACTATGTGCCCTGACTGCGGAGTGGAAATGCAGCAAATTGAAAAAACTACGTTTACTGGCCGCGACATGCGCGAATATCAGTGTCCGAAATGCGGCCGTATGCAAATCATCGATTGCGGCAAGGCGCTGTGGCAGATCCTGTCAGAGGCAAATGAAGAATCAGGCAAGAACTAGAGAATTTGCAATTTCCAATACGCCGAGAGTCTCTGTCAGCCTTGATTCCTATTCGCGCCTTTTCCGGTCGATTCGCGGCGAAACCTCTTTTCGCAGCCAAGCCTGACCTGCGTCCATCTGGGCTAATCTGCGGCCGAGCTCTTTCCTTTGTTTGCCAGCAACTGCCGCAGCACATATTGCAAAATGCCGCCGTGTTCGTAGTAGAGAATTTCCTGTGGCGTATCAATGCGTACCAGCGCACTAAATTCACTCACGGTTCCATCAGCACAGGTAGCTTTTACCTGAACCTGTTTCCCATTGGCAAACTTGGCAGCCAGCAGCGCTGGCAATCCCACAATTTCATAAACCTCATCGCCTCGCAGACCCAGAGATTCTGCGTTTTCTTCCGCAAGAAACTGCAGCGGCAGTATACCCATGCCTACCAGGTTCGAACGGTGTATGCGTTCGTAGCTTTCGGCGATCACGGCGAGGATGCCCAGAAGGAGAGGGCCTTTCGCCGCCCAGTCGCGCGACGAGCCGGAACCATATTCCTTGCCTGCCAGCACGATCGTCGGTACGCCATCAGCAATGTACTTTACTGAAGCGTCAAAGATTGACATGATCTCGCCGCTGGGAAAATGTTTAGTGATGCCGCCTTCCGAGCCCGGCGCTAGCTGGTTGCGCAGGCGCACGTTGGCAAACGTGCCCCGCACCATTACCTCATGGTTGCCGCGTCGCGAGCCATAAGAGTTGAAATCGCTTGGGGGCACGCCGTGCTCCTGCAGATATTTTCCCGCTGGGCTGTTGGCTTTGATCGATCCTGCGGGAGAGATATGGTCAGTGGTTACGCTGTTGCCCAGCTTCGCCAGCACTCGCGCACCTTTGATCTCTTTCACCGCCGCCGGACGCGCCGGCATGTCGTCGAAATAAGGAGCACGCTTGATATAAGTGGAGTCATTGGCCCAGAGATAAGTCTCGCCCTCAGGGACCGACAACCGTTTCCATTCCTGGTCGCCTTCAAAAATTGTCTGGTAATTCGAGGTGAACATGCCGGAATTGATGGAGTGGCTCACCGCGTCCTGTACTTCCTTTTGCGTGGGCCAGATGTCGCGCAGGTAAACCGGCTTTCCTGCCGTGTCCGTACCTATGGGATCATTGACAAGGTCAAGATCGATACGTCCCGCCAGCGCATACGCCACCACCAGCGGCGGTGACATCAGATAGTTGGCTCGGACCTCAGAATTAATGCGGCCTTCAAAGTTGCGGTTCCCGGAAAGCACTGAGACCGCAACCAGCTGTTTCTCCGTAATCGCGTATGAAACGTCTTGCGGCAGCGGGCCGGAATTTCCGATGCACGTGGTGCAGCCATAGCCCACCACGTGGAAGCCCAGCTTTTCCAAATAAGGGATGAGTCCCGCGTTGCGATAGTACTCAGTCACGACGCGCGAGCCCGGAGCCAGAGAAGTCTTAACCCAGGGTTTGCGTTTCAGGCCCTTCTCCACCGCCTTCTTCGCAAGCAGTCCGGCCGCCATCATCACTGAAGGATTCGATGTATTGGTGCAGCTTGTGATGGCAGCAATCACCACTGAACCATCATGCAGGTACTCAAAAACATTGTCTCCCACATCTTTATGTGCGGCTGGGGCGTTGGGATCTTCCGCCAGAGCTACCGGCGTGCCGCCTTCACCTTCAAAACGTTCTACCTGCTGCGGAGCAACTTTGCGCGCTGGCTGCGCCGGACGAGGCCCTATTAATGTCGGCATCGCCGCTTCAAATGATTCCTTGGTCTTGGAAAGCAGGACGCGGTCCTGCGGACGCCGTGGTCCGGCAACGCTGGGTTCCACGGTGCTCAAGTCGAGCTCTACGACCTGCGAGTATTCTGCGTCTTGCGTTTGCGCGGTGTGGAACAATCCCTGCTCCTTGCAGTAAGTTTCAACCAATAAAATTTGGTCAGCAGAACGGCCAGTGGTCCGGAGATAGCCCAGAGTTGTGTCATCTACGGGAAAAATTCCGCAGGTCGCGCCATATTCCGGCGACATGTTGGCGATGGTGGCGCGATCAGCCAGCGGCAATGACGACAAGCCAGGGCCGAAGAACTCCACAAACTTTCCTACCACGCCGGTTTTGCGCAGCATCTCCGTGACCGTGAGCACCAGATCAGTGGCCGTGGAACCTTCACGCAACTGCCCTTTCAGCTTGAATCCCACCACCTGCGGCAGCAGCATGGAAACGGGCTGGCCGAGCATGGCAGCCTCGGCTTCAATGCCTCCAACGCCCCAACCCAGCACACCCAAGCCGTTGATCATCGTGGTGTGCGAGTCTGTTCCTACCAGCGTGTCCGGATACGCCACGTTCACGCCATCGCGCTTTTCAGAGAAAACCACGCGTGCCAGATATTCCAGGTTCACCTGGTGGACGATTCCCATGTCAGGCGGCACGACTTTGAAATTTCGAAAAGCCGATTGTCCCCAGCGCAGAAACGCATAGCGCTCTTTGTTGCGTTCGAATTCCAGTTGCGCGTTCACCGCAAATGCACCGATGGTGGCAAACTCATCCACCTGAACGGAGTGATCGATTACCAGTTCCGCAGGCTGCAGCGGGTTGATGAGCTTAGGGGCGCCACCCATCTTCTTCATGGCATCGCGCATGGCACCCAAATCGACGATGGCGGGGACGCCGGTAAAATCCTGCATCAGCACGCGCGCAGGTGTGAAAGCGATCTCTTTTTCTGGAACGGCCTGCGGTTTCCATCCGGCCAAAAAACGCACATCGTCTGCAGTAACGCTGCGGCCATTTTCTGTCCGCAAAAGATTTTCCAGGAGAATTTTCAAAGAGAAGGGAAGACGTTGCGGAGCGCAATCATGCTTTTCCAGCGCGTCTAAGCGGTAGATTTCGTATTCCTGATTACCGGCGCGCAATTTTGAGCGGCTGCCGAAACTATTCATAAGTTCACCTTTTTATTGGATTCATTTGCTTTGGCGAACGTTTCATAATGCCGCGTACTCAGGCCAACTAGAACTCGCCGCCAATCATTCGGTAAATCAGCAGAACATTCAGTCCGACAATAATTATCGTGACCAGGTATGCCATGTAGTTTGTCCTCTGGCTATTCACCAGGTCAGACATCACGGCCTTGGAGCGCGTCAGCAGGGCCAGCGGGACCAGAGCAAAAGGAATCGCGAAGCTAAGCACAACCTGTGATAGTAACAAAATTTTCAGAGCGTCGAGGCGTAGCGCGATCACGATGAGCGCGGGGATGATTGTCAAAAAACGGCGCAGAAACACGCTGAACTTGATGTCTAAAAATCCTTCAATGATTACCTGTCCAGCCATCGTTCCCACGGTGGACGATGACAGCCCGGAAAACAACAGCGCCAGGGCAAACGCCGTTCCTGAAACCGCAGGCAACAACGGATGGAGCGTGAGATGGGCCTCGTCAAACGTGAAGTTCACGCCCTTGTTGTAGAACACGGCAGCAGCCATCACAATCATGGCGGAGTTAATGAGCCACGCGCCATTCATGGCCGCCAGCACGTCCCACAGCTCATAACGCAGGTGCCGCATGGTGAGCAGCCATTTTTCAGGATGGTCACTGGCTGCGTCTTCTTTCACCCGGTGCTGCACCAGCGCTGAGTGCAGATATATTACGTGGGGCATTACCGTGGCGCCCAGCATGCTCACGGCAATGTAAATGCTGTCTGAATTGATCTTTGGCACGAGCACGCCGTGGGCCACCGCTCCCCAGTCGGGACGCACCAGGAACATTTCAAATGCGTAACATGCCGCAATGGCAAAGACGAATACCATGATTAGCTGTTCCAGCCGCCGGAAGCCATACAGCTCCACCGCGAGCATCAGGAAGACCACAACGGCGGTGAGCAGCGCGGCAGGAAACAGCGGAATGTGAAGCAGCAGGTAAAAGCCGAGTGCCGCACCCAGAAATTCCGCAAGATCAGTCGCCAGAGCGGCCAGCTCCGCGGCTACCCACAACCCGAAATTAACTTTTTTGGAAAAATAAGCGCGGCAGTTTTGCGGCAGCGTTTTGCCTGTGGCAATGCCCAACTTAGCGGAAAGATACTGGATCAGGATGGCCATGGCGTTCGACCACAGAAGCACCCACAGCAGCGTGTAGCCGAATTTGGCGCCGCCTTCAAAGTTGCTAGCAAAATTTCCGGGGTCGATATAGGCGACGCTGGCCACGAACGCCGGGCCGAAGTAGCTCCACATCTCACCGCGTTTAAGCGTGGGGAGAAGCTTAAACCGAAATTTTTGGGGTGTCTCCGGACCTGCGGATGACGACATAAAGAGCCATCCAGTATACGGGATGTGAGCTGAATCTTACCGGAAAGAGGGAGAGCCCTCATCCATTCGACTGGTGTCTGCGGAACACTCGAAAGCCCGATCGGCTTCAAACCTTACTGAGTCGGGGCTCGGTGAATACGATCCAGAAGATCACGAGATTCATGAAGGCTGTAAGCACCGCGGCCAGCAGCATGCCTTTGGCTGTTCTGGTCTTTCGTTTTCGTCGCAGTAGCCGCCAAATCGGGACGACGTAGCCCACCTGCACCAGGCCAATCGCGCCGACCAACACGTAGTAAGCAGGAAGCATGCGCACGTCGGCGACCAGCAGCAGCCAACCCACGCCAAGTTGCGCCACGTTGAGCAGCCAGCAGATCGCCATGCCGGCAAGAATGCTTCCACGATCTTGATCCATGAATTCAAGTTTATCCAAACGCAGAAAGGGGCCGCCTGCCGGCAGGCCGTTTCCTTGACCAATTTCCCGACCATTCAGTCTTCTTCAGATGCCCTCGGTTTAGAATAAGCTAACGTCGACGCTCAGAAAGCCAGCGACGGCACGGTGTTTCAATTGAAAGCAGCTTTCTACTCGAATGAGAGATGTTACAAGGCTCGGTCTGGATATTTTGATTTCGGCAGCGTTCGCGGTCTTTGCCGCTGCAGTCGGATTCCTGATTGGAGTGCTTTTGGCTTTCGTCATCGCGCCTGTGATATTCCGTCTGTTCTTTCCTGACTGTGAGTGTCCTGTGCTCGGCATTTTCGTGCTCCTGATCATAGCGTTGCCCACCCTGCTGGGTGGAGTGTTCGGTTTTCCGCTCTGCGGCATCTGGCTCGATCAGAGACGCCAGCGCGCATCATCGCCGTAATCTGCAGCTATCCTCCCCACTCCGCAGGGCCGCGAAACCAACAGGATTGTCCTCAGGGTTGATCCATGCGTCTTTGTAGTTCCGGCGATCTTGGCAATTCCCCTGCCCCTTCCCAAAACCCGCGTCCAGCGGGATAATATCTGCTTAACAGGCACTTATCTTGTCCCGCTGGAGCCCCGGACCCTCTTGACCAACAGCTAGCAGTCCAAGTAGAACTCTTTCCGATTCGAATTCGCCTGCTAATCTGGCCGGGCCCGTTTGTTGAAGGAGGCACTTTGAAGGTTTACGAAGGCAAGGACATCCGCAATCTTGTGGTGATTGGGCACTCGCACTCCGGCAAGACTTCCCTGGTTTCCGCGATGCTGTACACCGGCGGCGGCACACCCAAGCTTGGCCGCGTTGATGACGGTTCCACCGTGACTGACCACGATGAAGAAGAGATTTCCCGCCAGATGACCATTTCCACTGCGATTGCCTCGGTCGAGTGGCACAACAGCAAAATCAATCTTTTCGATTCACCCGGCTTTACCATGTTCGCGCATGAAGCCAAGGTCGCCATGTCCGCTGCCGAAGCAGCGCTGGTTGTCGTTGATGGCGTTTCCGGCGTTGAGGTGGTCACGGAAAAAGTCTGGCAATATGCCGACGAAATAAACCTGCCGCGCGTGATCTGCGTAAGCCGCATGGACCGCGAACGCGCCAATTGGGAAACCGCGCTGGAAAGCCTGGTGAACGCCTTTGGCCGCCTTGTGGTTCCGGTACAAATTCCCATTGGCAGTGAGAAGAGCCTGAAGGGCGTGGTGGACCTGGTGACCATGAAGGCTTACACCTACGAGATGGGCGGCGGCGGCAAAGGTAAAGAAGGGCCGATTCCTGCCGAGTTGGAAGCCGCAGCCCGGGAAGCCCATGAAAAGCTGGTAGAGATCGTGGCCGAAGGCAAAGACGAGCTGATGGAGGAATTCTTTGATAAAGGCACCATCGCTGAAGAGCACCTGATTCCGGCGCTGCATGAAGCCATTAAAGAAGACAGGATTTTTCCGGTGCTGTTTGCGTCCGGGTTGGGCAATATTGGCACGGACCACCTGCTGGATTTCGTAGTCGATTACTTCCCCACGGCAGCGGAGCACGCCGCGGTGCATGCCGACCCGGCCACCTCCTCAAGCAACAGCCACGGAATCGATCTCAAGGTAAGCGACTCAGCTCCCACTTCTCTCTACGTCTTTAAGACCGCAAACGATCCTTTCGCAGGCCGCATTACCTTCTTTAAGGTCTTTTCCGGGGTGGTGAAGAATGATGCTACGCTGCAGAATTTCACTCGTGGCACGTCAGAAAAACTTGCTCATCTCTCCGTCCCGCAGGGCAAGAATCTTGTGCCGGTATCGGAACTGCACGCTGGAGACGTAGGAGCGGTCGCAAAGCTGCGTGACACGCTTACCGGCGACACCATGGGTGACAAGACCAATCCCATCCGCTTTGCCGGCGTTACGTTGCCGGAGCCAGCAATCACCTTTGCCATTGAGCCCAAGAGCCGCAACGATGAAGACAAGCTTTCTAACGGCCTGCACAAGCTCATGGAAGAAGATCCCATGGTGCGCTTCTTCCGGGATGAGCAGACCAAGGAATTCCTGATCGCCGGGACCGGCCAGCAGCATATTGAAGTAATGGTTTCAAAACTCAAGAAGCGCTATCACACTGAAGTTGTATTGAAAGCGCCGAAGGTTCCATATCGCGAGACCATTCGCGGCAAGGCCGACGTGCAAGGCCGCCACAAAAAGCAGAGCGGCGGTCACGGCCAGTATGGTGACTGCAAAATCAAGATGGAACCGTTGGAGCGCGGCAAGAACTTTGAATTCGTGAATGACATTTTCGGCGGGGCCATTCCCAAGAACTACATTCCGGCGGTGGAAAAAGGCATTGTGGAAGCTGCCGCGCGCGGCTACCTGGCCGGGTTTCCCGTTGTTGATTTCCGCGTCATTCTCTATGACGGTAGTTACCACGATGTAGATTCGAACGAAATGTCATTCAAGACGGCGGGCCGCATCGCTTTCAAAAAGGCCATGGAGCAAGCCAAACCCACGCTGCTGGAACCGATAATGAAAGTTGAGATCACGATTCCTGACGAATTTGCCGGCAGTATCATGGGTGACCTGAACTCGCGGCGCGGTCGCATACAAGGTATGGATAACAAGGCCGGCAAGACCGTGGTAAAGGCCGAGTGCCCGATGGCGGAAATGCTGACCTACGGCGCCGACCTGACTTCAATGACTCAGGGTCGTGGCAGCTTCAACATGGAAATGTCTCATTACGATTACGTGCCGGCAGTGTTCCAGGAAAAGATTATTGCGCATTACAAGGCAGAGCGCGGAGAACTGGTGGAAGTGGAAGAGTAGCCTTATCTGGAATTTGGGCCGCGGATGCACGCGAAAATACACGAATAGGAAATTGCGGATGCAGGTGAGATCTCCTGCCACTCAAATGGAGTGTTATTCCCTTTGGCCGTTGTCAACATCCGCGGCTATCAACAATTCAAAGCGCACTTCATCAGCGCACCTTGAGCACGGCGGAAATTGGTCTCCTGCCTTGAAGCTCGCCCGATGAGGCAAGCGGTGTTCCGCGTGCGAGACTCTATATATCCCCGCCTTGGGGACTGCTTGACCAGGTTTGTAAACAGTCTTGCTGGAATCGGAAGCCATGCGCTCGACCGAGTTGCATGGGGAACGTAGAGGTTTGAATCTGCATCTTGAGGCTTGGGTTGTCCGTTTCAGGTGGTTCTTCCTGAAAGTCGGGATCTTCGGAAATGTGCGGAACTGATTCCAAAATTTTATAGCGCACCATGTCTCCGCAGCGGCGGCAAAAAGGGAAGATGGTGTTGCGCATCAGGATCACACTGGCGCGCGGCTCGTCCTGATGACAAATTTCGTAAATCCCTGACTGCTCGATCAGATCTCCCGGAGCCAGCGTGCAATCACTTTGATCGAATGTTTCAACAATTGTTTCGACGTTGGTGTTCTTCAATTCCATATGTTGCCCTGTTTCTGTTCCTTCCTGCAGCCCGGACCGCGCCTGGGAGCAGCTTGCCATTCAAAACATGGGATGCGTTCAGGGTAGCCACAAGTTGGAGCGCAGCTGTTGCCAGGAGGAGTTTTGCTATTTTCTTTTGAGACAACCCCAAGCTGCACGC
>JBAVLE010000002.1:0-10569 GCA_049688735.1 Candidatus Angelobacter sp. | reverse complement strand
GCCTTTAATGTTGTGTCCCCAAAAGATGCCTTTGATCTTGATGAGGTCCTGTTCATTGAGGAAAGCGCCTTCACTGGCGGGCTTGAGGCTGACGCCGCCAATGTTTACGTCGAGCGTGTCTTCTATGGGAGTTACAACGAGATTAGCGCCGAGGCTGCGCAGTTCTTGATTGATCTTGTCGCCGATATCGTTACCCACGGCGATCATAGCTGTGGCAATGCTCATGCCCAGCGCAATGGCCAGCAGGGCCACGCTCTTGCGGCGCTTTTGCCTCCGGAATGATTCAAACAACAATCGCAGGAACATTACTTTGAAAACTGTCCAGTCTGTTGCGCCAGGTCAGAGAGGGAGATCACAACGGAATCGCCATCCTGAACTGATTGCAGCGGAATGGGATTGCAGCCGCCGGACTGCCCGACGCTCTGCGGGTTAATAGGCGCGGCGCAGTTCTTGCAGATGAGGCCGCTTGCGCCCTTGTAAAAGCCAATGCCGCCACAAATCTGGCAAGCGTCAAAGACTGAAGCAATTTTGTTATCGGGCTTGCGATACAGCAGGAAGCGAACGCGCGTGCCATTGACATTGGCGGCGTAGCGCTGCAGCTCTCCCTGCGGCAGGTCCTTGGTGGAGATCACGGCCTTGCCGTTGGTGAATGTGATTTCCGTAGCTTGCGAAAGCGGCGGCGGCCCTTCAGCATAGATCACTTCAGCGGTGATGGTGGTGATAAAGACAAACGCGGTCGCGCAGACCAGCACGGCCCACAGGCGCTCGCGCTTGGCCGTCCATTGGAGTTTACGTTCTTCAGCTTTGGTTACGGCAGCGACAGCGGTCTCAGGCTTGCGTCGGCGATATTCCAGCAGGACCATCAGGGCAACCAATGCCAGCATGGTGACAGGAAAGAAGTAGTCATTGCGGGCAATGGGACCAATGAGCGCCATCTCACGCTTGCTGGAGGGAAGCACGCCAGACTCAGAAAGCTCATGCAGGCCGGAGATCGTGAGCTGGGCTGCAACAAAGAAGAGGATGACCGTCGTGATCTTGAAGAACTTGCGCAAGTCAATTCGAACGCTGCCTTTAACAAACATTATCCCAAAGACCACAGCAAGAGCGACGCCCAGGAGTGTCCCCAAGAAGCTCATGAGTTCGGTGGAGTTGAGCGAGACGCCGGCAAGGATCGCGACGGTCTCAATGCCTTCTCGAAAGACCATGAGAAATACGAAAGCAAACAGTCCCCATTTGGATCCGCCCTCAGCGGCCAACGAGCCGACTTTACCTTCAATTTCGCCCTTGAGTTTACGAGCTGTGCGCATCATGAAAATGACCATGCTCACGACGAAAACAGCGGCCACCAGCATGACCCAGCCTTCAACTTTGTCCTGGTTGATGGGAGCGTAAGAAAGCGCGACGGCGCCGGCAATGCTGCCAAACAGGGCGGCGACCAGAGCGTAATAAACGGTGCGGCGCAGGTCAGGGCGGCCTATCTTGGACAGGTAAACCAGCGTGATGCCCACGATTAACGCGGCTTCAACGCCTTCACGCAATGTGACCACCAGGGCGGAGAACATAGGATTAAGGTTTCGATTATGAAAATGAAATTCAATTTCATTTTCAATTAGAAATTGTACCGAGCAGGCAGGTACGCAGTCAACAAATTGAAAATGCAGAGGTTCCGAAACGGGAATGGAACGGGAATTCCGTGGATGAGGGCAAACCGATTAGATTAAACGATGGTGAATGACGGGTGACCGTCAAGTTCAAGACCGTGCATTTCCCAGATTTGAGCTCGACCACCCATTGGCGGCACAGCTTGGCTTTTTCTCAGCCGTGCGGCATGATTCCAGCTTGCTTCTTAGCCTGCTCACCTATTCGGCACCCTTCTCCCTTGGGGTGGGCTATCGTTTCATCAGCTGAAACTTTTTTCATTCGTTGATTCAACATTGTGTCTTGTTGGAGTGGTGAGTGTAAACGCCTGTTCTGAACAGTTATCCTCGGAGTGAGGGATTACCATGTCTGAGATGAACCCGCTTGCTGCCGAAGCCAAAGAACATCACAATGAGGGTTTTCGGCTTCTTGTCGAAGGCTCACACGCAGAAGCGCGGGAGCAATTTCTCAAAGCGATTGACAAGAATCCAAACTGGGCACCGCCTTACTTGAGTCTAGGGCAGACGTTTTTCTTCCAAAAGAAGCCAAAATTGAGGGACGCAGTTCAATGTTTTCGCCGCGTCGTTGAGCTTAGCCCCGAGTGGGTTGAGGGCCATCATTGGCTCGGTACAGCACAAGAGAAAAAGGGAGAATTGCATGATGCTGTCGAATCGTTTGAGCAAGCGATTCGGCTTGCACCATCTGATACTCGACCGTTAATTAGTTTGGGTGTCTGTCTGACACGCTTAAATCAATTTGCTGCCGCCATTTCTAGTCTTCGCCGTGCAATCGACCTGAAACCTCATTACGCTGAGGCTTCGGCTCATCTTTTTCTCGCTGACGCACTCAAGGGCATCGGGCAAATCGATGCAGCGTGCAAAGAGTGGAAACTTGTTCTGAAAATGCCGTCCGAATATCCCGAGCACGATTCAGCCAAGAAAGAAGCAAAGCAGTTGCTTAGCCGACATTGCGGTTCTCACTCAGCAGAGCGGTCGCGCAAACGATGACCGACGCAAAATCGCGATTACACTCAGTGACAGGCAGCTCTTAGGCCTATTTAGCATCAGCTGACCATCTACAAATAATAGCCAAGGCCAGAAAAGATCTTTCTGAAGGAACCGACCTGCATCTTGTCGACTTCAAGCCAGTGGTCCTCATAGGCGTCTCCGTCCAGGATGATTTCTAGCTGACCGTCGCCATCCACGTCGGCTATGCCGAGTGGAAACCACGTGGTGATTGTGGGCTTGTTAGCGTTTGTTTTCTGAAATTTTACTTTTCGCAGCACCTGAACGTGGCCGCCCGGATTAATGACAAGAATGACCTGACAGAGCGCGAGACTACTGCCATTTGCCTCGCCATAGTCCGCTGCAGCAAGGAACCATTTTGCTGACGAAGGCTGCCACACGGTAAAGTAGATGTCCTTCTCCGCTTTGGCGGGTAAGCCGAGCCGCCGCATTTCGCGTAACAGAATGGTTCGAATTGGCGGTGATGGCTGACTGCGCTGCCGGCACTTCGGCCTTCCGTCTGTTACGTTCGTTTCGCAATCGAAAGCTGCGACTACGTTGACGCCAGTTAGCAATGGTTTTGCGTATCGAGTATCACAGCCGTTTTGGGGTCCATTCCCGAATGGTGAAGCGCCGCAAAAATTAGTCCTCAAGAAAGACTCGATTTTTTGGCAGGGAGCGCTGGTGCAGGCCGGGCGATGCGGATCGTTCCGGCGTTGCCCTTTTAGCTGTGGAGCAACAATGCATAGCAACATTGCTATAGCTGCGAGAAAACTGCTTTTAAAGTGCAGAACTGGCATTGTTCGCTCCGTTTAGTCTCTCAATATTATGCTGGCAAAGCGACTTGAACCACGTTAACAGTCACGGCCACGCATCCCGGTACTCGCTTTGATGCGTCTTAACTATGTGGCTCAGAATACAAAAATCACCATTTGCCGATCCGTTGAGGAGATACTGTCGCTGCGCCGGTTGTGGACGGAACTGTGTACGGCAGGGAACTACACGGTGTTTCAGAGCTTTGATCTGAATCTGTTAGCTGCCGCGCGGTTCGCCGACAGGGAAGAGCCGTATGTAGTTTGCGTGGAGTCTGAGCGCGGCGCGGCCATCGTTCCCGCCGTCCTTAGGGGCAGGGATGAAACGATCAGGCTGCTGGGAGAAGAGCTGTTCGACTACAGGACGTTTCTTCACACAGGTGGTGATGAGATTTTGCGGGCCGCGCTGGGCGCGTTAGCTGAACTCGGGTGTCCGATGGAAATTGTGGCTTTGCGCGAAAGTGACTGCAGAGCTGTGACCGATGAACTGGAATTGTTGCCGTTTGCGGCGGCGCCCGGAGTGAGCTGTGCACAGATTTCGGCGGAAGAGTTTGCGGCCGCGCATACCCGACTGGCACGTAACTTGCGACGGCTGGAACGGCTGGGCTTTGAGTTGAGAAGTTATGATGGCGCGAATCCGCAGCTCTTGCGCGCAATTTATACGGACAAGGCGGAGCAGAGCGAATCAAGTCTGTTTCATGATACCGGGCGCGTTAAGTTTATGGTGAGCGCGGCAGGGCTTATGTCGGACGTATTTGAAGTCTTTACGCTGGAAAAAAGCGGGCGGCGCGCGGCTGCGATTGTGACGCTGCGCGATGGCCAGTGGCGCAGGTTTTATACCGGATGGTTTTCGGCTGAGTTTGAGAAGCATTCACCGGCGTTGGCGCTCATCTATGAGGTCACGCGGCAGTCCCTGGCGGATCGCCTGGATTGCGATTACATGACCGGTGAGCAGCCCTACAAGATGCGGCTGGCGACGAACTCAGTGCCGTTGTATAAGGTGCGTGCGACGGCAGAAGAGCTGGCGGCTGTTGGAAAAGCGAGAGAGTTGCCGACTGCGGCATGAGAGGGAGAGCTGGTTGTGGGTAAGTTTGGATTTCCACAGCCGCAAAGATTGTTTCTTACTCGAAATCGTTTCGGACTTATCATCCTGAGCGCCGAGCGAGTCCCGCAAGGCCGGATCAGCGCTAGGCGAATGGCCCCGAGGATGTGTCTCCTGCTCACGCAAGTTTCAGGGAGCTCTCTCCGTGCATTTGCACCATAAGCTGCTTCCCAGCGATTAGGACAGAAACGAACCATATCATCGGTAGAATTCCCTGTTACGGCATGGCACGGGACAGATCTCCGGGGTCCTTCCACTCTACCTCGCTCTCGCTTCGCGGTCGCGAGGTGTCGCTCAGGATGGACAGAGATAAAATGTCTCGGCCTGCCTATGAAATACAAACTGATCACGGATGAGAAGATTCGCCGCTAATCCAGGGTCCCCAGCCGCTTTAAAAATTCCTGAGCTTCTTTAAATTGCGGAAACAACTTTTCTTCTTCACGGAAAGCCGCGGGATGTACCTGTCTTCGGCTGCCGCGCAGCTTGACTGGATGCCGCAGGTGCAGCATCTCGTGATAAACGAGATACTCAATCGCATAGAGCGGAACTCGCGCGGAATCGAAAACGCGGCTGACGACAATGGTGTTATGCGCGGGATCGTAATGGCCCAGGCTTCGCAGAGCTTTGTTGCCGCTCCAGGTCATTTGCGGCCGGGCCATCAGGCCATGGAAGAAGCGGAGATTCACCTCGTCAAAAATCTGGTCGAGATCATAGTACTGACCTTTGGGCCCCTCAATGCGCTTGCGCCCACGCAACTGGCGGATAAGTTGCGACTTCTGCGCCATGGCATGGCTGCCGGTATATTTGCGGTAACGCGCGGCGTGGGCTGCGTCAATGGGCTTGCGATGGAGCTTAGCGATCAAGATATGCAAAATGGCATAGAGCACCGGTTCGGGCGCGCCTTCAAGAAGATCTGAAAGGCGGACAAAGATGTGTCCCTGACGCAGGCGGATGGTGCAATTGATATTGGCGAAGCGATAGAAGCGGACCTCAAACCCCGGTATGGGCGCGCGCGGGCGCACATCGCGATATGCCTGTTCGAAAAGATGGGAGAGAGTGGAGGTCATTGATTCAAAATCGAGTTCTATTGTCGCATTGACAGCGGAGTTTATCAGGCGCTTGGGAAGAAGATCCAGAATTTAAGTTGATTTTCCCGATCGTTAGTTAATCAAAGGGCAGGATCCCTCGCTCCGCTCGGGATTTTAGAAAATCAGGCAGCGGAAAGCGCGGAGGCAGATCGCGATATGCCTGCTCGAAAAGATGGGAGAAGGTGGAGGTCATCTGGAACAGAATTTAGCCGCGAATGCACGCGAATAAACACGAATCATAGGACGGTTAGTACAGTTTATGAAATCTAGAGCTGCTTACCCTATTTCTTCTTCTCGGAAGAACCTTTCTGATCGTGCGTGGTTTCCATGTATTCGCGCGCCATGTCAGCGTTGGACTTGAGGGAATCCCTGGCGTCCAGCAGGGCAAAGCGAAAATCGGGCGCTTCTTTCTTCGTGACAGGGTCGGTTTCTGAGGCGGTTTTAAGAGCTTGAAGTTTCGTGTCAAAGCGCGCGTCAGCTTCAATCAATTCCTTTAAGCCCTTGTGATATTGCTTAATGGTATCTTTATCTAGATTGCGCGCCTCATATTGATCAAGATTGTCATTGATTTCGTCCATAAGGCTGCCGAAATCTTCCAGCAGGTCGTGAATCTGCTTGCCGCGGTCGGCTGCCTGCTTAGGATCAAGGCGCACCTCGTCGATGGATGTCAAGCGCGCCTCAGTGAATTTGATCATGAGCTTGATGCGATTGTAAGGTTCCATGGCCACCTGACGAAGCTGATCAGCTTCAGCTTCAGTAAGGGGATCACGCCTTTTTGCGGCGGCAGCCACGCTCAACAGCAGCAATAGAAAAAATATCTTGGCGGCAATTTTCATTTGTGATCCTTTTTCTTTTCGGGCGGAGCGAACATGGATTCAAGCACGTCTTCAGTTAGTTTTGCCAATTGCTTTTCCACGGCCTCAACTTTAGGGCGATCTTCAGCAGCGAGGGTGCGCTTCATGTTGTCCAGCCGGCGATGGCACTCACGAAGAGACTTTTCGGTGTCCTTCATCTTCTTCCGTGTCTCAATCACGAGATCGTGCGCCTTGGTGGCATATTGCAGGATGTCCTGAACAGTGGCGTGGCCTTTCACTGATTCGCCGTCAGTAAATTGCTTGTCCGCTACGGTGACGAGCTTGTCCGCAATTTCGGCATAGAGCCGGCCTTGCTGCTCTGGCGAAGCGTGCTCGGCTTCTGCTTTAAGTTGATCGACGGTTTTCTGCTCTGCGCTGGCAGCAAGCGCAAGCGAGAGCATGATTATGATAGAAAATAATTTTGGCATCGTTAGTCCGGTAAGATCGCCTTGAGCCGGTGCCTGGCCTGAAACTCCTGATCAGGAAATTTGCCGGCAGCCGCTTTTAAAAAAAGCTTATAGTTTTCCACCGCAGGTTTGTACATCCTTAAATTATCGTAAGCGGTGGCGCGAAGAAAGAGCGTGCCCGGGGTTTCCGGCTGAACCTTGGCTCGTGCGTCCAGCGCGCGGATGGTGAGCTGGTAATTTTTGTTTTGCTCCGCGGCGTAGGCCAGGTCGGAATATGCCTGCAAAAGATTAGGATCGAGCTGGACCGCTTTGAGCAACACAGTCTGCGCCTCAGAATAGTTGAGTTGATGCATGAGCGCGGTGCCGTAGTCGAGATGAAGCTGCGCATCGTTGGGGTTCTGCGCGATGAGTGGGCGAAGCAGGTCAGCGGCGGCGGGGTACTGTTTGGTTTCAAGATAAAGGCCGGCGAGAGCGCGAGCGAGTTTGGGATCGGGAGCGGCTTTGTAAAGCGGCTCAAGCGTGGCGATGGCTTCCTGGATTTTTCCTTCAGCGGCTTGGAGTTTGCCTAGCTGAAGTTGCGCTGCCGCGTTCTGCGGGTTGGCAGCCAGGTATTTGTGCAGCCAGGTTTCTGCGTCGGCAAAGCGCTTTTGCTTGAGGTAGAGACTAATAAGACGTTCGACGCTGTCATTGTTTCCTGCTTCTGCCAGCTTGAGATAATGCTGTTCAGCTGCAGCGATATTGCCGGAGCGCTCCGCCATGCGAGCCATGCCGAGTTGAGCTTCAGGGTTCGCACGATCAAGCTCAGCGGCCTTTTGATACGCAGCAAGTGAATCTTGCGGCTGGCTTTCTTCAGTGACTTGCGCTAATGAGATCCATGCCGCGGCAAGAGCTTGCTGGCCGCCGACTGTCGGCTTGAGCGTGACTGCTGCTTTCAATGCGGTGGCTGCGGCGTTGAGATCGCCGGACTTTGCCAGAGTGAGTCCAAGGTTCTGCTGCGCTTCAAACCATTTGGGATCGAGTTGCGTAGCTTTTTTGTAGGCGGCGATGGCTTCAGTGGACTTGCCCTGATGACTTTGCGCGAATCCGAGATCGAACCACGCTTGTGGATTTTCTGACTGCTGCGTGACGATCGCCTGCAGCTTTTCCTCGGCTTGCTGGTACTGTTGTTTATGTAGCAGTGATTCGGCTTCTTTGAGGGCGTCGGCGGCGCGGCCATCTTCGGTTGTGGATTGCGGATGAGCTTTGTGAGATGGGCGAGTCTGCGCGAAAGCGGGCAGGGCGAGAGTCGCCAGCAACGCAGCGGCGATGACTTTAGTGATGCCCATTGGATCCAGAGTTCTCACTCTTTAAGATGCGCGCCAGCCACTTTCCGGTGTGGGAATTCTTGGATTTTGCCACTGTTTCCGGCGGACCCGCCACAACAATCTGCCCGCCACGTCCGCCGCCTTCAGGGCCGAGATCGATTACCCAGTCGGCAACTTTGATGACGTCGAGATTATGTTCGATGCAAAGCACAGAACCGCCAGCATCGATGAGCTTGCGGAAGGCGGCGAGGAGCTTGCTTACATCGTCAAAGTGGAGACCGGTGGTGGGCTCGTCGAAAATATAGAGCGCGCCCTTGCCGGCGCGAGCGCGCTTGCGCTGCTCTTTTTCTTCCGGCGTGGCAGGATCAAAGCCCTGGGCGCGGCCTGTTGGGACAAGATGCGCCGCCAGCTTCATGCGCTGCGCTTCACCACCGCTCAGCGTGGTGGCCGACTGGCCCAGGCGCAAGTAGCCAAGACCAACTTCTTCCAGCACGCGCAGCTTGTCAGTAATCTTGGGATGGCCGGAGAAATATTGCAGCGCCTCGCGCACGGTGAGGTTCAGCACCTCATGAATGTTTTTGCCTTTATAGCGGACGTCGAGAATTTGCGGCTTGTAGCGCGTGCCTTTGCAATCTTCGCAGATGAGTTCGACGTCGGCGAGGAATTGCATTTCTACGGTCACGGTGCCATCACCCTGACAGGTTTCGCAGCGACCGCCTGGGATATTAAAACTAAAGTGGCCAGCTCCAAAGCCGTGCTTATGCGATTCAGGCACGGAAGCAAAGACTTCGCGGATCGCGTCAAATGCCTTGATATAAGTGACGGGATTACTGCGGGGAGTCCGGCCAATGGGACTTTGATCAACTAAAATTATATCGGCAATGTATTGGCCGCCGGTGACTCGCTTAAATCCGCTCCCCGCCGGCCCGACGCCAGCAGTAATGCCTTTTTCCGCCGCTAACGCCTGATATAAAACGTCGTGCACCAGCGTTGATTTCCCCGAGCCCGACACGCCCGTGATTGCCACCAGCATGCCGAGAGGAATTTCCAGATTGATATTTTTAAGATTGTGCGCCCGCGCTCCTTCAATCCTTATCCTGGGCACGCCCGGCGTTCGACGATCCCGCGGAATCTGTATCCGCAGCTCGTTGTTCAGGTATCTGCCCGTGAGCGACTGCGCCATTCCCTTGATCTTTTCATACGTCGCCGACGCCATCACTTTGCCGCCGTTTTCGCCCGCGCCGGGACCCAGGTCCAGGATCAGGTCCGCCGCCCGCATGACTTCAGGATCGTGCTCCACAACCAAAATCGTGTTGCCCAAATTTCTCAGCTCATGCAGGATCGACACCAGCCTCGCCGTGTCTCTACTATGCAGCCCGATTGACGGCTCATCCAGCACGTACAACGCGCCCACCAGCCGCGATCCTAGCGAAGTTGCAAGCTGAATGCGTTGCGCTTCGCCGCCACTTAACGTTGACGCCAGCCGATCCAGCGTCAGATACTCCAACCCAACATCGTTCAGGAATTTCAACCGCTCCTGAATCTGCTCCAGAATTTTTCCCGCGATCTCCGTTTTCTCTGCTGACAACTTCAGCGCCTTAAAGAACTCTGCAGCGGCTTCCACCGTCAACTGCGTCAGCTCGCGGATGTTCCTGCCGTCAATCTTCACTTGCAGCGCGTCCGCGCGCAGCCTGCCTCCGCCGCACTCCGGACACACCGCATACCCGCGATACCTGCTCAAAAACACGCGCACATGCAGCTTATATTTCTTGCGTTCCAGCGCCGCAAAAAATCCCTGTATGCCGGGAAACTTGCCTTCGCCTTCCATCACCAGCTCGCGCTGCTCCGTGCTCAAGTCTTGCCACGGCACATCAAACGGCACGCCCGCCTGCCGCGCAAACTTCCGCAACTCCGCCTGCCACGGACGATACTTCGGCTTGGTAAAAGGCTCAATTGCGCCTTCGCCCAGCGTCTTCGTCACGTCCGGAATCACCAGGTTCAAATCAAAATCTATCGTGTTGCCAAATCCCTGGCACCTTGGGCACGCGCCAAAAGGATTGTTAAATGAAAACAGCGGCGGCTCCGGCTCTTCATACTTAATGTGGCAGTTCTTGCATTCAAAGCGATGGCTGAATCGCCACTGCTGCGGTGTCACCATCATTGCCAAATCATCAAAATCAGTGTCGGACGCGGCATCTATTTCGGGCTGTGGCGGTGGCGCCACCTCAAACACTGTCTCTCCCGCTTCTCGATATCCAGTCTCCAGCGCGTCCACAATTCTTGTCCGTTGATCTGGTCCAACCACGATGCGATCAATCAACACATACACCGGCTGGCTGAAATCAATGTCCAGCAGCGAC
>JBAVLE010000001.1:0-10874 GCA_049688735.1 Candidatus Angelobacter sp. | reverse complement strand
AGAGGAAGTGGCTCATGTTCTCCACCAGCCCCAGCACGTCAACGCGCGCGGTACGGAACATCTCAATGGCCTTGCGACCGTCTTGCAAAGACACGTCAGAGGGCGTCGATACCACCACAGCGCCGCTGAGCGGTACGGTCTGGAAAAGCGAAATCACCACGTCGCCAGTGCCTGGAGGCAGATCGACGACCAAGTAATCCAGTTCGCCCCAAACCACCTGCTGTAAAAACTGGCGAATGATCTGGTGCAGCATGGGCCCGCGCCATACGATCGGCTTATCGCCGGGATTTAGAAAGCCCACAGAGATGATCTTCACCCCATAATTCTGGAGCGGTTCAATCAGGTTTTCATTTAGCACGCGCGGCTGCTGGCTGGTATGCATCATGAGCGGAACGTTGGGGCCGTAAACATCGGCGTCAAGCAGGCCAGTCTTGTAGCCCATTTTGGCCAGCGCCACGGCCAGATTCACGGCAATCGTGGTCTTTCCCACGCCGCCCTTGCCTGATCCGACTGCAATAATGTTGTTGACTCCCGGCAGCGGGGTAGGTCCCTGCTGCGGGGCTCCGTGCTGATGTCCATGAGCCATAGGTATCTCTTCATTATACGGGATGCAAAACTTCGAAACGGACAGGAACAGAGTAATCGGAGGAAGTCAGAAATAGATCGGCGGATTTAAATCTTCGGCAAGCAGAGCTATGGTTCGCAAGGGGAGAACATCTTTTACTCTGCTTCCGCGTTTCCTCCGTGTTTCAAGCTTTTGTTCTTCTTTGGGTAATCTCCGCTCGTCTCGCCGCCTCTTCCATCCGCAACTCACGCCGTCGGCCGGCATCTTCATAGCGTTGCTTGTCCTCATCGGTTTCCGGAATCAAACCTGGTACCGGTTTACGCTTACCGTGTTCGTCCACCGCAACAAATGTCAGATAAGCTGACGCCACGTGCCGCGTGTGTCCGGAAATATAGTTTTCCACCCAGCACTTCACGCCGACTTCCATCGAAGTATTAAAAGCGCGGTTGACAGATGATTTCAGGATCAACAGATCGCCAATCTTCACTGGCAAGCGGAAATCAATGTGGTCCATTGATGCCGTAACCACGTGGCTGTGTGAATGCCTGTGCGCGGCAATAGCGCCGGCAATATCGATCAGGTGCATGAGGCGTCCGCCAAGAAGATTACCCAATGGATTGGCGTCATTGGGCAATACCACTTCAGCCATCTGGGATTGCGAATCACTCACCGGGCGCGGTGCAAGGCTGTGGCCGGCGTTCTGATGACCGTCGGTCGAATTTTTTATGCTCATGTCTCTTTAGATGTTAGCGCAGGACAGCGATTTAGAGCAGTTGCGGCGCTTCAGTCTTTCTTGGCCGTCTCTCAAGGTAGACCGCCACATAACATTCCGCCTGGCGTTGCAAGCAGGGATTCCGCAGAGGCGCAAGCCAGCTCTGCAACTTGCAATCATATTCAAGCCGGCCATATTCCACAGGCTCGTGGAACCGCTCGCTCACGTAGTGGAGCACAATCCTGGATTCTTCATCACGCGCAATGGCAAAGCGGACACCATCAGAACAACGATCAGCGGGCATATGACTACAGCCACCCGCATAACCGATATTGCAGAACTCCCGCAGCTCAACTTCTGAAGGCGTGATTTCTTCAAGTCCTGCGCGACAAGTGCCAGTAAACCCGGCGCCTAAAGGTAGGCGGGCAGGAAAGGCCCAGCCAATGGAAATTTTTCCCGTCGGAAAGAAGAAAGGACACGCCACAACAGCCAATCGTAGCGCCAGAGACTCCGGGTGTAAAGAAAATCGAGTAAAGAAAAACCTGGTCGGCTTGCACAATGCACCGAATCATGTGCAAACCCCTCTGCACCGTCACGTAGCCCTTTGTCTGGATGTGTTAGATTTCTTCCATGACCGAGCCCAGCCGCCTGCAAATGCTTGCCCAATTCCTGGAGCAGAACCCCAGTGACGCCTTTGCTCGATATGGCTTGGCCATGGAATATTCCAAAGCCGGGCAGACGGAACAGGCGCTTGCCGAATTCAAAAAGCTTCTGGAACTCCATCCTGACTATACGAACGGCTATTTCATGGCTGCGCAAACCTTGGAGCGAAACGGCCGCACCGCAGAAGCTAAGAAAATGTTAGAGAGAGGCGTTGAAGCGGCTAAGCGCACCGGGAACAAGCATGCATTGTCAGAGATGTCAGGGATGTTGGAAGAGTTGGGCTGATCCTTCCTGAAACCCCGAGCGGAGTGAGGGAACCCTACTGCTTTAGAACATTACCCACGACACGGTGCCATGTAGAAGCTAGCGACGAAAGCAGATTGTTATCCTTTAGAGTTTTCCGGCAATACAGATCCCTCGCTTTGCCCGAGACTAGGAACGATCTTCTGCGCTCGTGATTTGTCGGATACCCGCCTACATCAGGATCAGCAGGTATGGCGCTTGCCAGAATGTCGAGCATTGTGGGCACCCACCACAATTGTTTCACCAGTAGAGATGGACTCGCTTCACAAGCAACTGCTCCCAGCAATCCGCCGATAATTGACATGGTCGCTGCTGGATTGTGCCGCCGCACCCACGAACAAACCATAAGCTTGTTGAAGACCATCACACCTGCCGCCAAGCGAACAATAGATGTGTATGAACCAGCGCAAAGGCGATCCCATCTCAAGCAAAGAACGCGCGATTTAGGATTACTTGCTGTAGACCTTGTGAGATCGCCCCCGGCTCTCCTGGAGCTTCGATTTCGCGGATTAGGAAGAAACGCCTGCCATGGCCTTATAATCTCTAACGCCACGGAGGTTCTGCCTGCAAATGCAAATCGCCAACCTGCTGCCTCAAAAGATCGCATCCATCCTCATCCCAGCTATTGCGAGCACGGTCTTGGCCCAACCGTTACCTCAAAGCGATCCGCCAAAGGACAAACCGCCGGCCCAAGAAAAAAAGTCGGACGAGAAGAAGACCGACATAACTGCACAACGGGGCGGGTTTGAAATCCTTTCCGACACCATGGGCGTTGACTTTGGACCGTACATGAGGCGTTTGAGGTCCGCAGTGCAAGGTCACTGGAACGCGTTGATTCCCGAAGTGGCTCTGCCGCCTTTGAGCAAATCAGGTACTGTGACCATTGAACTCTCGGTGATGAAGAATGGCCAGGTAAGTAATATGAAGCTTGTGAAATCATCTGGAGAATGGCAGTTGGATCGGGCCGCCTGGGGCGGTATCCTCAATTCCATACCATTGCCGACACTGCCTCAAGAGTTTAAGGGTGATTCTCTGCGCATGAGATGCAGCTTTGCCTATAACCCTCCTCCAGTTAAACCGCCTTTGGAAGCAAGCCCAGACGCAACAAAATAAGGCCTCATTGCCAACTATTTTTTCGCCGCTTCCGCGATTACCTGTGATGTCGGCTTCAGCCTCTTGCGAATTGCTCGCTCCACCGCGCCCGGCGACGTTTGATACAGCTTGATGAACCATTTGTAGAACTTCGGCACAATCACTTCCCTCTTGCGCTTGAGCAGACCCTGCAACGTTGCATCGGCTACAACATTTGCGGTGACGCCGTACGTCACAGAGGAGCCCACACGCTCAGAGTGTTTGCCTTTGACCATGTTCTTCACAAAATCGGTTGAAATATATCCTGGACAGACGGTGAGGACGTTGATGTTGTGCCGCAGGAGTTCCATGCGGGCAGCTTTGCCAATGGCATTCATGGCGTGTTTGGTTGCGGCGTAGCCGGACATATACGGCGTGGCGATATGGCCCGACACCGATGAAATATTCACAATGTCGCCGCCGCCCTGCTGCCGCATGATTGGAATCACTGCCTGCATACACTCCACCGCGCCAAACAGATTTGTGTCGAACATTCTTCGGAACTCGGCCATATCCATCTCGGCCACGGCATCATTCAATCCAAAGCCGGCGTTGTTCACAAAAATGTCAATGCGCCCGAACTTCGCGACGGAGGCTTTCACCAGCGCATCCACCTGATCGCGCTTGCTCACATCACAGGCGATGCTCAATGTATTTGCGCCGCCGCCAATGCGCTGCTCCGCCGCTTTGGTCCGCGCCAGATCGCGCGAGCACAGCACCACTTTCGCGCCCTCCTGCAGGAACAACTTAGCAATCGCTTCACCAATACCCATGGAAGCGCCCGTGATGACAGCTACTTTGCCTTGTAGTTTCATGCCAGCTTTGTAGTTTGTAAGAGCATTTAAGTCAAGCGTTCAGCAAGCAGCGTTCAGCAAGCAGCGTTCAGCATTCAGCCCTGAAACATTTTCGACTTCGCCGCGAAAAGCTTTGAGACACCCGATCAAAAGAGTAAGCAGAGGAATCGAGGAAACAAGAATTTTGGCTCTAGTTCCTCCAGTTCCTCTGTTCGTCTCCGTTTCGAAGATTTCTGTTGGGATTACTATGCTTCTCCGGGGCTGATGCTGAGTACTGAGTACTGACTGCTGAACGCTGACCCGCTGACTGTGCTATAGAATGAAGTTCGTGTCCCTCCTTCCGCTATTTCCGCTTGAAATAGTCGTCTTTCCCGGCGCTCCCGTGCCGCTGCACATTTTTGAGCCGCGCTATAAAGAGATGATCAGCGAATGTTTCTCGCAGAATCGGGCGTTTGGCATGGTGCGAGCAAAGGAAAACGCGGTCTCGGCTATTGGATGTTCCGCCACCATTATCGAGGTGGTCAAGAAATATGAAGACGGCCGAATGGACATTGCCGCTGAAGGCGTCCAGCGTTTTGAAATCATTCAGGTAAACCAGGAGCGCTCTTTTCTCCAGGCGGAAGTAAATTTTTTTGATGACGAGCCATCAACCGTCAGCAAAGATGCCACGGACAGGGTCATCCAGTTGCATGAGCAGCTTTTTGCCGTAATGGGGCAGTCAGTGGAAGTCGACCGAGACGCGGCCTATCTTTCTTTTCGCCTGGCGCAGGATTTGCCGGTGGACCTGGACTTTAAGCAGACACTTTTGGAAATGAAATCCGAAGCGGAACGCGCAGGCATCCTTACGGAGTATTACCGCGCGACAATTCCCAAAATAGAAAACAGCCTGCGCGTGCGCCAGCGGGCCAGCGGCAACGGGCATGTGCATTGATTTAGCGCTTAGTGCTGCCGGTCTGACCTTCCAATTATCGATCTGTAATCCTCAGCGTATAATTATTTTCAGAGGCCCTTCATGAATCTTCCCCCTAGTCTGGGCGAGCTCAGGAAAAGTTCTTTCTCTGAGCAGCAGCTGCGCACGCGAAAGGTAAAAGATGAACTCCGCGAAAATCTGATTGCACGCCTGCGCAGCGGCGAAACTATTTTTCCAGGCATTATTGGCTATGAGGACACGGTTGTTCCCCAACTGGTAAACGCCGTGCTTTCACGGCACAACTTTATTCTGCTCGGCCTGCGCGGACAGGCCAAAAGCCGCATCCTGCGCGCTTTGACTACGCTCCTGGATCCGCAACTGCCGTACGTTGCCGGCTGCGAGATCCGTGACAATCCTTACGAGCCCATCTGCAAGCGCTGCCGTGAGCTGATCGCCCGCGAAGGCGGTAATACTGCAATTGCCTATCTAACCCCCGATGACCGCTACGTGGAAAAGCTGGCCACGCCGGACGTGACGATCGCTGATTTGATTGGCGACGTTGATCCCATTAAGGCGGCGCGCGGCGGGCACGACCTCTCCAGTGAGATGACGGTCCATTATGGTCTGCTTCCCCGCGCGAACCGCGGGCTCTTCGCCATCAACGAACTGCCGGATTTGGCAGGAAAAATCCAGGTCGGCATGTTCAACATCATGCAAGAGGGCGACGTTCAGATTAAAGGCTATCCGTTGCGGCTGCCGCTCGATGTGGCTCTGGTCTTTACCGCAAACCCTGAAGACTATACTGCGCGTGGCAAGATCGTAACGCCGCTCAAAGACCGCATTGGCTCGGAAATTCGCACGCACTATCCCGGAACGCTGGAAGAAGGTATTAGCATCACCGAGCAGGAAGCGTGGCTGCATCGTGACGGGCTGGAATTGCACGTGCCAAAGTACGTTCGTGAAGTGGTGGAACGCGTGGCCTTCCTTGCCCGCGAAGACAAGAAGATCGATAAACGCTCTGGCGTTAGCCAGCGGCTGCCCATCAGCGTCCTGGAAAACGTAATCTCCAATGCTGAGCGTCGCGCCGTGCGGAGCGGAGAAAAAAGTATCGTACCGCGGATTGGCGATGTTTACGCGGCGCTGCCCTCAATCACCGGCAAACTGGAACTTGAATATGAAGGCGAGATGCGCGGGGCCGATACAGTTGCGCGCGAGTTGATTCGCACTGCGGTCGCCAAAACCTACGACACATATTTCAAAGACCTGAACATGCAACAGGTGGTGCAGTGGTTTGAACTGGGCGGCGAGATCAAACTTTCTGACACCGCCAGTGCTCATGAAGTTTTAGAGGGCTTGAAGAACATTCAGGGGCTCACTGACAAGCTCGCGCCTGTCGGCATCAAATCAAAAGACAAGCCTGAGTTACTGGTGTCGGCTGCGGAGTTCGTGCTGGAAGGACTGCACGCGCATCGCAGAATTGGGAGATCAGAAGAGCGCGTCTTCGCCGCAGATAAACAGCCAAAGCGGCAGGAGCGTCCATTTGAACGCGGGGATGATGATCCGCCGCCGATGCGGAATCGTCGTCCTTACAATTAGTTTTGAGGGAAAGAACACCATTGCCGCAGATTTCGCGGATGGATGCAGATAAAGAAGGGGTAGCTGGAATCTTGCGAACGAGCACGAATCAAAGCCTGGTAGATGATTCGCGTTGATTCGCGGCAGAATCTGGCTTTTCTGGGGCTATTTGCTAATTGCTAATTGCTGGCTGAACGCTGATTACTGACAGCTGAGTGCTTGAAATGAAGTACACCAAATACTCCAAATACGTTGCCGACCTGGCCGACGAGATGAGCATGGAAGACCTGCTCAGCGCGCTGTCGGATTACATGCTTGAATCGGGCTTCCAGAGCGATTCCATGTATTTCCAGCAGATGGACGATCATTCGCTGGACGCTCTGCGCCAAGCGATCCAGCAGGCGCTGGAAATGGGCGACTTCATGGACGACGAAAGGCGCGAGCGCCTGGAACAGATGCAGGCAGATGGCACCATGGATGAGTTGATCGAACGCCTGACTGAGCGCATGCAGCAGGAAGAGCTGATATCGGTAGACCAGCCGCATGATCCAGCGCGCCAATCCACCACGCCTGGCCAAACCAGCGAAGCGCAGACCAATGCGCGCTTTGAAATCACGGACAAGAGCCTGGACTTTCTCGGTTTCAAGACTCTGCGCGATCTGCTGGGCTCCCTTGGACGCTCCAGCTTTGGTCGGCACGACACGCGTGACCTTGCCACCGGCATTGAATCCAGCGGCACCTCCAAGCAGTATGAGTTCGGCGACACCATGAACCTTGATATCACCGAGACGCTCTCAGCGGCCATCCAGCGTGAAGGCCTGCACCTCCCGCTGAACATCGAATACTCTGATCTTCAGGTTCACCAGTGCGAATATCAGTCTTCATGCGCCACGGTGGTAATGCTGGACTGCTCGCACAGCATGATTCTGTACGGTGAAGACCGCTTTACTCCCGCCAAAAAAGTGGCGATGGCGCTGTCACATCTCATTCGCACGCAGTACCCGGGCGACTCGCTATCCCTCGTGCTGTTTCATGATTCCGCTGAAGAGATGCCGATTTCGCAACTGGCTCGCGTAAAAGTTGGGCCGTATTACACCAACACTCGTGAAGGCCTGCGTCTGGCGCAGCGCATCCTGCAACGCCAGCGCAAAGACATGAAGCAGATCGTGATGATCACTGACGGCAAGCCGTCAGCTCTCACGCTTGAAGACGGCAGGATTTACAAGAACGCCTTCGGGCTCGATCCTCTAGTAGTCAGCCAGACGCTTGAAGAAGTTTCACGCTGCAAGCGCTCCGGCATCATGATCAACACGTTCATGCTGGCTTCTGACTACGGGCTGGTCCAGTTCGTCCAGAAGGTCACGGCCATGTGCAAAGGCAAAGCATATTTCACCACTCCGCAAAATCTGGGGCAGTATCTCCTCATGGATTACATGTCACGGAAGATGAAGACCATACACTGAATTGGTCACGGCTTTTGTCCTGCTCCTGCTCCTGCTGCCAGGGTCTTCGGCTTGCCTTGGGCTGCGTTGAACAGATCATCCAGTGAAACCGCCGTAGGTTGATCGCCGCCGCTCGCCATGATCTCCTCCACTATATGCGCACCTAATCGAACGTAACTTTCAAACTGCGCCTCATTGAAAAACTGGTTAGCAGTACTCTCATGCGGGAACTCAGGATGCGTTTTCGCGTACTGTGTTACGTCCGCCGGTTCATTGTCATTCAGAGAGGCCTTGATGTATAGCAGGGTGCCGTCTTCCTTAGCCGGCGTGCCGTCTACGCAGCTATATCGGATGGTCATCACAAAGCAGTGCCGGTTACGGGCATTAGAGCCAGGCTGCAATGAAACACAACGGGGCAGGCTGCCTGGATCCGCATTTTTCGCCGGGTCAAGATCAATGGGTACTCCCAGATCAATAAATATCTTGCGTACGGCATTGCCAAGGTCTTCAAAGTTGAAAGTGGGATCGGCCGATCCATCCACAACAATGATCCTTTTGCAGCGCCGCAGGACCATCTCATACAAAGCCAGGTTCTCAAAATGTCCGCCATCGGAAAGATAGACCCATCGACTTTCATCAGTGGTCTGTCCAAGACTTTCATGCAGCAACGGCAAGAGAGAAAAAAACGGACTGTTCTTCCCCCAGAGGTGTTTCCCTTTCGGACCTGGGTTAGGCAGCCACCATCCCAACCGGGCATTGAAAAAGGTCATGACCAGGGAGAGGATTGGAGAAGAGTGATAACCCATGTTTGGGCTTGCTGCCGCGCCGCTGATAGCCATCGCGGTGCCCAATGAAATTCCATTCGCTCCAGCGTATTCCTTTGTAGGCTGATAACCCACGCGAAAACTGCCGGAATGAAGGGCGCTGACGGTGAATGACTCGGCCTTTCTCTGCTGCCAGGCGAGTTTCTTTGTAGCCACCACGTTCAAGGCAATGTTCACAATATGTAGAGGCGCAGAGCTATCCGCCGGAGCCTCTTTGATGGCGAAGTTGTCTCCGGGATCAAAATTGGTAAAAGGATTCGGCCGGCGCCGGGGGTTTGAGGCACCCAGGTACGAACGTATCAAGCGGCTGCGATACATAGCATGAAGAGAGAAAGTATTCACATTAACAAAAATGTTCAGCAAGAGCGCGACTCCAAAAGCAGCTAGGAATTCAATGCTTAGAGCACGCGTGGGAATGCTTGCCGGATAAGGCGTGTCTCCAATCAACCGGCTGAACCAGTCATTGGCTTGTGCCAAGGCAATGCCCAGCAATACAAAAAAAAGCGTGCCCATAGCTGGAATCAGCAATTCTCGCTTTGAAAGAAACTTGCCCACTTTACTGAGTTTGTTGAAGTCTACTTTTGCATGGCTTGAGGCAGTTGCAGGGTTGAAACCCACCCAACTTGCCAACGCGCCTATCAATGCGGTCAAAACCGGGATACTGACCGCGCCGGGAATTCCAAAAAAGACTTTTCTGGCTGCCTCAATAATTTCATGGCTGTATAGCACCAATAGGTGCAGCAGAGGCCACAACATCACCCCCATAAGCACAAATGCTCCGGACCGCGACCACCATTCGCGGTCTTCTTCGGCGTCAAACTGCGCGTTGAGACCATTGAGCAGAACCGCAGTAAGAGCAAATGCGGTCAGAATCACCGGTACCGATAAACTAACAACAAGCCGAACATCGCCTGTATCCTTCAAATATGTACCAACGTGCACGCCAAGCAGCCATAAGAGCCAAGCCACAAAAAATGCTGAACCCGAGGTAGTAAAAAACTGGACTATAGCGTCGCGAAGGAAATGTGGGGCGCGCTTATATCCCCCCTTCACTAATGCCCTGATAGTACGTCCCCCCACCAAGCCAACATGACTCACGGCTGCCACAATCAGCAACTTCCAGTACACCTGCTCGAAGTTCACATGTTCGTGCTGGGCGGCCGCAAAAGAAGCTGACAGCAGCCAAGCAGATAAGAACAGGGGAACGCCAAATCCGGCAAAGCCGGCCTTCTTGGGCTGGAGCTCATAGTTCCCCGGCAAATGCCACGCAATATATAGAAAGCTCACCAATGCAAGACTGCCGGCTGCCCACAATAGGCTGCCTGCGTGAAAATGGCTGGTCGCCCAGGAAAACAAATAAGTATTGAAAACCGGAAGCAGCAGTAAGGCCGCAAAAGCAGGAACAAGAATCCCCCAGTTCAGGAGCAAATTTCGCAAGAATATTGCGGCAAGCGTCCAGCTATCCGCTGAGAGCAATCCGCTGCGCGGAGCCAGGTAGCTGGTATAGTCCCGCAGGTGACGGAGAGGTGAGGGTTCAGGATCAGCGCCGGTGGGAGGAGCACCGCCTATATCTTCGATCACTCTATCCAGCGCGCTTGCTTGCTGTGGCACGC
The DNA here is from genome assembly GCA_049688735.1 of Candidatus Angelobacter sp. GTDB lineage: Bacteria > Acidobacteriota > Terriglobia > Terriglobales > Acidobacteriaceae > Angelobacter. Next base: position 342 of record JBAVLE010000001.1, on the reverse strand, counting down.
TTACTTCTTCCGATTTGCTTGCGGTCGCCGATGCTTTTTGTTTGTCTAGATTTTTTGCTCTAAGCCATCCGGTGAACCAGCTGCCTACATACCCGCCGCCTGAAACAGTGGAAACATAGTCAATTTTATTCAAGACGCTTTTGTCACCAGCTCCACGGGAAAGTCTTGCCAGTTGTGTCAAAACTCCCAGTCCAAAGCTTGCACTTCTTATTCCGCCCCCGGAAAAACATAAGGCGGTAGGCTTCGCCGCGTGCAAGATTTTTTTCAGCGGCTGCTCTTTGGCAACGCAATCTTTCAGGGCGGCAGCATATTTCTCAAGGTTGGGCTCCGACAGGCCACGCA